>JAFRPL010000002.1 GCA_017429165.1 Clostridia bacterium
CCGGTTGCAGAGAAATTGTCTTTACGCGGTCAGCTTCGTTCTCCGGCAGATAATACGGCGCGGGGACGGAAACCTCCGTGATACGGTAAGTTCCGGGTTCGATTCGTTCCGAAACCGTCCCGTCCGCTCCGGTTGTCCAGTTGCCGGAAAAGCTGTTGTCAACGCCCTGTACGGCGAATACCGTTCCCGGTATCGTTCGCCCGTCCAGCGCGTCAATTTTCGTCAGGTTCAGGAGCGGATTCTTCAGGTTTTCAAACACAAGCTGTTGTTCCGACCCGGCGCGGAGCGCGACTGTCCGCACGTTGTTCGCGGAGACAACATAAGGCGTGGGGACGGAAGTCTCGGTAATGCGATAGCTTCCCGGCGTGATTTGCGCCTCGTATTTTCCGTCCGCTCCGGTTGTCCAGTCCGCCGAGTAGTCCACGTCGATTCCCTGCACGGAGAACACGACGCCCGGAATAGGCGTTGACGTTTCCGCGTCGATTTTCATAATGGACAGCTTCGGCTCTTGAAGGTTGGAAAATACAAGCGTCGGATGTTCGCCCGCGCCAAGCCATACGGTCTGCGTAGGCTCGTTGCTCACAACGTAGGGCGCGGGGACGTTCTTTTCCGTCACGTCGTAGTAATCGACGGGGATTCCGGTCAGCGTAGCCGTACCGTCATTCCCGGTTACGACTTCCTTACGATAACCCGTGCGGACGCCTTGAATCTCGAACACGGTATTGGGGACAACCTCTCCGGTTGCGGCGTCCTTTTTCTGGATGGTCAGGTCAGGCAGTCTCTTATCGACTGCGGTCACGCTGATAACGCCGCCGCCCTCGATGTCGGCCTGACTGACGTGGACGATAACGGGCTGGTCGTTAATCGCGTAGCCGTCCGGGGCGAATGTCTCCACAAAGGCGTACATTCCGGTTTCGACATCGCTTATCGTAATCTGCCCGTTGGCGTCCGTCGCTTCCGTTGCGATAATCTGACCGTTGCGGAACACGTTGAAAATCGCGCCCGCGAGAGGATTGTCGGAAGCGTCCAGTTTGGTTAAGCGTACTTTAACCTTCGCGTCGTTCTTGAAAACGAGTTGCACTTCGGGAGTCTCCGCGCTGATGCGGAAAGTTTTCACGTCGGACGGGTCAAGGCTGTATCCCTCCGGCGCGGCAATCTCCCACGCACGGTACGTTCCGGGCGTCAGGGAACTCCATGTAAGCCCCTCCAAAGCGCCGCCCGCGCCCGTTTGATATTCTCCATAAAACGAATTGTCCACGCCCTGAATGGCGATGGTCGCGCCCGCCAGACCCCTTGACGGGTTGTCGCGGTCAACCTTACGGATACTTCCCCTCACGGTTACGGTTGGCGTATCGGTAAAGACTTTCGTCACGCTTGCTTCTCCATTGCTGGGCAACACAACGTAGTCAGGCCCCGCGTTGTCGATGGTATAGCCGTCCGGCGCGGAAGTCTCCGTAATCGCGTAAGTTCCCGCCGAAAGGTTGGTCAAAGTGTACGTCCCGCCGTTTCCGGTCACGACATCCCACGATTCCGTACTGCCCTGCTTTACGATATGGAAAGCCGCTCCGGGAAGTCCGAGGGAGGTGTTGGTCGCGTCCACTTTCTTTACGGTTAAGCTATAACTCTCCGGCGTGGAGCTATGCTCCACATTGCCGATAACCACGCTTTGAATCAGTTCCGGGGGATAGCTTTCGTTGCCCGCGCCCGTGAACTCGTACAGGTAAACGTCAGCAAGCCCCCATGTCTCCGGGCCAAGCGTGAAAATATACTGCACGGTGTCGCGGAACGAGGTTTCGGAACCCGCCGTACACTCGTCAATGCTTGAGTGGCTTTCCCCTTTCAGACAGTTGAAAACCCACATGAGTTCTTCCGCGCAGTCCTCCACGGGATTGGTAAGCTGGCCCGTTTTATAAAGCCAAATTACCGCTTGAATCCACGCGTTCATATAATAAACGTAATCATCGTCCCAGACGTTGTTGACGCCCTTTGCGACCGCCGCGTCGGTAAATTGGAAGTGTCATAAAATCATTGATACGTCGAGATGACGACCGAAGAAGAAGATATTGATAAAAGTTCCGATAACGGCTTTATGAATATCCGCTCTTTTAGACTGGACAGTGGAAAGTTTTTGACGAAAAAAAGAGGTAGCCCTCAACGCGGTTATATGGTATCTTTAAGGTGTCAAACTCAAAGAAAGGAATCCCAACCGCAGAGGGCTACTGCCGTTATCATAGCGTAACTGCTCGCGGTTTGCAAGAGCAATGTGGAATCGAATTGAGGAAATTTTAGAAGGCTTCCGGAAGGAGTTCTCACACAAGGCCGCTTACGGATGGCTTATCGTTCTGGCAGTAGGAATCATGATAAGAGCGGATAAGCTGGGCGTTACCAGCGTCGTCCGGGACCTCGCGCTCAGGCCGGAATGCTACGAGAGCATGATGCGCTTTTTTCGCGCCTCGTCATGGAGCCTCGCTTCTTTACAGACCGCGTGGCTGGGGATTGTAGCGCGGCAGGCGCCGCTGTGGAGGTATCGGGGACGGGTCGTTCTGATTGGCGACGGCACAAAACAATCCAAAGAAGGGCGGAAAATGCCGGGAGTAAAACGGCTCAGGCAGGAATCGGAAACGCAAAGCAAAGCCTCCTATATTTATGGGCATTTGTGGGGGTGCGTGGGAATTTTAATAGGAACAGCGGAAAAAACGGCTTGTTTGCCCCTGCGTTTGCGTCTTCACGACGGCCTGCGCGAGACGGCGGACTGGGGGGAATCGGAGGAAACCGGGGGGTCCCATGTCGTGCGGCTGGTTTCCGAGGCCTGCTTTTGCGCCGCTGCGTTCGGCTCCGCTTTTCTCCTGTTGGACCGGCTCTACCCCTCTGTGGAGGCTCTTGTCATTCTCAACGCCCATAACGCCGCGCATTCCGGTCGGGCGGACATCATTTCGAGAATGAAACGGAACGCCATCGCGTGGACGGAGGCTCCGGAACGCTGTCCCGGACGGTCGGGACGCCCCCGCAAAAAAGGGGATAAAGTCAGGCTCTGGGAATTTTTCGAGACCAAACGGACGAAATTTCAAAAGGAACCGCTGAAAATCAACGGAAGTGACAGGGATATGGAATATTTTTCCCTTGATTTGCTCTGGGGAAAGGGACTCTATCAGAAACTCCGCTTTGTCCTCGTCCGGGAGGGCGAAAGCCGCTTCATCCTTGTCAGTACAGATTTATCCCTCTCCGCCACGGATATCATCCGTCTCTATCTGTGTCGTTCCGGCGTGGAGCGCATGTTCCGAGAGTTGAAACAGCAAATCGGCGCGTTCTCTTATCATTTCTGGAGCAAGTCCATGCCCTTGCTGAACCGTTTTCGTAAAAAGGAGGAACCCCTTCCGCTGGAGAGCGTGACCTCTCCCAAAGACCGCGAACGGATTCTCAAAACGGTTCGAGCCACGGAACTCTACGCTTTCATTTCCTCTATCGCTATGGGTATCCTTCAGATATTGTCCGTCGAATTTGACACGCCGGAACTCAGAGCGCAACTGCGTTATCAGCGCACTCCGGCGGGCGATAGAATATCGGAAGCGAATCTCATGCGTTATCTGCGCCGACATATTTTTGTCTTTATGGCTTTCCGGCCTGAAAATTCCATAACGCAAATAATCCGGAGCGTTCAGAAGCCAGCGGAATCTGAAAAAGCCTCAAATGTGGCATAGAGTTTTCTCTTGCGCACTTTTTCTGATGTTTTTTCGTGTTTCCCGCAGAGCTTTTGCGCTCTTTTGCCATTTCCAGACGCAGAAAATTTTCCACTGTCCAGCTGACTAAGGAAACACCGCATAATAGGGCAAAAAAGAGCCGCCGACATACGCCAGCGGAAAATGACAGTTTCTATGCTTATTGTATCCGTTTTATGGCATGACAATCAGGCCGCCAAGCCCCGCTTGCCAGCCAGATAGAGATTCGCCAAAGCGAACATCATGTTCAATTTGGCATTCTGTTTGGATAAGCCC
>JAFRPL010000015.1 GCA_017429165.1 Clostridia bacterium
TTACAACGGTGACTGTGACGAGTATAAGTGCGATTTAGAAAATGGAGCCCTTTATTTCTTCGTTGACCGGGCATACGGTGAGGTCGTTTACTATTCTTTTATGTATAATGACGCGGAAAAAGGAGAAATGACGTATGAAGCGTGCCGGGATATATCCGACTCTGCGCTCAAAGAGGCGGACGATTCAGGCGAATACACGCACGACCGTTTCAACGAAAGAAACTATACCGACTCTTTTGGCTGCTATAATTTTGTTTATCACAGAGTAATGAACGGATTTGCAGTGTTTGATATGTTCAAGATATCGGTAAGCAGCAAAAACGGGCAAATAATAAGATTTTCTCGGGCAGACTGCCATATGCTTGATGGAACGGAACGTATTTCTTACGATACGGCAAGTTGCAGAAAAGCTGTTGACGATTATGCCGCTGATTATGCAAATAAACTTGCCGTGAATGGGAAGAAATACAATTATGAAATAGCTGCAGATTATTTTGCCAAGCTTAAAGACGGCAGTTACGGTATTATCTACTATGTGTATTTCAAGCAATCCGACGGAAACGACGCCACAGACAACTACAGTACGGCCATAAAGCTTTTCGTCGAGCTGGAATAAATGGCGTAAAGCGATCGCAACGCCGAATATACGGTGACGCGTACTTACCTGAATTCAACGGATGATCCGCCCGATCTCTTTAACGGCGAATAAGTCCCGCAATAACAAAAATCACGCCCGCGGGCGGAAAAACATTCCGCCCGCGGGGAATTTTTTGCGCAAAACGCCGCCTTTTTTGCAAAAACTATTGCATTCGGCGTATTTATATGCTATAATGCACACAGAGTAAAGTAAGAGTGGGTCCGCGCCCACTCTTAAATTTTGATTATACGGAGTATATATGAAAAAGAACGTGGCATCCGTTTCCCGAGAAGCGGTCGAACCCGCGCTCGTTTCAGCCGGCTTTACGGTGTGGGACGTGAGATACGAAAAAGAAGCGAACGTATGGAACCTGGTCTTCGAGCTCGACCGGGGCGAGAATATGTCTATGTCCGACTGCGAAGAAGCCAACGCCATAATCGAGCCCATCATCGACGAGCTCGACCCGATAGAGGGCGCGTATGTGCTGGAGGTGTCTTCGGCGGGGCTCACCCGCGTGCTGAGAACGCGTTACCATTACGAAACAGCCGTGAAAAACGGCTGGGAATGCGAGCTTAAGCTGTTCCGCGCGCTTTCCGGCGCAAAGGAGTTACGCGGCGTAATAACTTCGCTCGGCGAAGAGACGCTGGTGATAAGCGGAAACGAAATTGAAATCAAAAACATCGCCAAAGCAACGGCGATACTGGGATAAAAAAGGAGGAGATCATCAAAGATGAACAAGGAATTTTTCGAAGCGCTCGAGGCGCTTTCCAAAGAAAAGAGCATCCCGCGCGAAACTCTCGCCGAAAAGATCGAAGCGGCGCTCATTTCCGCCTATAAAAAAGACAGCGGCGGACTTATAAACGCCAGAGTCAAAATGGATTTCGACAAAAAAGAGCTCAAGCTTTACCGCCAGCTCACCGTAGTCGACGCGGTCGAAGACGACAAGACCGAGATATCGCTCGAGCAGGCGCGCCAGAAATCCAAAAAGTATTCCGTCGGCGACCTTTACGAAATAGAAGTAAAGACCAAGGAATTCGGCAGGATCTCCGCCCAGGCGGCGAAATCGGTCATAGTACAGGCGATCCGCACCGCCGAGCGCGAAAAGCTCGAACGCGAATACGAAGAAAAGAAAGAATCCATAGTTTCGGCGGTAGTCGAGGTGGTCGATCCCGTCACCGGCAACGCGGTGCTCGAACTCGGCAAAAACCGTATGACCATCTTCCGCAACGACCAGATCCCCGGCGAATCCTACGTCCCGGGCGACCGCATCAAGGTCTACGTCACCGAAGTCAGGCGCGGAATGCGCGGCCCCAGCGTTTCGCTCAGCCGCGTGCATCCCGGGCTCGTCAAGCGCCTATTCGAACTTGAGGTCCCCGAGGTGGCGCAGGGCGTGGTCGAGATCAAAGCCATCGCCCGCGAACCCGGCTCGCGCACCAAGATCGCCGTGGCTTCCAACGACCCCAACGTCGACCCCATCGGTACCTGCATAGGTCCGCGCGGCGCGCGCAAGAACGCCGTCACCAACGAACTCAACGGCGAAAAGATCGATATCATCAAATATTCCGAAACCAACGAGGAATTCATCGCCGCGGCGCTCGCGCCCGCGACGGTCAAGGAAGTCATCAAGCTCCCCGAGGGCGACCGCACCTACCGCGTGTTAGTCGACGAAGATCAGCTTTCGCTCGCCATAGGCAGGGAAGGCCAGAACGCGCGCCTCGCCGCCCGCCTCACCGGGCTCAAGATCGACATCAAATCCGGCTCGCTCCCCGCGCCGGAAGAAGAGCAGGAATAACGCAAACGCGTTTTCAGATTAAAGGAGTGTAAGCGTATGGCGCAGACACCGAAAAAGATCCCCATGCGCAAATGCGTGGGCTGCGGCGAAATGAAACCCAAGCGCGAGCTTATCCGCGTGGTAAGATGCGTCGACGGCGAAATAAGACTCGATAATACCGGCAAGCTCAACGGGCGCGGCGCGTATATTTGCGGCGACGCACAGTGCTTTGCCAAGTGCCGCAAACAAAAGCGGCTGGACAAAGCGTTCGGCTGCGCCGTGGCGGACGAAGTCTACGCCCAGCTCGAACGGACGGCGGCGGAATATGAATAACGACAAAGCGCTTATGTCGCTGTGCCTCGCGCGCAAGGCGGGCAGGCTCGTATGCGGGACCGGACCGTGTATGGAATCGGTGCGGTACGGCAAGGCAAAGCTCGTGATAATCGCGTGCGACGTTTCGGCGCCCACACTCAAAAAAATGACCGATAAGACCGCGTTTCACAACGTACCCGCCGTCTGTACGGAATACAGCCGTTCGCGGCTGGGAGCCGCTTTCGGCTGCGGCATATGCGCCTGCGCAGCGGTCACCGACGATAATTTCGTCAGAATGTTCACGCAGGCAAAAAACAAACAAGCGGAGGAAAACTGAATGGCAGAAGAAAAAATACGAATCAATTCGCTCGCCAAGGATTTTGGCGTAAAGAGCAAGGATATAGTCGATCTGCTGGGTGCCCACGGTTTTTCGGGCAAGAGCGCTATGACCGCGCTCGAGCCGGATGAACTTTCGGTGGTGTTCGAATACTACACCCAGAACAACCAGGTCGATATCACCGCTTTCTTCAAGCTTTACGACGAAAAGAAAGCCGCAAAGAAAAAGGCCGAGGAAGAAGCCGAAGCCAAGCGCAAGGAAGAACTGCGCAAAGCCCGCGAGGCGATGAATCCCAAAAAAGCGGAGCAGGGCAAAGGGCAAAAACAGCAGCCCAAGCGTTCCAAGACCGACGTGCGCGTGGTCGATACCCGCGGCACCCAGGCGATAGACGTTTCGAAATACGACGAAAAGTTCGATTCATTCGTCACCGAGCCCGACAACGTGCGTTCCGGCGGCAAGACCAAGATCAAGAAAAAGAACCGCAGCGATGTCCAGCAGGAACAGTCCCGCGGCGACAAGCGCCGTTTCGGCGACAGGAACAAGCCCAAGCAGCAGCCCAAGCCCGTTCAGCTCAAGATCGCCGTTCCCGACGAGATCTCCGTAGGCGAACTCGCCAAGGAAATGAAGATATCCGCGCCGGAAGTCATCAAAAAGCTTATGACCATGGGCGTTATGGCGAGCGTTTCGGACGTCATAGATTACGACACCGCCTACCTCGTCGCCGACGAATTCAAGATAAAAGTCGAAAAGAAAGTGGTAGTCTCGCTCGAAGACCGCCTGTTCGGCGAAGAAAAAGCCGATACCGAAGAACAGCTCGTCGCGCGTCCTCCGGTCGTGGTGGTCATGGGCCACGTCGACCACGGCAAGACCTCGCTGCTCGACGCAATCCGCAACACCCAGGTCACCAAGGGCGAAGCGGGCGGCATCACCCAGGCGATCGGCGCTTACAGCGTGCAGATCAACGGCAGCGATATCACGTTCCTTGATACCCCCGGCCACGAGGCGTTCACCGCGATGCGCGCCCGCGGCGCCAATATGACCGATATCGCCGTGCTCGTGGTCGCCGCCGACGACGGCATTATGCCGCAGACGATCGAAGCGATCAACCACGCCAAAGCGGCGGGCGTGAACATAATCGTCGCCATCAACAAGATCGACAAACCAGGCGCCGATCCCGAACGCGTCAAGGAAGAGCTCACCAAATACGACCTGCTTCCCGAAGAATGGGGCGGCGACACCATATGCGTGCCCATATCGGCTGTCAAGCACCAGAACATAGACAAACTGCTCGAAATGATCATTCTTTCGGCCGAGATGATGGAACTCAAAGCCAATCCCGCCCGCCAGGCAAAGGGCGCCATCGTCGAAGCGCGGCTTGACAAAGGCCGCGGCGCGGTCGCCACCGTGCTCGTCCAGAACGGCACGCTGCGCGTGGGCGATATAATCATAGCCGGCACCACCACCGGCAAGGTCAGACAGATGTACGACGACAAGGGCCGTCTTGTAAAAGAAGCCGGACCTTCCACTCCGGTCGAGATCACGGGCCTTTCCGAAGTTCCCGACGCGGGCGATTTGTTCCAGGTCGTTTCGGACGAACGCCTCGCACGCGAACTTTGCGAACAGCGCAAGGCCGAAGCGAAAGAAAAGACCTTCGGCGCTTCCAAAGTCAGCCTCGACGATCTGTTCGGCCGCATAGAAAACGGTCAG
Source organism: Clostridia bacterium (assembly GCA_017429165.1). GTDB lineage: Bacteria > Bacillota > Clostridia > Oscillospirales > CAG-382 > UBA1206. Next base: position 4,765 of record JAFRPL010000015.1, read on the forward strand.
AAGACGCTCAACATCATCGTCAAAGCCGACGTCCACGGCTCCGCCGAGGCGGTCAAGTCGAGTCTCGAAAAGCTCAATAACGAAGAAGTCAGCGTCAAAGTCATCCATGCGGGCGTCGGCGGCATCACCGAAAGCGACGTCATGCTGGCTTCGGCTTCGGACGCGTTCATAGTGGGCTTCAACGTGCGCCCCGACAGGCAGGCTCTCGACCTCGCCGCGCGCGACAAGGTCGACATAAAGACTTACAGCATTATTTACGAATGTATAGAAGAGATCCAGGCCGCCATGAAAGGCATGCTCGCGCCCAAGTTCCGCGAAAACGTGCTGGGCAGAGCCGAAGTGCGCAAGACCATCCGCGTGCCCAACGTCGGCACCATCGCCGGTTCGTATATCACCGACGGCAAGGTCACGCGTTCTTCGTCCATTCGCGTCATACGCGACGGCGTGGTCATCTTCGAAGACAAGATATCGTCGCTCAAACGCTTCAAGGACGACGCGCGCGAAGTGGCGCAGTCGTTTGAATGCGGCATAGGGCTCGAACGCTTCAACGACCTCAAAGAGGGCGATATACTCGAAGCGTACGTTATGGAGGAGATCCCCAGATAATGCCTTCTTACAGGATAAACAAGATCAACGAACAGGTTCGCGAGGTAATGACGGAAATACTGCGTACCGTCAAGGATCCGCGCGTTTCGCGCGCGTTCGTCACCGTTTCGGCGGCGGACGTTTCCAAGGACCTTTCCGTAGCCAGGATCTATTACGGCGTAATCACCGGCGACGCCGGAGACGTGGCGAAAGGGCTTGGATCGGCAGGCGGATATATCCGCTCCGAGCTGGCGTCGCGGCTCAATCTTCGCGTCACTCCGCGGCTCGTGTTCATAAAAGACGAATCGGGCGAGCGCGCGCTGCGCATCGCCGAGTTGCTCAAAGAAAACGGAGAGACACAATGAAGACTTCGGTCAGGCATTTCGCCCGCTTTTTGCTCGAGCACGACAATTATCTCATCTACACCCACGGTCAGGCGGACGCCGATACTCTCGGCTCCGCGCTGGCTTTGAGGCGCGCGCTCATATCTCTGGGCAAAAGCGCGGTAATATGCAACCCCGCGCCCATCCCTCAAAAACTGCGTTTTATGTTCGACGCCGAGAATAACGTCATAAACGGGCTGCCTGCGGGCAGCTTTACGCATATCAGCGTGGATATCGCGTCGCTCGCGATGCTTGCGGGGTTCGATAAGGAATATCTCGAAAAACTCGTATTCGATTATTCGGTCGACCACCACGCGGTGAACACGCTGCGCGCAAAGAATCTGCTCGTGCTGCCGCAGTACCCCGCCGCTTCCGAGATAATCGCGGAAACGCTGAAAGCGCTCGGCACAGAGCTCGACGAAAAATACGCCCTTTGGCTTTACGCCGGCATTTCGTCGGATTCGGGGTGTTTTCGGTATTCGTACACCCGTCCTTCCACGCTGCGTCTCGCGGCGCGGCTTATGAGCACGGGCATAGATTTTGCAAAGATAAACCGCCTGCTTTTCGATAACAAGACTCCGGGCGCGGTGATACTTGAAAAAGACGCGTACAAGAATCTGGAACTGTTTTACGGCGGAAAAGTCGCACTTACCTGTATATCCGAAGAGGCGCTGCAAAACGAGCTCGTCGAAGACAGCGACGCCGACGGATTGAACGATATCCCGCGCCGCATAGCGGGGGTCGAGGTCTCGGCGGTCATACGCCGCAGAGGGGACGAGATAAAGGTCACGCTCAGGAGCAACGATTACTACGACGTCGCGGCGCTTGCGAAAAAGTTCGGCGGCGGCGGACATATCCACGCCGCTGGCTGCCGTTTCTACACGGACGAGGCTGACGCCAGGCGGCAGATATTAAAGGCGCTGGAGGGTGATTTCGATGTCGGTTGACGGAGTCGTCAATTTTTTCAAACCGCGCGGAATGACTTCGCAGCGCGCGGTGAATACCGTCAAAAAGCTGTTTTCGGCTGCCAAAGCGGGGCATTGCGGCACGCTCGACCCCGACGCGTGCGGAGTGCTCCCCGTGATGCTGGGCGCGGCGGTAAAGCTTTCGGAATACTTGGTCGAGCACGACAAAAGCTACAGCGCGGTTATGGTTCTGGGCTTTTGCACCGACACCGGCGATATTTCGGGCAAAGTCACGGCGCGCACCGGATATATTCCCGACCTTGAAAAAATCAAACTCGCCGCAAAGAGCTTTGAAGGCGGCTATATGCAGACGCCGCCGATGTATTCGGCGCTCAAAGTGGGCGGCAAAAAGTTGGTGGATTCCGCGAGGCGCGGGATCGAGATAGAGCGCTCGCCGCGGCGCGTGGAGATACGGAAAATAGAGGCGGCGGCGTACGAAGACGGCGCGGTGTCGCTTTGCGTAGATTGTTCGCGCGGGACGTATATCCGCACGCTGTGCGAAGACGTAGCCGCAAAAGCCGGATCTCTGGGCTGTATGGCGTCGCTCGTGCGCACGCGCGTGGGGAGCTTTTACGCCCGCGATTCGGTCGCGCTCGAAACGCTGCAGGGTATTTCCGCCGAAGAGCGTTTGAAATACATCATCCCGCCCGAAGACGTGCTTTCGGGGCTCGACAAAGTGTTTCTGCCGCCGTTTTACGAAAAACTCGTCCGCAACGGCTGCGCCGTGGAAACGCGAAAATTCGCGCCGGATCTCAATTCGGAGCCGCGAGTTTGCCGACTTTACGGCGAAAACGGTTTCTTCGGCGTGGGCGAAACGTTCGTATTCGACACAAAACTGCTGATCAGGCATAAAAAAATATTGCGCTGATACGCGCTTTGACATAATATTACAACAAAAGATGATAAACTCACACGTATACAGAGGCGTGCGGGTTTATTTTCTTTTTTTGCGCGCCGGAATGGAGAAACGACGGGATATGAAGAAAAAGAGCAAAATGGTTTTCCTCCCCGTGGGCGAGCTGCTGCCCAATCCGCGAAATCCGCGAAGCACTTTCGACGACGGATCTCTTTGCGAGCTTGCAAACAGCATAAAAAGATTCGGGATGATCCAGCCCATCGCCGTGAAACGCCGCGAAAAGGTGCCGAAGGTAGAGATCAACAGTCAGGTCGTCAGCGGTCCGCAATACGAAATAATCGCCGGCGAGCGCCGCTGGCGCGCCGCGCGGATGATAGGAATGAGCTCGGTGCCGTGCGTGATTTCGGAATGCACGCCTCAAAACAGCGCGTATATAGCGTTCTGCGAAAACGTGTTCCGCGAAGACCTTTCGTTTTTCGATATCGCGTCGGCGCTGCAGGATATGCTCGCGACTTCCGGCAAGACCCAGACCGAGCTCGCGCAGACGCTGGGGATGAGCCAGTCGGCGGTGGCGAACAAGCTGCGGCTGCTTCGGCTCACGCCCGCGGAACGCGAATTCGTGCTGAAAAACAAGCTCACGGAAAAACACGCGCGTTCGCTCGTGCGAATAGACGACATAGCCAAACGCGGCGAGATGATGCGCCGCGCCGCGCTCTCCGGCTGGTCTTCGCAGGAGACCGACAAGCGCGTCAGCGCGCTGTTCGTGCGCCCGGGACCTGCCGCCGCGGGCGAAAAACGCGGATTCCGCGGCAAACGGATAATGGCGGTGTCGGATATCGGGACGTTTATCAATTCCATCAACAACGCGGTGCGCATAGCGCACGACGTAGGGTTCGAAATCGAACGGCGCGACGTCGACACCGGCGACGCGCTGGAAATAACCATCAAAGTCCCCAAAGCGCGCCTGAAACAAAAGGCGCCTGTATAAAACGGCGGGAACAGTTACGTTCCCGCCGGATTTTTGTTTTTTACCGCTCTTTTATAAAAATCATTTCGTGGGGCGGCGCGTCGCAGATTATCATGCTCGATCTCAGCGTGTCGCCGTCGTATGTGATGCGCGTCATCCCGTAAAGTTCGTACTTGGAAGGATCCGCGTCGACGATGAGAAATTCGCGCTCGGGAGCGCGTTCGTAATTTGAATGCAGGACGTGGATCTTTATTGTCCTGCCGAACAGATACAGCGTGTCTTTTTCGAACACGAGTTCAAAACTTCCGTAAACTTCTTTCCATTTGCCCTGCAGCTCTTTGAGCACATTGTCGCATACGGTGTAATCGCCGTACCGCGAATTTTCCGTGGAGGTCAAAACGGTCGTGCTCGGGCCGGTGATGGGGAACAGCTCTTCGAACGTGAGTCTGCCTTCGGCGTACGACAAACGCGTCACGCTTGCGTAATCGGAGTCCGAACCTTCATAGCGCAGGCCGCGTTCTTCAAGCGCCAGCTCATAGCCGTTTTCCGTTTTGACGGCTTTGTATTTTGTGCGCAGCACCGGCGAATTGCGCCAGAGCACCGTTAGTTTTCTGCGATTAATCTCTATGCGGATCCCGATTATCCCGCGCTCTTCCCACGCGCCTGTGAGTTCGCTGTAAATACCCATTGTGCGTTCTCCTTTGCGTACGTATTATCGTTTTTAATTATTATACCATATGCGTTTTGCAGGGTCAATAGCAAGAAGCGCGCGATTTTGCCCGATTTTCGGTCGCGCGATACGTGTTTTTACCGTAAAACTATTGATTTTTGCGTTTTTATATGATAGTATGTAAAAAGAATACTATACATTCGCGCCGAAAACGGCATAATTATTCATTTCAAATCAAAGGGGAGGTCTGTCGGTTATATGAGCTTTTTCAAGAGAGCCGCGGCGATCGTGCTGTGTTTGTGCATGGTGGCGTTCTGCTGCGCGTGCGATGAAGGCGACGGCGTTTCTTCCGTTTCGGAAGAAACGGTTGCGGCGATGACCAGAGAAGACCTTGTAAAGGCCGTGAAGGATTGCCTTGAAAAAGGGAAGAAGTGCGAAGAACTGCTTATGGACGAGACCGCGGCGTATTTTTACGGCTTTGCGCTCTGCAGCGCGGGGTCGATGCGTTTCGCCGCCGAAAAGATACTCTGGCTAAAAGGCGAAGGCAGCGATTTTTCCCAAGTCACTTCGGGCAGCCGCTACACCGATTGGGACACGCTCGCCGAGATCTGTTACGCCTGCCCGTTCCCGTATTATTTCGAAGGTCTGCTCTGCGATATCCAGGGCGAGAGCGATCGCGCGGTCGAGCTTTACACCTACGCTTCGGTAATGGATAATTTCCCCGAAAAAGGACTGGATTTCTACTATATGCGCAATCTTACCGTCGAAGAGCTTTACGCCTTGCGCGACGAGCTGCGCGGGCTGGAAGAAGAGGTGTGCAAAGAATATATCCCGGAATTCACCGGGTTCGAGCGCACGCCTTACAATTTTTCCGCCGAATATATGTGCGCCAGTGCAATGGAACTGCTTGACGCCGAAAAGTACGCCGAATCGCTCTTTCCGGCGCGCTGCGCCGTGCAGTTCGGGCCGTTCGACGCCGGCAACTGGGTTTGCGCGGTGACCGCGGCGCTCGCCGCCGACGAAGGATATCTCGCGGCAAAATGGCTCGACGAAGGCCTGCGGTATTTCCCGGAAGACGAGAAACTCCTGGCTTTTAGATCGGCGATCCTGGAAATCGCGGGGGAGGAGTGAGGATATGAAAAAGTATTTGTTCAGATCCGCCGCTCTGCTCGTACTCGCCGCTCTGCTCGCGGCGTTTGCTCCGTTTTCGTTCGGCTCTTTCGCCGCGGCGACACCGGATTACGAACTGGACGGTATAGATTACGGACGTTTCACTCAAAAAGTCGATAAATCGCTCGGAAGCTATCAGGTCAAGCTCAAGCTGTTCGATATGGAATTCGAAGGCGCTCTTAAAGGTGCAAAGGGACTTACGGTCCAGGAGATGAACTATATCATTCTCCAGGTGCTCGAAGAGCAGAACATAACGCTCGAAGACATCGAACTGTTTTCCCGCGTGGGGAAAGATCTCGACGACAACGTAAAAAAAGAGATACTCAAAAAGTGCATCGTGGCGTTTTCAAATTATATACCGTCGCATCCAAAGATGCCGGTCAGCCCGTCGCTGATCGTAAAAACGCTGGTTTACGACGAGGATGTAACATTTGACGACTGCGGGATCGACCAGGTAAAAGGCAAGGTCGTCGATAAGATACGCGAAGGTATGAAAAACGATCTCGCCGAACGCGCCGTAAAGGACGCAAAATGGCTCGCCAAATCGCCCGCGTCGGCAAACATCGTTGGCTGGTTCGCGCTTTCGAGCATTGACGTGGCGAAAGAATTCGCCGACATTTCACAGTTCGAAAAATTCTGCGAAGAGATGGAACGCCGCTATGCGGCGGTGGGCGCCTTTTACGCCATTTGCAGCCAGCGTATGAACACCGAGGTCCTGCGCAAGAACAGCGATCCGGTCATAGAATTCAAAAACGCGACCGCCGACAACACCTGCGTGTTTTTGGGGCTGGATAACGTCACCGTAAAATACACGCTCAACGGCGAGCTTGTGATGCAGACTTCGCCCGACGACGTACTTTCGCCGGACGACAATTCCGGTGTGTACGAAGGTCAGCTGACGCTCGTCATAGAAGGCAAGGATTTCGCCAAATGCTTCGACGCCAGGTTTTTCGACCAGTCGGAGCTGTGGGCGTACGGTCAGCGCGTGAACGACTGGTGCCAGATACTGTATAAATTCGAAGGCCTTGCCAACGCGCGCGAAAACCTGCTTAGAAAATATATGCCCAAGGTCAACCAGCCGACTCAGCTCAAACGCACGCTCGTGGGCAACTTTAAGGCGAACGTATCATCCTGGATCGCCGGCACGCTCAAGCCCAAGCTTTCGGGCGCGTTCAACAACGTTTCCGACACCACCGAATTCATATTCGAAATAAACGTCGGTCAGGAATACATAGCTCCCATGAAAGACAAAGCGACAGGCGCGGATCTCGGGTTCCCGCTTATGCAGTGGCACGTCAAATCGTCCGGCAACGGGCTGGACGTGTTCCACGTCACATGGGTCGGCAACGCGGCGGCGCGCGCTCTTGACGACGGCAATTCCGTCGGCGCCGTGATGTATTCCGGCGACGGCCAGGATATGGTCATAACGTCAAGGGATCTGGGCACCGTCTGGTATCCGCTCGAATACCCGCCCACTATCGAAATAACCGTACCTAAATCAAATAAAGACAAATGAAAAACTTCTTTAAGGAGGAACAATATGAAACGCATCCTGGCATTCCTGCTTGTTTCCGCGCTCGTTTTCACGCTTGCAGCGTGCGGCAAGAGCGGGACCGATAACAGCGGCGACGATTCGCCGCTCACCCGCAGCGACAGCCCCAGCCAGTCGCAGACGCCCGGCGGCGACGAAAGCGAAGAAGGCGGCGCTTCGGGCATAATCACCGGACCTGCAGTGTCGCTCGAATCGGTGTTCGCTTATATCGAGACCGGCGATACTTCGGCGTTCGACCCCACAAAGCTTTCCGAAGCCGATAAGCAGGCGCTCAAACAGTCGGTCGAAAATGCCGGCGGAAAGATCGTATACGGCGCCGACGGAAGCATCGATATCACCGGCAGCGACAGCACCCGTATAATCATCCATCCTGACGGCACCTACGAAGGCACTGATTCCGACGGCAACCCGTTCAGCTACCAGGATATGCACAACTGGCCCGACAGTGAGCTCGGCAGAGCCGTTCCCGAACCGGATTGCGGCATTACGCTGGTGAACGAAGAAGACGGCGTGCTCGAAGCGCTTGTCAGCGCCGACACCGCCGATCAGGCGAAACAGTACGTTGCAAAACTCAAAGCCGCGGGCTTTACCAACGACATCGAAGAGACCGATATGCTGGATTACGGTATGTATTCGTTCAGCGCGGTCAACGCCGACAGAATAAAAGTCGATGTGACGTATGTCGATATGGCGGGCACCAAGGGCTGCACGGTATCGGCGTACGCCCCCGGCGCATGGGAATATGACGACGATGATCCGTACGACGACGACTATTCCTACGAAGACTATTCTTATGATGATGATTCCTATCCCGATCCGGACGAGCTTTATTCCTCCGAATGGCCCGATTCCGGCGCGTTCGAATATGCGCCCGAACCCGCGTTCGGCAGCGGATATACCGTAAGCGATATGGGCGATTCCTACGCGATCCTGGTCAACGGCGGCACGCGCGCGGATATCGAGACCTATATCCAGGCGCTCAAGGCAAAAGGATTTACCGTCGATTCCGAATATGAAGAAGACGACGATAACGTGGTTTACGTGGGCTATAACAGCGCCGGCTACGGCATGCTCGCCGAATTCACATATGAAATGGCGATGATCGTCGGCACCAAAGCGCCCATCGATCCCGACGACAGATAAATATTGAGGAGGATAAAAAATGAGTTTTTTTGACAAGCTTATCAAAAGTTTTACCAACAAAGTAGTAGACGACGCGACCGATAAAGCGGCAAAAGCCGCGGCTGCCGAAGCCGAAAAGAAGCTGAAGGAAGAAATGGCCGAAGCGGCCAAATCCGCCAAGGAAGCCGAAGCGGCGATGGACGAAGCCGGCAAAGCCGCGTCCGATATCCCCGAAGACGACTGGAAAAAGGCGATGGACGCGCTCAAAAAGCTTTCCGAATTATCCAACGCCGGAGCGAGCACCAAAAAGTGCCCCGCCTGCGGCGACACCGTGAAAGCAAGCTGCAAGTTCTGCCCGTCCTGCGGCGCTCCCATGCCCGCAGAACCCGAAAGCAAACCCGAAAGACCCGTTGAAAAGCCCGCCGCGGCTCCCGTTTACGACGAAGACGACAGCGTCGATCCGATGTTCCGCGAAGACGGCAGGGACGTTTCGGAAAAGCTCAGAGAAGTGCTCGCTTCGGAATTCCCGGCTTATACGTTCAGGGAAAACGTGTCCCCCGCCGAGATAGGCGGCACCGGCAAGTTTATGAACTATTCGTTCGCGGTCTACAAAGACAATGCTCCCAAGCTCTTTATGATGATAATCGGCAAAACCACCTGCACTCACCGCGAATACCGCTGGTCCAAGGAACAGGCACAGAAAGCCGGCGTCACGATGATCAACTTTATACGTCACGAACCCAACAGCGTGATCTATATAAAGGACCGCCTGCACAAGTATCTGTAACAGGCGAATAGGATCTGCAGACAAAGAAGAAAGAGAAACGCATATTATGTGCGCCTGCGAAAGGTCAAGCATTGCCCGCAAAACACGGCTTTGCAGGCAGCCGGACAGTGTACGGCCCCGTATCATAAGCAACTGCTTATTTCAAAGCATTTTCTCTTTCTTCTTTTGTCATATCCTTTTTATCCCGTTTGGAGGCTTGCGATGTCCGTCATCACACTTTTATCCGATCCGCAGACGTGGGCGGAATTCCGCGAATACAAGTCGTTCCACAGCCATATTTCCAACCGCGAGCTCAAAAAGCTGGATGAATTCATTTCGCAGCAGCGTTATCTCGCCGTGACAAGCCGCATCACTTCCCGAAGCTGCGGCTTTTTTCCGCCGCGCCGGCGCGTCATCAACAAGAGCGGCACGCGCAAAAAGCGGGTCATATATATGTATTCGCCCGACGAAACTTACGTACTCAAACTGCTTTCCTGGCTGCTTTACCGCTACGACGGCAGGATACATCCTTCGTGCTATTCGTTCCGCCGCAAGGTCACGGCAAAGGACGCCGTGGCGGATATCATAAACGCCGTAAAAGGCCGCCGCCTCTACGCGCTCAAAGCCGATATCCACGATTATTTCAATTCCATGCCCGCGCATCTTTTAGTGCGCGAGCTTGAGAGTATCATAGACGACGATCCCGAGCTGCTCGCGTTCCTTTCAGACCTGTTGCTCGCCGACGTTGCGCTCGACGAAAACGGGAACGAAATAAAAGGCAACCGCGGCGCAATGGCAGGCGTGCCGGTCTCGGCGTTTTTCGCCAACGTGTACCTGCGCTCGCTCGACGAACTGTTCGGACGTTCGGACGCCGCGTATTACCGCTATTCCGACGATATACTCATATTCGCCGAAACGCCCGGAGACATCGAGCGCTATAAAGGGATACTCGAAGAGCACATAGCGCTGAAAGGGCTGGAGATGAACCCCGAAAAGTACGCGCTTTCTTCCCCCGGCGAGCCGTGGGAATTTTTGGGGTTCCGCTTTGAAAACGGCAGGATAGACCTTTCGCGCGCGGCGGTGAACAAAATGAAAGGCAAAATGAGCCGCAAATGTCGTGCCCTTTACCGCTGGAAAATAAAAAAAGGCGTGGATTTCGACCGCGCCGCCAAAGTGGTGATCCGAATATTCAATCAAAAGTTCTACGATACCGACGAGCTTGATGATTTCACCTGGAGCCGCTGGTTCTTCCCGGTGCTCACCACCGACAAAGGGCTCCGCGAGCTGGATTCGTATCTGCTCGAAAACCTGCGCTATATCCGCAGCGGAAGGCATTACAAGGGCAATTACGCAGTCACGTATGAAAAACTTAAGCAGCTCGGGTTCCGCAGCCTGGTGCACGAATACTACAAATTCAAAAAAAGCAAAGAAAAAGATACGGCGTCCGGTTGAACGGACGCCTTTTTGCTATATATCTATTATTTCACTGGCGTTTTCGTATTCGCACATCGCGGGCAGCGAAATGTATTCTATCCCGTTCCACACCGTCCTGTGGCCGGGGTGGTGGTGTCCCTGATACACGGCTTTGACTTTTCCGCTCTTTTCAAGGATATCCCTCACTTCGGCGTCGTTGAAAAGACGCAGCACCTCCGGCACCTGAGGATCGATATTCTGGTGCATAAAGATATACACTCTGCCTGTGCATTCGGCAAGGCGTTTTTCCAGCCCTTTGATATCGGGCAGAAAAGTGTCGCACCAGTCGGTGTCGCCGCGTTCGTAGCGTTTGCCGCTTTTGAAATAGCATGCGTCCAGAAACAGCAGATCCAGCCCCGGCGTGTGGATATCGCGCGGTTCGCAGCCGCCGAGCACGCGGTAGAATTCCTCGGCGCCGTATGCGAACGAATCGTGGTTGCCGGTAATGCAGAAAGTCGGCACGGGGTACGAATGGATCGTTTCCGCAAGCAGTTTCAGATTGTTCAGCTCTTTTTCGTGCGGCTTGTCGCTGTCGGCGAGGTCGCCCAAGCAGATCGCAAGCTCGCAGCCCGCGCTTACGAATTCGGCGTACGCGTCTTTTATCTTCTGCAGCGAAGCGCGGTTGCGCCGTCTGTCGCCGGTGAATTCGCGGTCGGCGTAATGCGGATCCGCGTATAATCCTATCTTCATTTTTTCTCCTTAAAAACCGCCCCGTAAAACCTCACGGCTTTACGGGGCGCGGTCATTCTATCGGCGGACAGACGATTCAGTCTTCCTGCGAAACGTCGGCCGCAACACTTTCTTCGGCTTCGCGAGCGTTGATCTCTATGTAATTCTTAAGGCGCAGGTTGTGCATGTCGTAGTAGCCGTAGTAGCTGTCGGTTATGAGCTTGCTCAGCTGGTCGGACATAACGTAGCTGCGGGTGTACTGGAACACTGCGGTCGCGGGGCAGAGTTCGGCGAGCAGTTTTTCGGCGTTTACCAGATTTTCAAGTCTCTGGCCTCTGTCGGAAACGTAAATGGTGTCTTCTATGAGCTTGTCGTAGTCGGCGTTTTCAAGTCCGGTGTAATGCGGGGTGTAGGGCTGCGCGTCGAGCGATACCGAAACGGTGTTGCCGCTCGTGGTGGTGCAGAACGGAGCGAGATAAGCAAAGGCGTCGCACGAATTGATCGCGAGGTCTATGCCTATGACGTCCCAGTTGCCCGAAGCGAGCACGTTTTGATAGTTATCGGCGTATACGCCCTGAAGTTCGACTTTGAAGCCGAGCTTTTCCCACGCCTGCTTGGCCTGTTCGGCTATTATCTCGTAAGGATTATACATCTTTACGGATTTTTCCTTGCCGGGATGAAGTTTGTCGAGATAAAGCTCGGAGCTGCGCGGTATGAGATAGCATACCTTGAGCGTTCCGGAAGTTACGCCGCCTTCCGAAAGCAGCGATTTCGCTTTTGACTCGTCGGCGGTCGCGGAATAGATGCTGCCGACTGCGTCGCGGAAGTTGGTGCCGCGTCCGTTGGCGAAAACGCCGTCGGGAACGTAGCCGACCGAAGGTTTGTAGCCCACGCCGAGCGCGTTGACTATTGCGGTCCTGTCGAGCGCGGTCGAAAGCGCCTGACGGGTCTTGGCGTTCTTGAGCACGTTGGATCTGGTGTTGAAGAAATAAGAGTAGGTCGAAAGCAGATCGTGCGTCTGCACTTCGTTTGCGTAATTCTGATAGGTCTCTTTATTGAACACGCCGAGGAAATAGCTCTTGCCGTCCTTGTAACGGTTGTAGAAGAACTGATAGTTGTCGATGGCGTCGGGCGCGTTCTTGGCGACGGTGGTCTCCTGATAGATGCAGGTGAGGCGGTACGGGACGACGCTCTTGTCGAGACGGTCTTCCTCGGGATCGCGGTAATAGTAGTTGTTTCTTTCGAGCACGAGCTTGGTGCCTTCTTCAAGGCCCTGGACTCTGAACGGGCCGTTGCAGAGCATTATGGCGGCGTTTTTGTCCCAGTCCTGAAGGCGGTCGTAGTTCTTGCTGCCGGGCATGTTCTGCGAAGTGGCGTAATCCATTACCTGCTGGCGTATGGGCGAAAGCGCTATGCACGAAACGGCTTCGGCGAACAGGTCGAGATCGTATTCCTGCTCGAGCTCCACGCAGAGCAGATCGTCGCTTTCGGCGTAAACGCCGAGATCGGATTCTGTCATAAGACCGGCCTTATACGCCATGGCGTTCCGTATAGGGAACAGCAGCGAAGCATATGGCGACTGCATCTCGGGCGAAAGGATACGCGCCCACGCGTCGGCGACGTGCTGCGCCTGTACCAGGATGCCGTCGCTCCAGTAAGTTTCGTTGAGTTCGAAATATATCTTGTATATCTCGTCGCGGTCGTCGTAATAGGAATACCAGTTCTTGGCGAGCGCGCCGACAACCTTGCCGTCTTCGTCGATCGCGGTAAGCGGCTGATAAATGAGCCCGAAGATCAAGGCGGTGTCGGCAGTGTACTGCACCGCCGCGGGGTCGAGCGACTGCGGGAACGTGGAGATATAAACGCAGATGTTCGCGCCCTTGTCATCGTCGCCGTGAAGCGTGGTGCAGCCGGCGAGTACGCCCGCGCATACGCATACGACAAGAATAAAAGTGACGATTCTTTTCATGTTGGGGTACCAATGCCTTTCTGTTCTTATAGAGGTAAACGCTTTACGCCCGCACGGCCGCCGCGGAGGGGTGAAACAAGCGGGCAAAAGACTATAATCATACAAAATGTATTATAGCACCATAAAAGCAAAATATCAATATATAAATAAAATCAAACGCCTATATTTGTGCAGTTGCCAAAATAGGCGGCGCGTTTGTTGTGCATTTTTCACAACAAACGTCCGGCCGTTATGTCGCCGGAAATGAAACGCGCCATAAAGTCGCTGCCTACGGGTATGTAAAGCGAAGAATGCGCCGCCTCTTTTTCGGAATATCTTTCGAACCCCGATCTTTTTCTGCCGCCGCTCGTGAACACGGCGAACGGCACCGGCTCGGGCGCGTGGGTGCGCAGACAAATCGGCGTGGGGTGGTCGGGAAGTACCGCTATGCGGTATTTTTCGCCTTTTTTCCTGAACCAGTCCATAAGGGTCCCCACTATTTTTTCGTCTATGTTTTCAATGGCGGCGATCTTTGCGTTCACGTCGCCCTTGTGGCCGCATTCGTCGGGGGCTTCTATGTGGATATAGACCAGATCGTTGCCGCGTTCGAACGCTTCGACGGCGGCGCGCGCCTTGGCGGAATAATCCGTGACGCATCCGCCTGTGGCGCCGGGGACGAACGGCGTTTCCATACCCGCGCATTTGCCTATGCCTTTTATAAGATCCACCGCGCATATCACGGCGGCGCGCAGCCCGGTCTTTTCTTTGAACTGCGGCAGAGCCGGTTTTTTGCCCGGAGACCAGAACCACAGCGAATTGGCTTTTCTCTGCCCCCTCGATTCGCGGGCTTTGTTGACCGGATGCCCGTTAAGTATCTCAAAGGAGCGTTCCATAAGATCGCGGTAGAAATCACATTCCGGCAGGTATTCTTCTATACATTTGCCCAGGATGTCGTGCGGGCGGGAAAAGGCGTTGAAATCGGGCGCGTCGTCGACTACGAAACAGTGGCGGTAGCTCACGCCGGTGTGTATCGAAGTCCCCGCAGGGCACAGCTTTGACGCGCATTCTTCTATAAGTACGCGCGCTTCTTGTGTGGATATCTCGCCCGAGGAATGATCTATCATCGTCTTTTGCGCATACGGCTCGCCGAGATCCGAAAGGCATACCAGATTCGCGCGCACCGCGGTCTGTTCGGGGCGCAGGTCTATGCCCATGCTCATCGCCTCGAGCGGCGAGCGCCCGTGCGAATATATAAGCGGATCGTAGCCCATCACCGCGAGATTGGCGGTGTCACTTTCGGGCACCATCCCGTCCGGCACGGTCTTGAGCATACCCAGCGTCCCGCGGGAAGCTATGTAATCCATATTGGGCGTGTCGGCGGCTTCCAGGGGGGTTTTCCCCATAAGCTCCGCTATCGGGCGGTCGGCCATGCCGTCCGCCAGCACTACAAGATATTTCATAGGTTCAGTCCTCAAATTCGTTCACTCTTCTCGCGTGCCTGCCGCCTTCAAAACCTGTCGCCAGAAAAACGCGCGCGCATTCCAGCGCGGTGTTTTCGTCCACCGCGGTCTGCCCGAAGCAGATGACGTTAGCGTCGTTGTGGCGGCGGCAGAATTCGGCGCCGTGCAGCTCGTGTATCAGCGCGGCGCGGCAGCCGCGGATCTTGTTGGCGGCTATGCTCATCCCTATGCCGCTGGTGCACACCAGCACGCCGCGTTCGCATACGCCTTCCGCCACCGCGCGCGCCACCTTGCGCGCAAAGATGGGATAATCGCACGAATCTTTTGTGAACGTGCCCATATCGCAGATCTCGTGGCCTTCTTCGCCCAGCTTCTGCATAAGGAACGTCTTCAGTTCAAGACCGCCGTGGTCGCATCCAAACGCTATTTTCATAATTTTTCATTCCTTTCACGTTCCGCCTGCGAAGCGCGCAGGTACACCGGCCGCAGCTCGGCGTGGGTCACGCATTCGCCCGCAAGGTATTTTTTAAGCCCCGTTTTGCATACCGAAAGCGCGTTCTGGTCTTCGGCGCACAGCGGGGGAAGTTTTATGTTGCGCCTTTCGCCGCATTTCGAATAAAACAGCCGCGCGCCGTCGCCGCAGAGGATGACGTCGCGTTCGTTTTCGATTTCGGCGAGTATTTCTTCAAACGAAACGCATCTGTCGGCGCAGATCCGCTTTCCGTCTTTGAACAGCGCGTTGTAGAACTGGCTGCGCCTGGCGTCCATGACGGGGCAGACGACGCCGCCGAAACCCGCGCAGTTCTGAGCGAGCGATTCAAGGGTCGAGACCCCCGCGCAGGGGATATCGCGCGCAAAGGCGAACCCTTTTGCCGTCGCCACGCCGATTCGCACTCCGGTGAACGAGCCGGGCCCGACCGAAACCGCGACGAGCCCTACGTCGGCCGGCGCAGCGCCAAGAGCTTTGAGCGCGCCGTCGATGAGCGGCAGCAGCGATTCGGAATGCGTGAGCCCGTTTTTGAGCGAAAAGGAAGCGTGTTCGCTTATCGTTCCGTTTTCGGCGCGGCAGACCGCGACGGCGGCGGTGACCGCCGTGGTATCAAGTCCCAGAATTAACATACAGATCAGTCCTTATATTCAACAGTTACGGTGCGTTCGTTTTCGCCCGTCGTTTCGATCTTTACGAATACCGATTCGGGCGGAAAACATTCCGCAAACAGATCGCTCCATTCGGCTACGATGACTCCGCGCCGCTCTTCGTAATCGTAAAAGCCCGTGGAATACAGGTCGTCGGCGGAGCGGATTCGGTACAAATCGAAATGGAACACGTTTTGATTTTTGCCCAGGTATTCGTTGACAATGGCGAACGTGGGCGAATGCACGAGCTCAAGGCATTCGGGACATAGCGCCTGCACCAGCCCCGAGGTGAACACCGTCTTGCCCGCGCCGAGTCCGCCCGTAAGGCAGACGTACCGCCGCTTTTCGGCGATCGGAGCCAGATCGTACGCCACGGCCATCGTCTCTTCGGGCGAATGTGTTACGGTAACGCTTTTCATTTTTTCACTTCCGGCTTTATTATCTTGTTAAGAAACGGCCTTCCGTTCGCGGGGCGCGGAACTCCGAGATAGTCGCACACCGTGCAGCCGATATCCGAAAAAGTGGATCTTCTGCCGAAGAAACCGGGCTTTACGCGTTTGCCGAAACATATTATGGGTATGTATTCGCGCGAATGGTCGGTGGAAGGCGTGGCGGGGTCGCAGCCGTGGTCGGCGGTCACTATATACAGGTCGCCTTCGCGCATATCCGCAAAGACGTCGTCAAGCGCTTTGTCGAACTCGGTCATCGCCTTGGCGTAGCCGTCGATATCGTTGCGGTGGCCGTAAAGCTGGTCAAAATCCACTAAGTTCACAAAGCAAAGACCGCAAAAATCTTTCTTCTGCAGTTGTTTTATGCATTCGATGCCTTCGGCGTTGCCGGAGGTGTGGTGCGATTCGGTTATGCCTCTGCCGCTGAAGACGTTTTCTATTTTACCAACGCTTATCACGTCCATACCGGCGGCGGAGACGAGGTCCAGTATGGTGTCCGTCTTGGGCGTGAGCGAATAGTCGCGCCGGTCGGTCGTGCGGTAGAATCCTCCCGGCTCGCCCGCAAAGGGACGCGCTATCACGCGCGCCACGCCGTGTTTGCCCTTGAGCAGGGCGCGCGCTTTTTCGCACATTTCGTAAAGCTCGGGGACCGGATATACACCGGTGTGGCAGGCGATCTGGAACACGCTGTCGGCGGAGGTGTAGACTATGGGATACCGCGTGCGAATGTGTTCCTCGCCGTAATCCTTTATGACTTCGGTGCCGGAATATGGCCTGTTGCACAGCACCTTTGTCCCCACGGCTTTTTCAAAGGCGCGTATGACTTCGTCGGGGAACCCTTCGGGATATACCGGGAACGCGCGCTTCGTGCGCACGCCGGCGATCTCCCAGTGGCCCACGATCGTGTCTTTGCCCGCGGAACGCTCGGCGGAATAGCCGTACGCGCCGCACGGTTTTGCCGCGGCCCTGCCGCATTCCAGCGTGGGCAGATTGAACAGACCGAGCCTTGTAAGGTTGGGAATATCGAGGTAAGCGCTTTTGGTGAGCGAAAGGAACGTGTTCGAACCGGCGTCGCCGTAAAGGTCGGCGTCGGGCAGTTCGCCCGCTCCGGCGCTGTCAAGAACTATGAGAAATACGCGTTTTTTGCTTTCCATATCCCGCTCCGTTTATCATTTATTTCAGTATTATAAGTATAGCACCGCGCGCGCCAAATAACAAGTCTTTTTTTGTTAATTCGCTCATAAAATAGCAAACGAAAACGGAGAGTGTGCATATGAAAAAGAAGAAGATGCTCTGCGGCGCCGCGCTCGTCGCCGCGTTCTCTTTCGGCTGCAAAGGGCTGGGGATGCTGTTTCGGCTCTACCTCGCTTCGCGCATGGGCGCGGAAGGGATAGGGCTTTATCAGCTCGTGATGTCGGTCTACGCGCTGTTCACGTCGCTCGGCTCGGCGGGTTTCACGGTGTGCGTCTCGCGCCTCGCCGCCGAAGACGCCGAGCTCTGCGGCGTGTGCAAAGCCGCCGGGACCGCGCGTTCTTCCATGCGCGCGGCGCTGCTTTTCGGTTCGTTTTCGGCGCTTTTACTGCTTGCGCTTTCGTATCCCGTGTCGCAAATGATATCCGGCGGCGGAAAAACGCTCGCGTCGTTTCGGATACTCGCCTTTTCCATGCCGTTCATAGCGCTTTCTTCGTGCCTGAAGGGATTCTTCCTGGCGATGCGCAAAGCGGCGGTGCCGGCTTCTTCGCAGCTGTTTGAAGAGTTGTGCAAAATAAGCGTGACCGTCGCCGTGCTCACGTTCGTTCTCGGGCGCGTGACCGATAACGGCGCGCTCTGCGCGGGGATCGCTTTCGGGCTCACCGCGGGCGAAATCCTTTCGTTTTGTTACCTGCGTCTGTTTTTCTTCGCCGGAACGAAACGCGCCGGAAAACCTTCCGGCGGGCGCGCCGCTTCCGAAATACTGCCCGTGCTGCTTCCGCTGGCGTGCGGGAACTGGCTGACCTCGGCGCTGCACGCCGCCGAAAACGTGCTCGTTCCTTTTTGCTTTTCGCTTTATTCGGGCGACGGCGCCGCGCTCGCCGAATTCGGCGTGATACGCGGAATGGCCATACCGGTGCTGTTTTTTCCGTTCGCGTTCGTCTCGTCGTTCATCAGCATGCTCACGCCCGAGATATCGCGGCTCAACGTCGCGGATATCCCCGCGCGCAACGCCGCCGTGGGCAGGGTGCTGCGGCTGACTTCGGTGATAAGCGTGGCGGCAGGGGCTTTGATGTTCTTCTTCGCGAGCGAGATCAGCGTGTGCTTTTACCGCACGGAACAGGCCGTGCATTCAATAAAGACGCTTTCGCTCGTCACGCCGTTCATGTATCTCGAGACCGTGTCCGACGGCGTGCTCAAAAGCATAGGCGAGCAGACTTTCTGCATGCGCGTCACTGTCGCCAACTGCGCGCTGCGTGTGGCGGCGGTGTTCGCGTTCATCCCCCGTACGGGCGCGGAAGGATATTTGCTGCTGCTCGTGGTTTCAAACACTTTTTCGTGCTTTATGTGCGTTTTCAAGCTTATGCGCATCTGCCGTGTGCGCGGATTCTTTACGCATTTCGTATATCCCGCGTGCTGCGCCGCCGCGTCGGGAGCGGCGGCGCAATATCTGCTGCCGTCTCTGCCCGCAATGACGCGGCTCGGCGCCGGGACCGCTTTCGCGCTCGCGCTGTTCGCGTTTGCGTCCGCGCCTCTGCTTTATAAAAATGGGAATAGAAAACCTGTATAAATATCTGCCGGAACGAATATATCTGCTAATGATAAAGCTTTCGCCCGTCCTCGCGTCGCAGATCGACGAGATCCGCCTGCGCGCCGGGCGCCCCATGTCGCTCACCACTCAAAAGGGGAACCTGTTCATAGATCCGCAAAGCCGCCTGTGCGGGCCGGCGGACGCCGTTTCGGCGACCGAAAGCGAGTTAAGAGAATGCGTGGCGCGTCTCACGCGGTCTTCGGTCTACGCCTACGAAGAATGCATCAGACGCGGATTCATCCCGCTGCCGGACGGCTCGCGGGCGGGCGTGTGCGGTGAAACGGTCTGCGTCGGCGGCGCGATAAAGAGCGTTAAAGTCATAGACTCGGTATCGCTGCGCGTAAGCAGGTTCATACCCGACGCCGCGCGCGGCGTCTGCGCTGCGCTCAGGCGCGAACTGCTCGGGACTCTGGTATATTCGCCGCCCGGCGGCGGAAAGACCACGTTCCTGCGTTCGGCGGCGTACCTGCTTTCCACCGGCAGGGAAGCGCTGCGGGTGGGCGTGGCGGACGAGCGGGATGAGCTCATAACGCCTGAAATGAGCGCGTGTACCATCGACCGGATATCCGGATGTCCCAAGGCGCTCGCGGTGGAAATACTCACGCGCACGATGTCGCCGCAGGTGATAATCTGCGACGAGATAGGCGTATCCGGTGCGGAAGAGCTGCTCGCGGCGGCGAATTCCGGCGTGTGCATAATCGCTTCGTGCCACGGAGCCGATATAAACGAGATAATGAGCCGTCCGCAGATAGCGGCGCTTATAAAAAGCGGCGTGTTCCGGCGTGCCGTGCGACTGCGCCGCGGCGAAAGAGCGGGGAGTGAATTGCATACTTTATGAAACTGTTTGCGTGCGCGGTCATAGTGGCGGCGGGCTGGCTCCTGGGCGGCATGGCCGCCGAAAGCAAAAGAGCCGCGTATTATCAGGCGCGCGGGATATTGCGTCTGCTCGCGGCGCTTCGCGCGGGAATAGATTATGCCAGGACCGACCTTTTTTCGGCGTTCGCGCGGTTTTCCGATAAGCATCTTGAAGAATGCGGCTTTATAAGCGCGCTGAACTCGGGCGCCGTATCCGCCGAAAAAGCGTGGAACGCCGCCTGTGATACGCTTTCGCCCAACGTCCCCATGCTCGCCGAGATACGGTCGATCGGCCCGATGCTCGGTATGAGCGACGCACAGACTCAGACCGAACTCATTTCAAAGCTCGCGCTCCGGCTCGAACCGCGCGTGGAAGAATCCGGGCGCGAACTGCGCGCCAAGGCTTCGAACTACCGCATACTCGGCGCGCTGATGGGATGTATGGCGGCTATCATCATTTACTGAAGAAAGGCGAAGCATGAACATATCACTTATCCTGAAGATAGCAGGCGTGGGGCTGACCGTGGCGGTAGCGTGCCAGATACTTCAACGTTCGGGCCGCGAGGAGCAGGCGACCTTCGTTACAGTCGCCGGCGTGATAATAGTGATGCTTATGCTGGTCGGCGAAATAAGCAAGCTGTTTTCCACGCTGCGCAGCGTTTTCGGGCTTTGAACGTGTTCGTTTTATGCGGTTTCGGCGTGTGCGCTGCGTGCGCCGTGCTTATCCTGCGGCACGCCGAAAACCGTTTCGCACTGCTCGCCGCCGCCGCGGCGGGGATTCTTATGCTGCTTTCAGTCGTGCCGCAGCTTTCGCCTGCGCTGGAGCTCGCGCGCGACTTGACCGCGGCAAGCGGTATGACGCAGTATTTTTCGCTTATGGTAAAATCGCTGGGGATCGCGCTCGTCTGCCGCGTCTCGTGCGAGATATGCGGCGATATGGGCGAACATTCGATAGCGTCAAAGATAGAATTCGCGGGCAAGGCGGCGATCATAGCGCTTTCGCTTCCCGTGATGAAAAGAATATACGAGTTCATAAAGGAGCTAATTTGAAAAGGATCGTATGCGCCTTCCTCGCGCTCGTCTGCGCCTGCGCTTTCGCGTTCGAAGCGCAATGCATGGAAAGCTCATGCGCCGACGAAGTGGCGGAAGGCACGGGGGCGGACGAACTCACATCCGGCGAATACGCCGATACCGGCAGAGGCGTTTTTGAAATACTCGCCGATTCGGTAAAAACGGCGTATAAGAACGTGCTGCGCTTTTTCTGCGCGCTGCTCGCGGCGGTGCTGCTTTCCGCGCTGCTTTCGGCGTTCGGTTCCGCGGGGAAAACGCTGGGCGCGGTGTATTCGCTCGTTTCGGTCATAGCGATCTCGGGCACGGCGTTCGCATTTCTGCAGACTTTGTTCAGCTTTGCGTCCGAATCGCTGGGGCGGCTGTGCGACTATATGTCTGCGCTCATACCGGTCACGGCGGCGCTCGCCGCGGCGGGTGGAAGGACTTTTTCGGGCGTGGCGTCTTCGTCGGCGCTTCTGGTGTTCCTCACATTTTCAGAACGGTTCGCCGGAAATATCGTATTCCCGCTCCTCAAAACGGGATTCGCGATTTCGGTGGCGGGTTCTTTCCCCGGCAGCGTCGATCTTCGACCCGCGGCGGGATTCATAAAGAGCGCGTTTACTTTTTTGCTTACGCTCGTCTTCACGCTTTTCGGCGCGGTGATGTATTTTCAAACGGTCATCGGCGCCGCCGCCGACAGCTGTGCGTTCCGCGCCGTGCGGTTCGCGGCGGGGACGTTCATCCCGGTGATCGGATCCATGATAGGCGACGCCGCGCGCACGGTGACTTCCGCCGTAGGCACGGTCAGAGCGGCGGTGGGCGGCGCGGGGGTCACGGCGGTGCTTTCGCTCACTCTGCCCGCGGTCGTTATGACCGCGGCGTACAAGCTCTGCGTGCTCGCCGCGGCGGCGATAGCGCGCATGCTGGGGCTGGAAAAAGAATCCGGTATGCTTTACGATATAAACTCGTTTCTGGGGCTTCTTCTCGCCATACTCGCGGGGACGGGGACGGTATTCATCACGGCGGTTGCGCTTTTTATAAGAATAGGTACGGGCGAATGAGAGAATACTTTTTGTGCATAGCTTCCGCGGCGCTGATTTCGGCGGTCTGCAGCGCGCTCGCCTCGGGCACGGGGCTCGAAAAGCACGTCAGATTCGTCTGCTCGCTGGTCTGCGCGGCGGCGGTCGCGCTGCCTCTCGTTTCGGCGATAACTTCGCACGGGATCGAGATCCCGGAAACCGCGTACGCCGAATTATCCGAACCCGGATACGGCGGATATTTTGAAGAAACGGCATACGAAAACGTAAAAGAATATATATTATCGCTCACTTTTGCAAAAACAGGAATAACCGCGCTCGATATCGGCATAGAAATAAACAGAAACGGCGCCGAGATCCTGGTGGGCGGACTGACGGTGTATATAAGCGCCGCGGATTCCGGGCGCGCAGACGAACTCAAGGAGGCGCTGGAACGCGAACTGGGCGGGAACGTCGAGGTGGAGGTGCGGGAAGACGGTGCAGCCGGATAAACTAAAAAAAAGCCGCGTCGCCGTCATAACGGCCGCGGTGCTCGCCGCGGCTTTGCTTCTGCTTGCGCGCGCGCCGTCTTCGGGTGCGGCGCAGACCGAAAACGGCGGCGTGTATTCTTCCGGCGAAGAATACCGCGCAAAACTGCAAAACGAGGTGGCGGAACTCGTGGAAGGGGTCACCCGCAAGAGCTGTTCGGTCGTTATAACCCTTGAGCGCGGGTACGAATACATCTACGCCGTGAACCAGCAGAGCGTTCAGGATACGGGCGGCGGCAGCGATCTGCGGCGCGAATACGTGCTTGCGGGCGGGAACACGCCCGTGATCGTGGAAGAGCGTATGCCCAGGGTGTGCGGCGTGGCGATAGTCTGCCGCGGCATAACGGCGGCGGAGGAATACAAGATAATAAAGCTGGTGTCGGCGCTGTTCGATCTGCCGACGAACCGCATAGGCGTAACGGATTGAATAGATATATATTTTGGAGGCAACGAATATGAACTTTTCGTCTATCAAGCAAAAAGTCAGGGAAATCGATTGGAAAGGCGTGTTTTTGAGCCGCAATTTCATCATAGTGTGCTGTATGATGCTCGTTGCGGCGGGGATACTCGTGTTCAGCACCGCCGGCGGAAAGACCGATACGGTATCGCAAAGCGGCACCAAAGTGCTGGGCAACGCCGTGCTGGTGGGCAGCGAAGTCGCGGACGGGGCCGACGCGGAAGACGCCGGCGAGGACAGTTTTTTCGCGGTGGCGGTGATCAACCGCCAGCGCACGCGTGATTCCGCGATGCAGACGCTGAAAGAAATAGCCGATTCGCCCGATACCATGCCCGACGCCAGGGAAGAGGCGCTGCGTTCCATAGCGACGCTCGTCGACGAGATGAACGCGGAAGCCAACATAGAGATGCTTGTGAAATCCAAGGGTTTCGAAGATTGCGTGGCGATCGTTTCGGACGGCAAGTGTTCGGTCATCGTCCGTTCGGAAGGTCTTATGGAAGACGAGGTCGCGCAGATACTCACCATCGCCGTCGAGCAAAGCGGCGTTTCCGCCCCCGGCATTACCATAATAGAAAAGAAATAAATATCCACGTACGGAAAAGGCGGCTTTTCGCGTTTTTGCGAAAAGCCGCTTTGATTGTTCATGACTGACTTTCTCTTCAGTTTCAACCCTGCCATCCGCCGTCGACGGGAATGACGGCTCCGGTGACATACGACGCGCGGTCGGATACGAGGAATTCCACCGTATCGGCGACCTGTTCGGGCGTGCCCAGAGATTCCATGGGGATGCATTCGACAATCTCGCGCACTTCCTCGACCGAAAGATACGCGTTCATATCGGTGTCTATTATCCCGGGAGAGACGCAGTTCACGCGTATGCCCGAAGGTCCCAGCTCTTTTGCCAGCGACTTGGTAAGCCCTATCAGCGCCGCCTTGGAAGCCGAATAGTCTGATTCCGCCGAACCGCCGCTTGCGCCGAATACCGAAGAAACGAATATTATAACGCCGTATTTGCCGTTTATCATCCCGGGCAGGAACGCGCGCGTGCAGTTGAGGGCGCCGAAAAGGTTCACGCCGTAAAGGCGGCGTTCCTCTTCGGGCGTAACGTCCTGGAACAGCGCTTTCAGCGATACGCCCGCGTTGTTGACAAGCGCGTCGATATCTCCGGCCTGCGCAGCCAGCTCTTTGACCGCCTGCGCGTCCGAAATATCGCATTTTATCATTTTTATCCCGGCCTTTTCAAGCTCGCGCGCTTCGTATTCGCTGTTTTCGTACACGCCCGTCACCTCGTGACCGGCTTCAAACAGTTTCAGCGCCGTCGCGCGTCCTATGCCGCGGGTCGCCCCGGTTACCAGAACTTTCATTGTTCCGCCTCCGTTATTATGGGTATTATCACCGGCTTGCGGCGGGTCTTCTGCGAAATCACCGAAGCCATCTCCTCGCGCAGACGCGCTTTAATGTTTTCGGGGTCGTCACTCCCTTTGGCCATGGCGCGTTCCACGCTGCGCACCGCGACCGCCTTGAGCTCGTCGAAATTCCCGTCTTCGGAATAAATGAACCCCTTGGCGTATATCTGCACGTCGCCGTACACGCTTCCGCGTGCGATATCGGCGCACACGCTCACGACCAGCACACCGTCTTCGGCGAGCCGTCTTCTGTCGCGCAGCACGCCCGAACCCACATCGCCCACGCCGTTGCCGTCTACCAGCACCTGACCGCAGGTGACGTCGCCGCTTATTTCGAACGTGTGCCTGCCCAGCTCTATGACCTTGCCGGTCTCGGGGATTATTATATTATCGGCCGGCATCCCCATCTCGAGCGCGAGCTCCGCGTGGCGTTTGAGGTGACGGTATTCGCCGTGCACCGGCATAAAGCATTCGGGCCGCGTAAGCGCGTGCATCATTTTAAGTTCCTCGGCGCTTGCGTGGCCGGAAACGTGCACCGCGGTCACCGAATCGTTCACCACCTCGGCGCCGCGTTTGAGCAGGCCGTTGATGATATTTATAACCATTTTTTCGTTGCCGGGGATCGGCGAAGACGAAAGTATTATCAGGTCGTTTTTGCCCACCGAGATCTGCCCGTGTTCGCCCGCCGCCATGCGGTAGAGCGCCGACATCGGCTCGCCCTGGCTGCCTGTGGTGATGAGCGTGGTGCGGCACGGATCGCAGTATTTCAGGTCGCCCTGTTCCACGAGTATGCCGTCGGGGATCTGCATATATCCCAGCCGTATCGCGGCGTTGACTATGTTCACCATCGATCTGCCGGCGAGGAAGACTTTTCTGCCGTATTTAGCGGACATGTTTATCATTTGCTGCACGCGGTGGATGTTGGAAGCGAACGTCGCGGCGATTATGCGGCGGTCTTTGAGCGCGAAGTAGGGCTCCAGCGAGCTGTAGAGCCGCGCTTCGGAAGGCGTGTAGCCGGGGCGTTCCGCGTTGGTGGAATCGCACATCAGAAGCCGCACTCCCTTGGAGCCGAGCAGCGCCAGCCGCTGCAGATCTATGGTCTCGCCCATGACGGGCGTGTGGTCTATCTTAAAGTCGCCGGTGTGGATTATCCTGCCCGCCGGCGTCTCTATGCACAGCGCCACAGCTTCGGGTATGGAATGGGTCACCGAAATGAATTCCACCGAAAAAGCGCCTAATTTTAGCGTTTCGCCGGTCTTGACTTCTATAAGGTCCGCGTAATCGAGCAGATCGTGTTCTTCCAGCTTGCCTTCCAGGATCCCCAACGTCATCCGCGTGCCGTAGACCGGTACCGCGAGCCGTTTTAAGAAATACGGCACCGCGCCTATGTGATCCTCGTGCCCGTGGGTAAGAATGAGAGCGCGTATCTTTTCGCTGTTTTCTTCCAGATATGTCATGTCCGGTATGACCAGATCCACGCCGAACATGCCGCCTTCGGGGAACGAAAGACCGCAGTCGACCACGATGATATCGTTTTCGAATTCGAAAACGGTCATATTCCTGCCTATGCCGTCGGTGCCGCCGAGCGGGATAATGCGCACGGTCAGCTTGTCCTTTTTCTGCTTTTGCGCCTTTTTCGCCCGCTTTTCGGGTTCTGCGGGCGCGTTCGCTTTTTCCGCCTTGCGGGGCGGCTTTTCTTTATTTCTGGATTTAGTCTGTAAAAACAGATCGGTCTCGTCTTTTATCTGTTCTAAGGTTTTGTTTTTGATCCTTGCCATTTATGTTACCTCTTAATGTGTTTCTTTGCTTTGATTATGCGCCTTTTCACGCCTTGTGTCAATAGACGCAAAATGTCATATATTGTACTGTGGGAGCCGAAATGCATGAAAAACCGCCGTCTGCACGGAAATTTGGAAAAAAGTGCGTTTGCGTGACCGTTCTTTTGACAATTTATTATTGACTATTCGTGTCGAATATGATATTCTATATAAGACCTATAGAAAGGATACGATCCATGGAACGCATTGTAATAAACGGCGGCAGAAAATTAGGCGGAAAGATCCGCGTCAGCGGCGCCAAAAACGCCGCGCTCCCCATATTGTTTGCAACTATCCTCGCCGAGGATGTTTGTATAATAGAAAATTTACCCGAGATCAGCGACGTCACCGATTCGCTTGAGATCCTGCGCGCGATGGGCGCTTCGGTCACCATGCTCGACCTCACCACCGCAAAGATCGACACCACGCATATAGTGTGCGGAACCGCTCCGTACGAGCTTTCTTCGGCTATGCGCGGTTCTTATTACGTCCTGGGCGCCGAGCTTTCGCGCTTCGGCAAAGCCAGATCCGCCATCCCCGGCGGGTGCGATTTCGGCGTGCGCCCCATTGACCAGCATATCAAGGGTTTCACCGCGCTGGGCGCCGACGTCGCTACCGATAACGGCTACGTCGTTTGCGACTGTCACGGCAGACCCAAGGGCGCCGGTATATACCTGGATATGGAATCGGTCGGCGCGACCATAAACATAATGCTCGCCGCCTGCAAGGCCGAAGGCCAGACAGTCATCGACAACGCCGCGCGCGAGCCGCATATTGTCGACCTTGCCAACTTCCTGAACGCCTGCGGAGCCGATATTTCCGGCGCCGGCACCAGCGTCATAAAGATCAAAGGCACAAAACGTCTTCACGGCGTGACATACGCCATCATTCCCGATATGATCGAGGCGGGAACATATATGATCGCCGCCGCGGCAACGAAGAGCCACGTCGAGATCACCAACGTCATTCCCAAGCACCTTGAGTCGGTGACAGCAAAGCTTTTGGAAATGGGCGTGGACGTCGTTGAAAACGACGAATCGGTCGTCGTCGACGGCGATAACGAGCTGACTCCGGTCAGAGTCAAAACGCTGCCGTATCCCGGCTTCCCCACGGATATGAACCCCCAGATGTGCGCGCTTATGTGTCTGGCGCAGGGCACCAGCTATATGAACGAAGGCGTGTTCGAAAACCGTTTCCGCTACACCGGCGAGCTTGCAAAGATGGGCGCTTCCATCAAAGTCGACGGCAAAATGGCTGTAATAGAAGGCCTCGGCAAGCTGCAGGGCGCGTGCGTGCGCGCGGTCGACCTGCGCGCCGGAGCCGCTATGGTCATAGCCGGTCTCGCCGCCGAAGGCGTCACTTATATAGAAGATATCCGTCATATAGAGCGCGGCTACGAGGACCTTGTCGGCAAACTTGCCAACGCCGGAGCCGATATCCGCCGCGAGACGGTCCCTGAGGAAGCGGTGCAGAAAGCCAACTAATCGGCTTTGTCTATACGCATCGGTTTAAAGTTAATAACGTCTGCGGACACGCAATAGAGTCTTGCTCCCCCTGCGCGGGCGGCGAGACTTTCTGCTTTTACATTGTGCAGATGTCCGTAATAGCAGCGCTTTACGCCGAATTCCTCCAGCACGGCGGCGATGGGAGCGCACACGAGCTCGCCGTAAGCGGGCGGATAATGCAAAAACACCAGCGTTTCGGCTTCCGGATGTTCTTCTTTGAGCTTTTCGCCGCATTCCAGCGAAAGCCGCAGACGACCCGCCTCGCGCGTGATTATCTGCTTGTCGGAAGTCGAAGGAGTCTCTGAAAGCGCCCAGCCGCGCGTGCCGCAGATTATGAATCCCTGTTCGTAATAGGCGTTGTTGTGCAGAAAGCTGACGGTGTCGAGCCCGTTCTTTTCGGTGAACGCCGTGAGCTTGCGCATCGTCTGCCACCAGAAATCGTGATTGCCTTTGGCAATTATTTTTTTGCCGTTCAGCGCGTGCACAAAGCGCAGATCCTCGGCGGAGCTGCAAAAGTTCATGCCCCACGAAACGTCTCCGGGTATGACGACGGTATCTTCGGGCAGGACCGTGCTTTGCCAGTTATTCAGTATTTTTTCAGTGTGATTTTCCCATTTTGCGCCGAAAACGTCCATCGGTTTGTCGGCTGTCTGGGAAAGATGCAGGTCGGCAAGTACGTAAAGTGCCAAAAAACCACTCTCTTTGATGAATTTATCCGCATGAAACGGCGCATACTACCGTTTTGGGAGGGAAATATTATATGAAAAACGAAGAAGAACGCAAACGCAATAAAGGCGTTTCGTGCAGTGTCGCCGAATGCGCCTACCACTGCGGCGAAAACGCCTGCGCTGCCCGCACCGTGAGCGTGGGCCCGATCAATGCCAGATGCTGCGCCGAAACGGTCTGCGCGACGTTCAGGCCTAAAAGCGAATGATCAGACGAACGATCTAACCGCGGCGGCGATATCCGCGGGCGCCACGGTCTGCGTGAAGCGGTCGGGAACGCCGCGTATCCCCGCGATGGGCTGCGGGATCTCAAGTCCGGTGAATTCGGCGAGCGCGTCGGCGGCAGCAAAGCCTTCTTTGGCTTTTATGCCCAGCGCCGAGCATACCGCGGGCGCGAATTTGAACGGCGAAGCGGTGGAGACCACCAGCATGGGACGGGTATCGCCCGTCTCTTTTTTATATACGTTCGCGGCGTGCAGTCCCGCCGCCGTGTGTGTGTCTATAAGATATGAATTCCTGCGCCAGCTTTCGGCTATGGCGAAAGACACCTGCTTTTCGTCGGCGTAATATGCGGCGAAATCGCGGCGCATTATCGCCATGGTGCGGTCGTCTACTCGGAACGCGCCTTCCTCTTTGAGCTCGCTCATATACCGCGCGGTCTTTTCGGGGCCGCAGACCAGCCAGAGCAGACGTTCGAGGTTGGAGGAAATGAGTATGTCCATGCTCGGCGACGAAGTCAGGTAAAACTTGCGGCGCCTGTCGTAAACGCCTGTCTTGAAGAAATCGGTGAGCACGTTGTTGCGGTTGGAAGCGCATATGAGTCTGCCTATCGGCGCGCCGGCTTTCTTTGCCATATACGCAGCGAGAATGTTGCCGAAATTGCCGGTGGGGACCGTTACGCAGCATTCCTCGCCGATGTCGAGCGACGCCGAAACGTAGTACGCCACCTGCGGCACAAGACGTCCGAAATTGATGGAGTTGGCAGAAGAGAAGAAACAGCCGCGCTCTTTGAGATATTCCTGCGTGGCGGTATCGCATAACACGGCCTTGACCGCGCTCTGGCAGTCGTCGAAATTGCCGTCCACGCCGAAAACCGCGACATTGCCGCCGCGCTGGGTGCACATCTGCTTTTTCTGTATTTCCGAAACGCCGTTTGCCGGGTAGAAGACCGCGATGCGCGTGCCGGGAACGTCCGCAAAACCTTCGAGCGCCGCCTTGCCGGTGTCGCCGGAAGTCGCCACGAGTATCACCGCGTCGCCTTTTGCGCCCGAACGCTTTACCGAAAGCGCGAGCAGGCGGGGCATCAGCTGCAGCGCCATGTCCTTGAATGCGCAGGTCGGCCCGTGGTAAAGCTCCAGAAAATACGTGCCGCCCGCGTTCACCACAGGCGCGGCTCCGCCCGGGAACGAGCTTTCGCCGTACGCTTCGCGGCAGCTTCTTTCTATATCCGCCTTGTCGAGATCGGTGAGATAGGCGCTTATCACGCGCGACGCGCGGTCGGCGTACGAAAAAGGCATCATACCTATAAGTTCGTACTTGCTGAACTTGGGTATGGCGGTGGGGAAGAAGAGCCCGCCGTCGGGCGCGATGCCCGCTTTTATCACTTCGCAGGGCTCGTATTGTTTAAACGCGGCGTCGCGCGTGGAAACGAATTTCATGATCTTTAACCAATGCTCGCTTTCTAAAACTCATTCTCGTGCATGACTATATCAAGCACTTCAAGGTCGCGCGTCATAAACACTTCCGCCACGTCGAAGCGGCGTTTTTTTACGCGCCTGTTTATCTGCCGCTTCAAAAGCGGCGAATATACCGGCAGTAAGCCGTTTTGTATCTGTTCGTACGCAAATCCCGCGGCGGCGTTTTTGATACGCGCGCGTTTTGCGGCGTCCACCGCCTCGGCCGGTGTGCCGAACGATTCGCCGGAACGCGTCTTCACCTCGACGAACGCCAGCACGCCGCGGCGGAACGCCGCTATGTCGAGTTCGCCGCCGTTTGTGGCGTAATTGCGCGCCACCACGCGCCATCCGCGCTTCTGAAGACGGCGCTCTACGGCGTCCTCACCAGCTTTGCCAAATGTCGAACTGTTCAATGGCGTCACCCAGCGTCTTGCGCAAAAACGACCTTCTGTGTACGGGAGCGGGCCCGTTCTTCAATATGGCCGCTTTGTGCTGTTTTGTAGCGTAACCTTTGTTTTTGGTGAAATTGTAGCCGGGGTAGAATTTGTCCATCTCTTCGCAGAAACGGTCGCGTTCGACCTTTGCGAGTATCGACGCCGCCGCTATGGAAGGCGATCTCGCGTCGCCCTTGACGACCGGCACGGCGCGGATATTGAAATCGCGCACTATGTTGCCGTCTATCAGCGCAAGGTCGGGCGTTTTCCTTAACCCCGCTATGGCGCGGCGCATGGCGAGCATCGAGGCGTTGAGTATGTTTATCGCCTCTATCTCGTAGACTTCGGCGTGAGCCACGGCGAAGTCGAGCGCGTTTTCGCGTATGACTTTGTAAAGTTCTTCGCGTTTTTCGGGCTTTATGCGTTTGGAATCGTCGAGCCCTTCGATCACCAGCCCCACGGGCAGAATGACCGCCGCGGCGAACACCGGCCCGGCTAGCGGACCTCTGCCCGCCTCGTCGCAGCCGCAGATAAGTCCGGCGCCTTCGGAATAGTATTTCTTTTCTATTTCCCAATCGAGCATATCCGTCGCTCCTTTTCTATATTTTCAGTACAACCTTTTTACAGCAAGAACGATACCACTCCCACCGGGATTATCCACATCAGCTGGAACACGGCGGGGTACCACGAAGGCAGACCTATAAGCTGCCCCGTCAGCGCCAGGAACAGCGAAACGAAGAACGCCACCGCGAGCGAAAGCATATTGATGATCCCGTTCGCCTTGGTAACGTGGCGGACCTTGTCGCACACTATGAACATCTTCAAAAAGGTGTGCAGCGAAGCGTTGGCGACTATGCCGGAATCCACGCGCTCGCATTCCGCCTCCACGTCGCTCACGTCGCCGGCCTTGAGTATGGAAATGGGAGTCTTTTTGAACTTGACCGATTTTTCTATGAGATCGCCGGTTATGTTGGGGTCGGTCGTCTTGATGCCCACGCACATGCCGGCCTTATACAGGTCGCGCAGCAGGGAATTGAACTGCGGATTGATGTGGTATTTTATGTAGACCTTGGCGATGAGCTGGCCACCCTTGACCACGAACATCACCGAGCCGTTCTTGCGCTCGAACGCGGCGTCGGAATTGTCGTACGGCGCGTCGTAACGGTAGCGGCGCATATAGTCGCGCTTGCCCAGAAACATCTCGTTGCCGTTTATGACTACGCAAATGCCGTCGCTCGCGGATTCGATGAGGCGCGCGGATTCGGGCGCGGGCACGCCGCCGGTGATCATATTGCCGGTGACGGTCCTCAGCGGGCCGCCGGCGAAAGCGAACACTTCGGCTATATCGTAAAGTATGCGGTCTATGCGGTTATCGCCGTATATCTTGACCGAGGTGATCTTGACCAGGTTGGAGGGATAGACTTCGTTATCGGAAAAAGATATGACGCTCGCGTCGGCGTATTCCTCGCCCACGGCGTTGCCTATGAACGCCGAGCCGTTGCGCTTGCCTATCAGATTGGCTTTGATGACGGGCAGCGATATGATGAACAGCGAAGACACCGGCAGCGCAAAGCACAGCGTCTGTATGGCCTGAGTCACGCTTTCGTACGCCGGTTCGCCCGTCGCCGCTTTGTATATACCGAGCCCCAGCGCCGCAATGAACGAAAGCAGTATTGCGAAACCGGAAAGCGATTCGCTTTCGGGTCTGGTGTGCAGGCGGCGGAAGAAGCCTTCCACGAACGCGGTCTTGCGGGTGGTGTAGATCTCGGAATCGTCGAACAGATATTTGTAGAATTCTATGGCTTCTTTGGTGTCGCCTTTAAGCTGCTGGGCGACGTATTTGGCGCGCGTGGAAGCCACGACTTTGAAACAGTGATAGTCCTTGCGGCATTCGAGATATTTTACGAACGCCAGGCATACGCCGCAGACCGCACAGGGCAGGCAGAACACGCCGAGATCGGCGCGCGGATGCATAAAGGCGGTGACCGCGGTGTGCGCCGCCGCAGCCGCGAACAGCGCGAAGAACACCGATTCGCCGCACGGCTTGCCGGTGAACAGACCTATACAGCCCTTTTTGATGCTGTCGAGCAGGGTGATCGCCATGAAGCAAAGCACCTGAAAATCCACCAGCAGGTAAAGTATGCCGAACCTGCCGGGCCGCGTATATACCGAATATGCCCCGGAATCGGGAGAAGCGAGTTCCAGATAGAACACGACTATGCACAGCAGGAACGCTATTATGAGCTTGCCCAGCGCGCTGCGCGTCGCCTTGGTGAGCAGTTCCTGTATTTCGCTGTTTTGCGATTTGTCGACGTATTCGTATGCGGGGCGCGCGGATTTGTGCTTTTCTTTTTTGCCGAATTTTCTGCCGGAGCTCTTCTTGGGTCCTTCGGGCTCCTCGGCGCCTTTCTGACCTATGTTGAGTACTCTCAGCAGGTCCTTGTCCTTGTCGTCCATATCGGGGACCGCGGGCTCGGCGGGTTTGACCGCGGGCTTGTCGTTGATGAGCGGGATCTGGCGGGTGTCGCTGTTATCGGTAAAATCGAGCTCGCCGCTTTCTATCTTTTCGGAAAGTGAATCGTAATCCTCGTCAAAATCCGCCACGGGCTTGTTCACGCCCTCGGTATCTATAAGCACGGTGTCGTCAAAGCCGGAAAAGTGCTGCTGATGCTCGCGCTCGGCGCGCTCGTTTTCGGCGGACGAAGAGAAATGCGAATCGGGGTTCTCGGTCTCGAGCTCGCTGCGTTCTTTAAGATCGTTTTCGGTAGCAAAATTTATAAGATTGTAAAGCTCTTCTACCTTGCGGCTCTTTTTGCGCGCAGAAAGCGAACGGTAGACGTTCAGAAGTTCCTTGTCGTTCGCCATGGAATTTTCGAGCGATTCGCGTATGGAATCGGTCGAAGTCTTTTTGTCGGCGACAGCTATCTTCTGCGAATACCTGCCTATGAGCTCGTCGGTCTCGCAGCCGATCCCTTCGGGGGCGCTGCCGTCGGCGGGCTTTTCGGCAACTGACGCCGGCTTTTCTTCCTTGGGAGCTTCCTCTTTGGAAGGTTCTTTATATTCCATGAGCAGCTGCTTGTCGTTTTCGGCGGCGGCTGCCTCGAGTATGTCGTTTATGTTGAATTTTTGCTTTTCCATAAGAGCAAAATCTCCTTTTCAAGAGTGTCTGCGCCTTGCGGCTTCAAAAAGGATCACGGCGGCGGCAGCCGAAACGTTGAGCGAATTGAGCTTGCCGTACATGGGAACGGATATTACAAAATCGCTTTTTTCACGCACCAGGCGGCTCACGCCCTCGCCCTCGCTGCCCATGACGAACGCCGCGCCGCCCGAAAGGTCGCATTCGTAAAGAGACGTTCCCCCGGCTTCGGCGGCGAAGATCCATACGCCGCGCTCTTTCAGCTCGTCCAGAGTCTGCGCTATGTTCGCCACACGGCACACGGGCAGATGCGCGTCGGCCCCGGCCGCGGCTTTGGAAGCGATACTGCCCAGCGCGGCGGCGTTGCGCTTGGGGATTATCACCCCGTGCGCTCCGGCGCATTCGGCGCTGCGTATCACCGCGCCCAGATTGTGCGGATCGTTTACGTGATCGAGCACCACTATGAACGGCGGTTCGCCCCGGTCGTGCGCCAGCGCGAAAATGTCGTCGAGCTCCGCGTATTCGCGCTCCGGAACGAGCGCCACGACTCCCTGATGATGGTCGGAATATGAATCGAGCCTTTTTCGCGGAGCTTCCACCACGGGTATGCCCGCCTTGACCGCGCGCGCCACGATGACCGAAAGGGTCTGATCTTTTTCGCCGCTCTTTACGAGCAGCTTGTCGACCGCGCGCCCGCTTGCCAAAAGCTCGTTTACCGCGTTTCTGCCGCAAACGGCGCCCGAATTGTTTTCAGAAAAATCCGCCATACGGGCAATTCCTTCTTTACAAATATATTCTGTTTAATTATATCACATATTTCCGCGTTTGTCCACATTTTTTATCATAAAAAAACAATAAGAATATAAATTATATAAACAAAACCGCATCCCCCGTTTTTCAAAACGAAGGATGCGGTGAGCGCGATAAGAGAGGTTCAGTTTTTATCGGTGGTGAAATACTCTTTCAGATTTTCGACGTCGCTTTGGAAGGCGCCCTCGTAGGAAGCGTAGAGCGATACGAATTCCTTGTTGCCTTTTGCTTCGATGAGTTCGACGAGCATGTTGTTGACGGTGTGTCCGCCGGACTTGCCGATCTGGAATATGGCGCCGAGTTCGCAGCCGCGCGCTTCGAATATAAGGTCGAGCATCGCTTCGGATTCTTCACGGCTGAGCTTCTGGTTCTTGAGCATTTTTTCGTAATAGTTGAAAGCGAGCGAATCGGGGTATTTGGACCAGGAATAGAAGCCCATCACGTCCAGTACCGCGCCGGCAAATTCCGCGCCCGCTTTATCGAGATTGGCGGCGATGCAGTAGGCGTTGGTGGTCCAGGTGTTGATAAGCGAATAGTATTGTTCCTGGCTTTCGTTGTATTTGGGCACGGGAAGTATGCCGAAAACGTCGTCCATGTTGAACTCGATGGCGTTGTCTATGCCGCCGGAATAGAACAGGCAGCGGCCTTCTTCGAACGCCTGACGCAGCAGGACCATGGGCCACTGAGCTTTATGGAACAGATCGTTGCCGCTGACGTAAGAGCTGTCGCCCATGAGCGCGAGCACTTTGCCCACGGTGTTGATGGCGGTCTCGTTGTTGATGGAAAGCTGGGGGAAACCGTCGGGATCGGGCGAAAGGATGCGCGTGCCGGAGCCGTAGAGCATGGCGTACATGTCGTCGTTCTGACCCGACCAGCCGAAAGTCTTGAGATAAGCTACATCGGGCGGATCTTCGTCGTGCGGAACGGATCTTGAATATTCGAGCGCTTTGTCTATGGTCCAGCTGCCGTTCTTGGCAAGCTGTATGGGATCGTCAAGGCCAAGGTCTACTATAAGGCGGGTGTTGTAGAAAACGCAGGGTGTCGAGCCCTTGTTGTTTATTCCCACGTCGCCTATGGTGAAATAGAGCTGATTTGCTATTGTGACGGTCTCGTTGAAATACTGTTCCCACCAGGGATTTTCGGGGTTGAAATTCTGCAGCGAATACAGATCCCACAGATAGTTGCCGGTCGCGAGCGTGCCGCAGTCGTAAAGGCATATCGAAAGCAGATGATAATCGGGGTTGGCGTCGTTGATGATCTCGTTGACTTTTCTTATGGAAGTGCCGCCGAAACGGTCAGCCGCTTTGTAGTATTCTTCGGTCACGGTCACGCCCAAAAGATCCATCACCTTGTCGTTGCGCGCTTTTATGGCGAGGTTGACGGTCTCGGGCATGGCTTCCTCGGTGGTGTCTTCGTTGTAAACGAATTCCGAAAGCGGCGAGTCGCCTACGCCGAAAGTAAGGATCTTGAAAGTCCTGCCTTCGTATTCGGAGCCCTTGTAGATATCGGGGTTGTCGAGTATCTTCTGAACGGGGTCCTCTTCCGAAACGGGTTCCGCGCTTTCTTCCGCCGATACCGCGCTCTGGCCGCCGCTCGCGGGTTCTTCTTTGCTTTCGCTGTCATTGTTTCCGCAGGCGGCGAAGCAGGCCGCCGTGAGGAGCAGGCACAAAACGATAGCCAAAAGTTTTTTCATACTGTATCCTCCTTATGGGGTTTGAGTTTTTAGGTCTGCATGAATTATACCACAACGTTTTGCGTTTGTCATCATTTTTTTGTAAAAAAAACAAAAAAAGCCGGGGGGATCCGATCCCCGCGGCTTTTCTTTGCGTGTTTATTCCTGGTTTGCCTTGAAGAATTCGTTCACGTCTTCGGTATCGGTCTCAAAGGCGTTCCTGTACTGGTCGTAAAGAGAAGTGAATTTCTGCGCGCCCTTGCTGTCGAGCAGTCTGGTGAACATCTCGCTCACCATCATATTGGCGCTCTTCTTGCCTATCTTGAAGATCGCGCCCGGTTCGCATCCGCGCGCTTCAAAGATGAGGTCGAGCATGGCCTCGGAATCTTCCCGCACCAGTTTCTGGTTCTTTATCATCTTTTCGTAGTAGTTGTAAGCCACCGAATCGGGGTATTTTATCCACGAATAGTATCCCAACGCGTCCATCACGGCGGCGGCGAATTCCGCGTCTTCCTTGCCGAGATTCGCGCCGATGATATACGCGTTGGAGCTCCAGGTCTTGACCATCGAATAATAGTGCTCCTGCTCGGCGGAATATTTGGGCATGGGAAGTATGCCGAACGTATCTTCCATATTCAGCTCGACAGCGGTGCCTATACCGCCGGAATAGAACATACAGCGCCCTTCTTCAAACGCCTGCTTCAAAAGCGTCATCGGCGTGCTCGAAATACCGAAAAGGTCGTTGCCTATGATATAAGAGCTGTCGGTCATAAAGGCGATTATGTCGTCGATCGCATCCACGGCGGTCTCGGTGTTGAGCGTGAGCGTGAGATATCCGTCCGCGTCGCGCGAGAGTATGCGGACTCCGGAGCCGTATACTATATATTCCATATCGCTGTTCTGGCCCGACCAGCCGAAAGTCTTTAAGTACTGCTCGGTCGCGGGCAAGTCTTCGTGAGGCATCGCCTTGCAGTATTCCAGCGCTTTGTCAATGGTCCATTCGCCGCGGTTGGCGACATTGATGGGATCTTCAAGCCCCAGGTCTTCTATCAGCCGCGCGTTGTAATAGATCACGGGAGTGTAGCCTTTCATAAATATGCCCATATCGCCGGTC
The DNA here is from genome assembly GCA_017429165.1 of Clostridia bacterium. Taxonomy (GTDB): domain Bacteria; phylum Bacillota; class Clostridia; order Oscillospirales; family CAG-382; genus UBA1206. Next base: position 41,940 of record JAFRPL010000015.1, read on the forward strand.
GTGAAGAACAGCTGATTCGCAATGGTTACGCTTTCGTTGAAAGACTGATCCCACCAGGGGTTTTCGGTGTTGATGTTTTCCAGCTCTTTCAGGTTCCATATCTCGCCTTCGAGCGCGAGCGTGGCGCAGTCGTAAAGACAGATCGAAAACATACTGTACGAATCGTCGGCATCGCTGAGGATCCGCCTTATTCTCGTCAGCGCCTGTCCGTTGTAACGGTCCCCCGCCTGAAAATATTCGTCTTCTATCGTCACGCCCAGCAGGTCGTAGACGTTGTCGTTGCGCCTTCTTATCGCCTGATTGACAGTGTCGGGCATGGCCTCTTCGGCGACGTCGGCGTTGAATACGAATTCCGAAGGCATGGTCGACGCGGAATGCGAGGTGAGTACCTTAAAGACCTTCCCCGCATAATCGGTGCCTTTGTAAATATCGGGATTATCGAGTATTTCTTTGTAGGGATCCTCTTCCGAAACGGGTTCGGAACTCTCTTCTTCCGAAACGGGAACGCTTTGTTCGGCGCTCGTCGGTTCGCCCTTGCTCTGTTCGGTTTCGGTCTTACCGCACGCGGCGAAGCATACGCAGATCACGGCGAGACAAATAAGCAAAGCTGAAAGCTTTTTCATAAAGTGTCCTCCTCTGTCGGGTGGATGATAACCGTTTATTTGATTATATCATTTTTTTTCGCGTTTGTCATCTGTTTTTTGCAAAAAAACGAATAAAAAGCCGGGGAACGCGGCCGTCCCCCGGATTTTTAAAGGAAATCGTTATTCCAGATTGACTTTGAAGAATTCGTTCAGGTCTTCGGTGTCGGTCTCGAACGAGTTCTTGTATTTGTCGTAAAGGGAAGTGAACTGCTGGGCGCCCTTGCTGTTGAGCAGCTGTATGAACATCTCGTTCGCGGTGACGCCGGCGGTGCGTTTGCCCACCTGGAAGATCGAGCCCAGCTCGCATCCGCGTGCTTCGAAGATGAGGTCGAGCATCGCTTCGGAATCTTCTCTGGCGAGCTTCTGGTTCTTTATCATCTTTTCGTAGTAGTTATACGCCAGCGAATCGGGGTATTTTATCCACGAATAATAGCCCATGACGTCCATAACGGCGGCGGTGAATTCGGCGTCCGCCTTGCTCAGGTTGGCCGCTATGCAGTACGCGTTGGAAGTCCAGGTGTTGACCAGCGAATAGTAGTGTTCCTGATCCGCCGAGACTTTGGGTACGGGCAGTATGCCGAACACGGCGTCCATATCCAGACGCGCGGCGATATAGATGCTGCCGGAATAGAACAGGCAGCGGTTCTCTTCGAACGCGTCGACGAGCAGTTCCATCGGGGTGTTCGAAATGCCGAACAGGTCGTTGCCGCTGACGTAGGAGCTGTCGGTCATAAGGGTGATGATCTTGTTGATGGTGTTGACGGCGGTCTCGGTGTTGATGGTGAGCGTCAGGTACCCTTCTCCGTCGCGCGAAAGGATGCGGGTGCCGGAGCCGTACATCATAGCGTAAACGTCGTCGTACTGGCCGGACCAGCCGAAAGTCTCTTTGTATTTTACGGTGGCTGCGTGGTCTTCGTGAGGCATTGCGCGGGAATATTCCAGCGCCTTGTCAATGGTCCATTCGCCGCTGTTGGCGAGGTTGATGGGGTCTTCAAGGCCAAGGTCCTGAATGAGCTTGGTGTTATAGAACACTACGGGAGTGGAACCTTTCATGTTGGTGCCCATATCGCCGGTCGTGAAGAACAACTGGTCGGCTATGGTCACGCTTTCGTTGAAATACTGTTCCCACCATGGATTTTCGGTGTTTATGTTGTCCAGCGCGTTGAGATCCCACAGGACGCCGTTGAGCGCGAGCGTGCCGCAGTCGTAAAGGCATATGGAAAGCATATTGTACGAATCGTCGGCGTCGCTTATGATCTGGTTGACTTTTCTTATCGAAATGCCGCCGTAACGGTCGGACGCCTGGTAGTATTCGTCTTCGATCGTAACGCCTATGGCGTCGTAGACTTTGTCGTTGCGCGTCTTGATGGCGAGATTGACGGTCTCGGGCATGGCTTCTTCGGTGGTGTCTTCGTTATAGACGAATTCCGAAAGAGCGCTGGCGCTTGTGTTGAAAGTCAATATCCTGAACGTTCTGCCGGCATACTCGGAGCCCTTGTAGATGTCGGGGTTGTCGAGTATCTGCTGTACTTCGTCTATCGAAACTTCTTCGGAAGCCGGTTCGGATTGCGAACCGTCCCCTTCGCCGCTCTGCGCGGGCGAAGAAGCTTCGGCGCTTTCGTCGGCGCCGTTATTCCCGCACGATGCGAAAGCGAGCGCGGCGAGCGCCAGGCAGAGGATGAGCGCGATGAGTTTTTTCATATGTCTGTACTTGCCTTTCTTAAGAATATCATGCCCTTGCGGGCGTTCATTGCCGGGGGTCGGTATATCTTTGCGTCAGCGGGCATGCTTTCATACAAAGGCCGCACACGGCTCCGCGGCCTTCGTCGCGGAAATTTTTCATGTATTCGGAACATTTGCGCGCGTCGTAACCGTTTTCGCTATCCAGAGCGCCCGCCGGGCATGCCCTTATGCAGATATCGCAGTCCGCGCAAACGTGAACGCCTGTGAGCGGCGCCGGATCTTCGAGCGGGAGGTCGGTCAGCACGGTGGCGAGCCGGATGCAGGGTCCGTACCGCGGGTGCAGCAGCAGATTGTTCCTGCCCACCTGCCCCATGCCCGAAAGGACCGCGGCCGTCTTGTGCGAAAACACGCCGGAATATTTGTCGCCCGGCACGCTTTGCGAAGCCGCCACGGGCAGCGCGAACGCTCCTTTGGATTCTATGAACGAAACGGCGTCGAGCGCAAGCTGATCCAGCCGCGCGTTGACGGCGCGGTAATGTTGAAAATAGATCATTCCCGGGCGGTCGGTTATGGTGGAGACCACCGCGCGCGAAAGCGCCTTGACTATCGACACCGCGCAGCCGTATTGCGGGAACCGCGGCGACGCGTGTTCGCCCAACGCGCAGAAACCGCAGTCGTCGGCGCCGCGCTCAAGCAAAAGCTTTTTCAGCTCGGCTTCGTACATCTGCCGTAATTATGCCCAGGGGTCTTCCGCGGCGGGTTTGCGGATATCGGGGAGCAGGAACTGTTCCCACAGGAACCACTGCTCGCCTTTGCGGCGGAGTCTGACCTGTCTGGGGCTGTCGGCGCCGCCGGATCTGATCCACAGAGTGGCGTAGCCTTCGTCCTGGTAGGAATAGGGGTTGTCAAAGACCTCGACGGTATAAGGGACGTCGGGTTCGTAGTTGTTTGCGGGGACCGCGCCGTTGAAATATGAACGGGGAACGTAGTCCTTATCCATAAATCTGTCGCGCAGGAACTGCTTTTCGTAATTGGAAAGCGGCTGCGGGCCTTTCAGGAAGTTGAGCATCTCTATGGCGTCGTCTTTGCCCGCGGGGTAGCGGCACAGCGCGGCGACGGTGAGCGCGGCGGCCTTGAAAGGAGTGTCGAGCGCGGCTTCGGGCAGCGCCTTGAGTTCTTCGAGATTGGCGGGGAGAGATTCGAATTTAAGCGTTTCTGTCATTGTGATTCTCCTTTTTGTTTTATTTGAATTTTCTGTATAATATTATAGCAAAGACACGGCGTTTTGTCAATATCATTCGGTTTCGGCGGGCGTTTTTTCGTTGTTTTCCACAAAAGCGCTCATGCCGCCCGAAAGGAACGCGCTCAGCTCGCGCGTCGTTTCTTCAAGCGGACGGCGGGTCTCCGAAAGGAACCATCCGCGGTAAGCCGCCATAAGCCCCGCGGTGATGAAATCGGTCAGCAGTTCGATCGTTTCCGGCTTTATGCCGGAGCTTTCGTGAGCGATACCGCGCATCCTGCGGGCGAACGACACGAGCAGCCGCGACGAGTGTTCGGCGTTCCGCCTGGAAGTGAAGATGTTGCCGCAGAATTCAAGGTTTTCGGTGATTATCGCGTTCAGGCACTCCAACGCCGTTTCGGGCGAAGCGAATATATCCTTCCCCGAAAGCGAACGGTCGAGTGCGGTTTCAAGCTCGGATTCTATTTCTTCCGCTATGCTGTGCACGCCGGAATAATAATTGTAAAACGTCTTGCGGTTGATGCCGGCGCGCCGCGCCAGATCGGTCACGGTGATGTCTTCAAAAGGCATTTCGGAATAAAGCGAAGCGAACGCGTTACGTATGGCGTTCTTGGTGCGTACGACCCGTTTGTCGGCGCTGTTTTTCATATCGATCTTCCTTTCGCACTTTTTATACAAAAAACGACAAAGTGCGGCATAATATACATTTTTTGCGTTTGTGTGGTTGAAACTGCCGCGACGGTCATTATAATACACATAAGCGCAAAAGTCAACAGCGCTTTCCGGAGGATATGGATATGCTCGTTTTATTTACGGATACCGATACCGATCTCACCCTGCGCGAGGCGAAAAAATACGGTTATCATCTCATAAGCATGCCTTATTGCGTAGGCGATAAGACGGTTTACCCTTACGAAGACTACGAAGAATTCGATCCGCACGCGTTTTACGAAACGCTCCGCGGCGGCGTAATGCCTTCCACCACGCTGCTTTCCGCCGACCGGTACATAAACTATTTCGAGCCGGTGTTCGCCAACGGCGACGATATCCTTTACGTCCATTTTTCCGCCGCCATGACGAGCACTTTCGATATCATGGAGCAGGCGCTCGCGTATTTGCGCGAAAAATACCCCGAAAGAAAGTTTTATTCCATAGATACCAAGGGTATAACCATAGAAAGTCTGAATATAGTCAAAGAAATAGGCGACCTTTACCTCGCCGGCAGGACCGCCGACGAGATAGTGCTCTGGGCGGATACCGAGGTAGATAAGTTCGCCACCTATTTCTTCGCCGAGGATCTCAAATTCTTCGCGCGCAGCGGAAGAGTGAGCGGCATCGCCGCGTTTATGGGCGGGATTTTGGGGATACGGCCCGTTATCTGTATGAATTCCGAAGGCAAAATGGTCAGCGTGGGCAAGGAAAAGGGAAGAGCCAACGCGCTCGAGCGCCTGGTGAAATACGTGGAGGAGCTGGGCGACGATCTCGAAAACCACCGCGTTATTATAGGCCATACCGACGCCCCCGAGCTTGCGCAGAAGTTGGGCTATATGCTTTACGAAAAATTCGGCTCCGCGCTCAATATCGAATACGCCGTCGTCAATCCCACCGCCGGCAGCCACTGCGGCCCCGACGGAGTGGGCGTCTGCTTCCACGCAAAACACAGGTGACTTTTTTTCGGTTTGCAGCATTTGCCCCGCGCTTTTTTGCGCGGGGTTTCTGTTTTTTGCGGTTTTTGCAAAAATGTCTGTCCGGTTTTACGCTTTTTCGCGGTATTATATAATGAAAGCGTCCGGTCGGGGAGTCCTTTGGATGGCTGTTAAAACAAATCGCACAATTACGCGCCGTTATTTTGGTGATATGACAGTTGACAATCAAAAAAGTAATAGTGTATAATATTAATAGCCGATAGCACTCATGTTATTTGCAACATTGTCGGGAAATAAAAAGCGAAGATAAATACGTTCAGCCATATGTCGTATGGATAGAAGATTGATTCGAAAGTATATGTGTTACAGAAAGGAGAACCATACCGTGAAAAGTTCAAATAAAGCAAAACTGTTTGCCGCGGCTGCGCTGTTTCTTATAGCGTCCGTATCGTTATGCCTGCTCGTCTCGTGCGGCGAAAACGAAGCGAAACCGGACGGAAACAAGGAGTCAGAACCGGCGTCCGAATCCGCGTCCGAACCGGCGTACGAGCCCGTGTCGGAAGAAACCGCGCCCGGCGCCGAACACGCGATAAATTACGATCTTGGCGACAACGGCGGATATTTCATCGAAACGCCCGGTTTTGCAAAGGCGGGCGAACCTGTGGAGCTCCGTCTCAAGCCGACCGAGAGAACGGCTTTTCATATCTATATCAGTAACGCCGGCAGAAGCTATGATTCTGTGAAAAGAGTGCCAAAATCATATGACGGCGACGATTATACCGGCTATACGTTCATTATGCCCGATAACGACGTCGTAGTAAACGTAGATGTAAATACCGTATATCCCGCAGACGGTATGGAGTGGGTACTGGAAACATATTACAGTCATCTCGAAAACGCCGGCCTCCTCGCTCCCGGCGTCGGCTCGGCGGCTGATCTGTATATCCAACATTACGTCGGCACGTTCGGCGACGGCTGCGTGGTCGCTTATATGGGCGGCGACGACCTGTGCTATACCGAGCTGTTACGTCCGGAAACGTACGGCAGTCACACGATAACTTTCCCCAACGGGCAGAAATGCTACGCGTTTTATAACAACGAAGCGCTGACCATAGGTCAGGCGTACGAACGCGGCATACTCAGCGACAACGACATACTCGTTATCGACGCCGAAGTCGGGACGTACGGCCAGACTCCCGGCCGTTTTGACTGGGTGCTTGAAACGTATCGTGAATATCTCAAAAGCGAATACCATATCGAATCTGCGCCTTATCTGCGTATTGATCGGTACGTCGGCACGTTCGGCGACGGCTGCATAGTGGCGTATATGGGGGGCGACGGGATCGATTTTACCGATGCGGAGCGCACCGAAACGTACGGCAATCATACGATTACTTTTCCCAACGGGCAGATATGCTATGCGTTTTATAACAACGAAGCGCTGACCATAGGTCAGGCGTACGAACGCGGCATACTCGGCGACGACGACATACTCGCGATCGACGCCGAAGTCGGGACGTACGGCCAGACTCCCGGCCGTTTTGACTGGGTGCTTGAAACGTATCGCGAATATCTCAAAAGCAAGTATTATATCGAATCCGCGCCTTATCTGCGTTTCCGACGTTACGTCGGCACGTTCGGCGACGGCTGCGTGGTCGCTTATATGTGCGGCGACGATATTACTTATGCCGACGAGTCCCGCACCGAAACGTACGGCAGTCACACGATAACTTTCCCCAGCGGGGAGATATGCTACGCATTTTATAACAACGAAGTGCTGACCATCGGTCAGGCGTACGAACGCGGCATACTGAGCGACGACGACATACTTATTATCAACGCCGCCGTAGGGATGTTCGTACAGTAGCAATGCCGGCGCGGAAACTGCTTATTTAACTCAATAAAGCCAAAACGCCTCCAAATCATACCTTTCGGGGGCGTTTTTCACACCTTTCGCCTCAAAACTCTTTACAAACTCCGCGCGATTTGTTATTATCGTTTACGGACGGTGAGCCAATGAAGATACGTATCGAACGATCGGAACTCCCACAAAATGAAATAGTCATAAAATGCGGCCCCGACGCCGACGCCGGGGCTATACTCAAAGCGGTCGAAGAAGCGCTGGCGCATTCTGCCGCCATGCCATTGAAGCTGGGCGGGACCGACTGTTTCGTAAAACCATGCGACATACTGTTTTTCGAAACTTCGGGCGACCGCACCGTCGCGCACACCGCGAGCGCGATGTACAACACTTCCAGAAAGCTTTACGAACTGGAAGAAATGCTTCCTCGCACGTTCGTAAGGGTCTCAAGATCGTGCATAGTCAATTCCGCGCACGTCGATTCGGTCGACCGCAGCTTTACCGGACCCAGCAGGATCGGATTCAGATCCACCTACAAAAAAGCGTACGCTTCGCGCAAGTACTGCAAATCGCTTATGGATATTCTTAAAGAAACGAGGTAACTTAAAATGAAAAAAAGGATTTCGGGTTCCGCCCTCTACTGGGGCGTCGCGTTCATCGCTGTCGCGCTGCTCCTCATATTCAACGCCGTCGGCGTCAAAGCCGGGTTCCTCGATATCGGCGGCCTGCCCGTGCTGCGCATAGTGCTGGGCGTTCTGCTCCTTTCGTGCGTCGTCTGGTCGCTCTGCAAAGGCAAAGTTGCGCAGATCTTCTTCCCCCTCGCGTTCATAGCGCTGCTTTTCGAAAAAGAAATAGCGCGCCTCTTCGGCGCGCAGGATGAAAACCTGTATTCCGTGTGGCTGGTGCTGGGCGTCGCCGCGCTGCTCACCGCGGGCGTGGCGCTTCTGTTCCCCTCGCGCACCGAGACCGGGCCCAGGGAAGAAAAAGACAAGCTCGGCAAGACCAATTTCGCTTCCGCTGTCAAATATATCGACTGCACCGATTTCGGCGTCAAGAGCGTGGGCAACAATCTCGGGAATATGGAGATCTACTTTGAAAACACCGAAAAATACGCCGGCGAAGGCGAGCTCTGCATCGGCAACAATCTCGGATTATGCGTGGTGCATCTCCCCGAATCCTGGAACGCCGAACTCACTGTCGAACACAATCTCGGCGGTAGCAGCGTCCCCAAGGACCGCGACAACGCTCCCTGCACCGTAAAGATCATAGTAAAGAGCAATCTGGGCAATATCAAAATAGTGTAAACACGTCGAACCGCACGGCCTTGCCCGTAAGCGAATGATCCGGCTTTCTGCCGGCGAGGTAAGGCCCTTTGGGCGGCCGTTTGACGATTATCCTGCGGGGGCGCGCCGCAAAAGCGGCGCAAAGAAGCTCCTCTTCGTCCGCGCAGGGCGGCTCCAGCTGTTGTATCAGTTGGAGCTTTTTCTTTACCAAAGCGCTCTTTTCGCGTTCCGGGAACATCGGGTCCAGCAGAATCAGGTCGTAAGCGCCGGCGGCGTTTTTCATGGCGGGTATGCTGTCGCCGTATATTGCAGTCATCCGTACGGCGGCGACCGATACCGAAGGGCCTTCTTTCGCGCGCCGCAGCGAATCTTCCAGCAGCAGAAATACCGCGCCGCTCCGCTCGTAAAGCGTCACTTCGCAGCCGCAGGCGGCAAGCAGGAACGAATCCTCGCCCAGCCCCGCCGTGGCGTCGAGCACCCGCGGGCGCGGGGTTTCTTTGGCTTTTGCCGCGCGCACTATAAGCTCTTCGCGCAAATTTGCGCCTCTCGCGCGGCGCGCCAGGTTCGCAAGGTCGCCTTTCAGCTCCATTCCGCCGCAGCCGAACGTCACTCCGTTCGCCGCAAAACGCAGCACGCGTTCCCCGTCCGCCGCCGCGGATATCCCTATAAGCGGAACGCCAAGCATTTCCGCCGCCGCGCGCGCACGCGCCTCGCTTTGGATATCGGCGGCGCAGACCGCAAGTACGCTGCGGTTCATACTATGGGTTCAAAATCGGCTTTCCCGTGCTTGCACAGCGGGCAGACGAAATCATCTGGCAGCTCGTCGCCTTCGTAAACGTAGCCGCATATCTTGCATACATAGCCCTTTTTGCCTTCGGTCCTGGGCTTGGGTTTGACGTTGGCGTGGTAATAGGCGTAGGTCATGCTTTCGCGGTCGTTCATAACACGCGCCTCGGTGACCGAGCATATGAACATCGTGTGCGAGCCCAGATCCACGCTCTGTTCCACCTTGAGCGAAAGCATCGCATTGATGTGCGCGGGGAGTATGACGAGCCCGTTATCGGATCTCGTCACGGCGACTCCTTCAAACTTGTCGCAGCTCCTGCCGCTGCGGAACCCAAGCGATTCGAACAGCGAAAACGGCGCGTCGGTCGAAAGGCAGTTTACGTTGAGCACGCCCGTGCGGCTTATTATATGGTTGGAATAGTTGGCTTTGTTTATCGTCACCGCTATGCGGTTGGGATTTTCGGCGACCTGGCTCACGGTGTTGACTATAAGTCCGTTGTCCTTTTCGCCGTCACGGCAGGTCACGGCGTAAAGTCCGTAGCCTATCTTGTAAAGCGCGGTCATATCGTTTTTGACCGCGGTATCGTTCGAACGCGCTGTATAATCGCGGCACAGCTCTTTGGCGAGCGAATCCAGCGATTGTTTGTTTTCGTCGGTCATCGCGGATCTTATGCTCACCGTGATATCGGCGAATTCAATGTCCTTGCACGGCGCGAGCAGCTCTTTCATCACCTTTGCCGCCTGCGGCGCCCACGAGCCGTTTTCTATGAGCGCGACTTTGCGCGAACGGAACCCGCGGTCGGCGAGATGCTCTATGAATTCGCGCATGAACGGGAACACCCCGGCGTTGTACGTCGTGGTCGCAAGCGCGATCGTGCCGTAGCGGAACGCGTCGGCGACGGCGAGCGACATATCGGTGCGGGCGAGATCGTGCACCGCTACTTTGGGACAGCCGTAAGCGCGCAGCTTTTCGGCAAGCTGCTCCGCCGCTTTGGCGGTGTGGCCGTAGACCGAGGTGTACGCCACGACTATGCCTTCGGATTCCGGGAGATACGAAGACCATTTGCCGTAAAGATCCAGTACGTGCGGTATCGTATCGGTGAGTACCGGTCCGTGGAGCGGGCAGATGGCGTTGATTTCCAGTTCCGCCGCTTTTTTAAGGACCGCCTGGACCTGCGCGCCGTATTTGCCCACAATGCCTATGTAATAGCGCCGCGCTTCGTCGTCCCAGGGCTCGCTTGCGTCGTTCGCGCCGAATTTGCCGAACGCGTCGGCGGAAAACAGCACCTTTTCGGTCGGCTCGTAGCTCATCATCACTTCGGGCCAGTGGACCATTGGCGCAAAGACGAAGTTCAGCGTGTGTTTTCCCAGCGGGAGCGCGCCGCCGTTTTCGACGACTATGCGATTCTTCACCTTGCCCGCTCCGAAGAAGTTGTCCATCATTGCGAACGCTTTGGCGTTGGCGACGACGTACGCTCCCGGGTACGTTTCTGTGAACTTTACTATGTTTGCGGAATGGTCGGGTTCCATATGCTGGACCACAAGATAATCCGGCTTCGCGCCGCCCAGCGCAGAAGCAACGTTATCAAGCCATTCGTGGGTGAACGCTGCGTCGACCGTGTCGATGACGGCGATCTTTTCGTCTGTTATGAGGTAGGAATTGTACGCCATTCCGGCGGGGACTCTGTACTGACCTTCGAACAGGTCTATGCGCCGGTCGTTAACGCCGACGTGGAGTATGTTTTCGGAAATCTTCATTTTTTTAAGCCCTTTCCGCACAAAAAGTGCTTTTCGCCTTGATTTTGTAATTTGATTATAGTATAATCACTCAAAAAGGTATGTTGTATTTACAACACGGGAGGAATTTATTATGAACGCTGACGCCGCGGCCCTGAAAAAGACGCGCCTTTTCGGCGGAATAAACGAACGCGAATTTTCGGAACTGCTCGCGTACCTCGCGCCGCGCTGCGCCGAATACGACAGGGGCGAATATCTGCCAAAGCCCGAAACGACGCGCGCCTTCGGGCTGGTGCTATCCGGCGCGGTGCTGTTATTGCGCGACGACAGGCGCGGCGACCGCAATCTCATCCTGCGCGCTTCGGCGGGCGACACGTTCTGGGAATCGCAGGCGATATGCCAGCGGTGCGCCGATCTCGACGCCGTGGCGGAGGAAAAAGCGCGGGTGTTCTGGATATCCGCCGAAAAAGCGGCCGGCCCGCATATCGCCGAATGCGCGGGGTATTGCAGGTTCACGAGGAACCTTTTGTCCGCCGTTGCCGAAAAAGAGCTTGTGCTTTGCGAAAAAATCACCCACATGGGCAGGCGCACCACGCGGCAGAAACTCATGTCGTTCCTCGAATCGCAATCGCGTTCGAGCGGCTCGCGCGTGTTCGATATACCGTTTTCGCGCCAGCAGCTGGCGGATTACCTTTCGGTCGACCGCAGCGCCATGTCGGCGGAGCTTTCGGCGCTCGCGCGCGGCGGGATGATAAAATACGAACGGTCGCATTTCGAACTGCTGTGATCACGTGCGTGCGGCGCGTCACCTTCCGCGCGCACACCAGCTTTTGCATCCGCAGCCGGGGCAGTAAAGGAATCGGTCTCCGCGGTGCTGAGGCGATGCGATAATGCGGTACCACCGGGTGCGGAACGCGCAGCCGCATATGCGGCAGACGTATTCCTTGCGCGCGAGTATCATCCCCGCCGTTACGCAGACCGCAGCGAAGACCGCCGCGCCCGCAAGCGCGAACGCCCACGCGGGCATGGGCAGCGCCACGCGATTGCCGAACCAGTTGACTGTCATTTTTAACGCCGCCTTTTTTGTGTTGTTCTGTCACTCTCATTTTATTCCGTCGGCCCGCCGGGCGTTAACGCCGGCTTCCGTCCGCACTATACTTTTTGCGAAAAATTAAAAAAAGGCTTGACACGGCGGCGAAGTGATGTTATAATACCCCTTGCTCCAAAAAGGAGCGCGAATATTTCTGGGTGTGGCGCAGTTTGGTAGCGCGCTACCTTGGGGTGGTAGAGGCCGCTGGTTCAAGTCCAGTCACTCAGACCATGCTGAGTGTTCATAACGCAAGTGAGTTATGGACACTCAGTTTTTTCTATATATTCAACTTATCTGATTTTCGTATGTAAGGGAGCAGGCTCGGTGAGTCTGCTCGTTTTTTGTCAGGCGGTAGCGGTGTTGGGAAGATATTCGACCGCGACGCCTCGACGGGTATCGAGTTTAAGACGTTCGTTTTTCGGTCCCGCCGGGATCTCCAGCGCACCGATGAATTTGTAGTGAATGGTGATCTGCTGGGTACGGTTTTTACCGGTCCCCTCGATCCTGTGGACTTCGATCTTGTCGATCAGCTCCCGCAGAAGCACGGGCGTCAGCGTCTGCATACGCATGAAGGTACGGATCGCGGAGAGGAAATGCTCTTTTTCGTGGCGGATGTCCTCTAAACCGAGGAGCTCCACCCGGTATTTCCTGATCTTGTCCTGCAATTCGCCGCGCTCGATCTCATACTTCTGCGACATGTGCATATACCACTGATCCGTGACCTTGCCGTTCACCATATTCTCATACAGCCCCTCGTAGAGCCTGTCCACGTCTTTACTGCGGACGATGGCTTTCTGAAGCGCCTCCTGAGTGGCTTTCTGCTGGGCGGCGATGCTGCTGTTCGTCTTGGCTTCGAGAACGCCGGCGAATTCCTCCTCGTCGTCCCTCAGATAGTTCGTCAGCTTTTTCAGTTCCATCAGCACCACCGTTTCAAGCGAATCGGCGCGGATATAGTGGGTGCCTTCGCAGGTGCCTCTGTTGCTTTTGTAATTGGAGCATTTGAAGTGGGTGATGCTCGTGTTCGGATGACACACGTTGAACCACATCTTATGCCCGCAATCGGCGCAGTAGAGGAGGTCGCAGAACATATTCTTCTCAGCCAGTTTCTTGTTCGGCGCACGGCGCTTTGTTTTGGCGATATGCGCCTGCACCTGTTCGAATACGTCGCGGCTGATGATCGGCTCGTGGACGTCCTTGAAGATCTTCCACTGAGACGGATCGTTCGGGATGCGTGTCTTGTTCTTGAACGACTTCGAGTAGGATTTGAAGTTGATCACGTCGCCGCAGTATTCCTGCTGCGCAAGAATCTTGGCAACCGTCGATTTGCACCACTTGTACGGGTTCTCCTGCGTTTTCTTGCCTCCGCGCGGTAAACCTTTGCTCTGCCAGTACGCCATCGGAACGAGTACCTGCCGTTCCTGCAAAAGCCGGGCGATGGTCTCGTTACCCTTGCCCTCGATGCACATACGGAAGATATCCCGCACAATGCCTGCCGCTTCCGGATCGATCACCCACTTTTTCTTATTCAGCGGGTCCTTCATATACCCGTAGGGCGGCGGTGAGAGCGGTTCGCCCATATTGCCTCTCAGCCGGTGAGACGTCTTGATCTTCTGCGAAATATCCCTCGCATACATCTCGTTCATGACGTTCTTGAACGGCGCGATCTCGTTTTCTCCCTCCGCACTGTCCACCATATCGTTTACGGCGATAAAGCGGACGCCGTGTTCTGGAAAATAGTTGTCGAGGAACGAGCCGACCGCAACGTAGTCACGACCGAGTCGGGACAGGTCTTTGACCATCACGACGCTGACGAAGCCCATATCGATATCGTCGAGCATCGACTGGAATCCCGGGCGGTTGGTGTTCGTACCTGTGTAGCCGTCGTCAAGATAATACTTCGTGTTGGTAAAGCCGTACTCTTTTGCCTTCTGAGCGAGATACTTCTTCTGATTGGCGATGGAATTGCTTTCGCATTCGGTGCCGTCGTCACGGGACAGGCGGCAGTACAGAGCGGTGATCCCCGCGTTTTGTTTTTTCTTGTTCGACTGCATTAGTCCTCCTTTCCGGCAGTCGATACACATTCCGTGCTCATTATACCACCGTTTTCGTCATTTGTCCATTCTGCGAGATCATTTTTGAGATACTTTTCGACCGCTTCCGCAAGGGTGTCCTTGAAGTTTTTGAAATCGAACGGTCTGAATACCGGATTCACGATATATTTCACCCCGTTGACGGTGTATTCGTGATCCCCCTGTCCGATCCCTATGATGAATCTGTCTTCGTTCATCGGCTGATTTCCTCCTTTTTCTTTCTTTTCGGTTTGATTTGGATTTCGGGCTCCTGCTCCTTCACCTTTTCCTTCGGCTTCAGCAGGTTCGTAAAGAATTCTTTGACCTTCTCCGGGAATCGTTTCATCGCTTCCAGATACGGACGGCAGAAATCTTCAAGCTGCTGGATATAGTCCTGTAAACGTTCTATCTGACTTTCGAGACTCCATATGCGGTTGCGAAGACGATTGTTTTCGTCCTTCAGATCGCGGATCCTGCCCCGGCTTGAAATGCCCTCTTTGGCAAGGTTGGTCAGCGTTTCGTAGTCCTCCTTCGCCACGGTGTATTTGCCGGTGATACCTTTCTTGCCCATATCGTCGATTTCCAAAAAGGTCTTATGCTCGGGGCTCACGACCGAATAGCGGACGGTTTCCTCCTGCACCTTCTTCTGGATCTCGTTCAGCCGTTCGGTATCCTTTTTGATCTGATAGTCGAGGGACGACAGATGCTCCGTCGTACTGCCGCGCTCACCCCGCACGAAATCCTCAAATCCGGCGCCGCTCATATGCTCAAAGAAACGGTCCTGCAAAAGACTGTACGACGTGACGAGAACGGGAGTACCATCGGGATTCTTGACGGGCTCGCCGCGCTCATCGAGCTTTGGTGCAGACTTCCATTTCTTTGAATGGCTGATCTGCCGGATCGTTTCTTTCACCGTCCCGACGAGCTTCGGATCTTTACACCGTTTTGTCCAGAGCACCTTTTTCTCAACTACGGGGATCGCTACGATGTGCATATGATAGTGATACACCGGATAACCGTATTTGGCGGTCATCGCCTTATTCAGCTCGTCGGCGTGCATAACTGCCGAAATGATATTCTCCTCGCCGTATTCGCTTACGGCAAAGCGATACGCCTCCTCATAGAAGCGGACGGCGTAATCGTACCCACCGTGTTCTTCAAAATACTGTGTGTTGATATCCACCACCATTTCGTCAAATACCTTTGCGTTTTCCTTCTGACCGCGCCGGGATACCGTGCCTTCTTCGAGCATCTTTTTCAGCGTTTCGTTGTAGGTCGTCCCGCCGGGATCTTTGAAGTGGACGTTCATCTGCGACCGTTCCGGTACGACGTTCATGTTTCCGTAGTTCTTGTTCTTGCGTTCGTTATGGCGTTCGATCTTTCCTACGCCGTCCGTCGTGTACGCCTTTACGCGGGCGACGCTGTAGTTCTTCTTTGCGATAGTTCATCGCTCCTTTCATAATTTTACTTACAATGTTTCGCTTCGCGGTTACGCAGCTTTTTCAAAGCGCGTAACCCACTATGACACTTTCAGCAAAGCTGCAAAGATGTCATTTCCGTGGGCTCTCCGAGGGGGAATACCGCTGCGGAAAATCCGCGCCCACCGGGCGCACATTTTCTCTTGCGGTCAGGGCTCCGCCCTGCGTTCTGCGGAACGCACCCGGCAGTGCAGGTTTTTGAAAAACCTCCCTGCACCCCGTTAAAACTTTCCACATTGGTGACGGTTGTGACGCTTGTGACGGTTGTTTGGTTATATAGCCATTTATCCGTCACTCCCGTCACATCCGTCACGCTTTTTGAAATTCAGTACCCGCGCTTTGCTTGTCCTCGTCGCCTTGAAATCGATCCCCGCAGGATACAGAATTTCGTAGTAGTAATGCACGATGGATTTTGCCGCCGAAACGGGCGAGGTCTCCTCGTCTCCGAGTGCGGCGAGAAGCTCGGTCGTCGTACCCGACCATTCCGGCTTGTCCTTCAAGAAGTCCACCAGCTGAAAAAGGAATTGCGGTATACGCTCCT
The DNA here is from genome assembly GCA_017429165.1 of Clostridia bacterium. Taxonomy (GTDB): domain Bacteria; phylum Bacillota; class Clostridia; order Oscillospirales; family CAG-382; genus UBA1206. Next base: position 57,998 of record JAFRPL010000015.1, read on the forward strand.
TTCTCAACTCCTCGCCGTCCTTGCGCTCGACCATCACCCAATGAAGATTTTCAAAGTTGATACGAAATTGCTGGTAGTCGATATCGCGCCCGGTGGCGATCAGCAAAGCCGTGTTGCTTCCGCGCGCGTCGCGCATCATCACATACGCCGAATCCGCCGAGCCGATGATCCCGGTGGAGCCGGAGATCTGATTGAAGACATCGCTGTCCTTCTGCTTTCTCAGATGGTGTACGAGCATGATCGTTACGCCGCGCTCTGCTGAGATCTTCTTGAGCGCCGACATATCCTCGTAGTCGCTCGCGTAAACGCCGCCGACGTTGCCGACCTTCGGCGCGCGGATCTTCTGCAGGGTGTCTATGATGATCAGTTTCGTCAGCGGATAGGAATGAAGGAAATCCGAAATATCCTGCTCCAGTCCGTTCGACAGCGTTTTTGCCGCCACCGAGAATCGCAGGTTCTGCGGCGCTTCGTCGGTCAGCTTCATCAGTCGTTCCTGGATTCGCTGATAGGTGTCCTCGAGGCAGAGATACAGCACGTCGCACTGTGTTGTCTCCAGCCCCCACAAAGGCTCGCCCGTTGCGATCTTCAGAGCCATATCCAGCATCAGCCAGCTCTTGCCGGTCTTGCTCGCGCCTGCGAGGATGTTCACTCCCTGAGGCACAAGGCTTTCCACAAGAAAGCGGTTCTTCGGCAGGGGCTTAGTCATCAGCGTATCGGCGTCGATGATATCGAAGCCCTGCACACGGTTGTTTACATTCAGTCCGTTCATATCGTTGTCACCTCCTCTCTTTCGCTCTCATAGAGAACGGTATTTCGTGTTTTGCGTTTTGACATTCTTTCACGTCCTTTCTTAATTTTGATGTACGGACGGTATATGGCGAATGATCCGTCACATCCGTCATATCCGTCATAGGGGGCTAAAAGTAACCGTCAGTACCGAGCATCCTTTCGTTGATCGGGTGCTATATTTGACAGTCACTTTCCGCAAGGTGGGCGCAATATTCGTAAAAGTGCGTGCAGTTACCAAATAAATGCTTTTGCCGTTTTACCTGAACCGCGTTCCTGCCCGAGTGTTTCTCCGGCGTTGCCGTGCTCATATCGTCGCGCAGTCATATCCCGTTCAGACGGTCATTCAGTTGTCAATGAACAAAAAAGGAGCCGTTGCATAGAAACACCAAAAGGCGAGACAACTACCTCGCTTTAAAAAGTGTGTCTATGTAACGGCTCCTGTTAAGAGTCCGGGATCACTTACGGCTTGCATCCCCGCCCGTGATCCATGGCGTCCGGGATGTGTGCGGCGATTTCGTTAGCTCACCACAGGCGTTGTCGGACGAATAGCCCGCTCAATATGTTGACACCGATATTCAGTTTTCGTGCTTTTCCCGCATAAAGCGACAAAATCACAGATATCGTTATACAGAACATTTGTTCGTTTGTCAAGAGGCTAAATCAAAAAAACGCGTCAATTCTCTCAGATGTAGGTATTTACCGACAACTTAAAATCGACACGAGTCATTTTTCCTTGTTATTTCACAATTGTTTCGATATTTGGAAACTGATAATCGAGCTAAAATCTTGATTTTCGAGCGATAGTATGATATAATAATCGTGTTTGAACATCAAATGATACGGAGGAATTTCGATGACAGTCAGTTACAAAAGACTTTGGCACTTGCTTTTAGATAAAGGGATGACCAGGCTTGAGCTTGCCGAAAAAGCGGGGATCTCGCGCTATTCGATAACCAAAATGGGAAAGGACGAAGCGGTCACGATCGAGGTGCTTGGGAAGATATGCGATGCCCTCGACTGCGAAATGGACAAGATCGTTGAATTTATACCGGAGAAAAACGATATAAAAACATAATAGAAAGGATCGAACTTATGGACGGTTACAGGATCGCCAACTTTGTAATGCAGGCAGTTTGCGTATCGCTGCATCTTCTGTTTATCCTTGGATTTCTCAGACGGAGGCAGTCCACGCCGATCTGGCGCTGGTTCGTCGTCGTCACGGTAGGACTTTGGATGCTGATCTCCGGACGCTTTTTCGAGTCCGTCGCGTATCTGTTCCTGCCGAACAACGCTTTTTATACCTTTGCGGTCTACTGGCAGTTTGTCGGTACGACCTTTGCGACCTACGCCTATCTCTTTTGGAATCTGCATCTCGCGGGGCTGGAACGGGCGGCGGAAAGCAAGGCGCTGCGCTTCGGTTTATTCAGCGTTTCCGCCGCGCTTTGCCTTGTGATATGTACGAACCATCATTTTGGACTTTTCTATAAAAAGCTCGTCATGGGAGAGCCGGTCGTGCACGGACCGGTGCACACGCCGTGGATCGTGTGGGTTTACGGTATGCTGTTTGTCGGGTACGTCATCTCGGTCGTCAACATCATCCGAAAAGGAAAAGAAAAGATCAAGCGGATCGCCGTGTTTTCGATGTTCCCGCTTTTTCCCGCCATCGCGGCTCTGATCCGTTCCGTCACAGGCGTGGACGAGCTTGACTATACGCCGCTTGTCGTCGCGATTTCGGTATTCTGTATGTATCTGATCGTGTTCCGCCGCAACTACGTCAACCTGATCCCGCAATCCATGGAAAGCGCGCTGAAGCAGACGGAAAGCGCTCTGGTCGTGTACGACCCGGCGAGCGGTGCGATCACGTATAAAAACCGGGCGGCGGAAGTGTACGCGGAATACCTGCCGCAGATCCTGCAATGTGCGGGCGAGCCGGGGGACGTCCGCGAAGAAAAGTTCGGTCCCGCAACCCTTCGTATCCGCGTTTCGGGTTACGGAGACGGCGCCTCCCGCCTTATCACCGTGACAGACGTCACCTCCCTGACCGAGCAGCACAGCCGCCTGGAAGAAGAGATCGTACAGCGGGACGAAGCCGTACACGAGCTGGAGGATACGCGGCGAAACATCGACGCGTATCTTGAAGCGCTGTATCAGATCCCGGATCTGAAGGAAAAACAGGCGCTGTTTGACGGGACAAAGGATGAAGCCGTGCAAGCCTTTGCCGCCATGCAGAGCAATATGGATCACGCCGCTGACGATATCGCGGACTGCGAACCGCTGCTGAACGAAACCATCGAAAGATCTGAAAAAACACTCGCATCGGTGCGCAAAGCCGTTGCTAAAATGAAGGAGGGATCGGTATGAAAACCACAAGAACGCTGTTCGATTCGATCCCCGACACCGTCGTCATTACCGACACCTACGGATATATCCTCGATTTCAACCGCAAAACGCCGTTCGACAACCTGAAAAAAGGCAAAAAACTCACCTCGTTCCTACCGGACTGCTTTGACGGCGGCGAGGGTGAATTCCGAATTGCGGACAAGGTTTTCAGGCGGTACACCGCCAAGCTCGATAACGGGAAGAACGACACCGGATATACCGTGCGCCTGTCGGATATAACCGAGGAAGCGCGCCTTGACGAGCAGCTCCAACACCGGAGCCGCGAGCTTGCGGAGCTTGAACACAAGCTGTCGGAAAGCAATGCGAAACTGACAGAATTCGTGATGCGCGTCAAGGAGCTGGCGGATTACTCCGAACAGCTGCGGATCGCAAGGGTGATACACGACGATTACGGGCACGCCCTCACGGAGCTTTTCGTGATCTGCCAGATGTGCCTGACTCTGAAGGATACAGCCCCGGAAAGGTGCAGACAGCTCCTTCACGAAGGGTCTGAGATCTGCCGGCGCGCCACGGAGGAAAAAAGGCAGAACGCGTTCGGGTCGCTTTCCGAACTGCTTTACGATTTCGCCGGGAAAAGCGCTTTTCCGACCGAGGTGACCGTCGCGGGAGAAGAGCCGCCCTTTATCAAAGAAAAGTATGAGCTTATCGGCAGGATCTGCAAGGAAGCGTATCACAATACGCTCGAACATTCTCTGGCGAACAGGTTTTACATAAACGCAGAAATGGATGAAGAACAGGTGACGCTGACGCTTACGGACGACGGCAGCTTTCACGGGACGTTTGAAAAAGGGTTCGGTCTTTCCGCTATGGAAAACGCCGTAAAAGACTCAAACGGCACGATCGGCTTTATCACGGAAGAAGGAAAGGGCTTCACCGTCCGGATAACATGGAGGAGGGAATCATAATGGAACAGAAGATCAAGATCCTAATCGCGGACGATCATCAGCTTCTCACCTCGGGCTTGAAACTTGAGATCGCCCAATGGGACGATTTTGAAGTGGCGGGGATCACGTCGAACGGTAAAGATACGGTAGCGTTTTGCGAAAAATCGGAGCCGGATATCATCTTGATGGATATGCAGATGCCCGTTATGTCCGGCGCCGAGGCGACGGCGTTGATCAAAAAGGCGCACCCGAATATCAGAATAATCGCCCTTACGACCTTTGACGACGACGAAACGGTATCAGACGCGCTCAAATCCGGTTGCGACGGGTTTTTACTCAAGATCATCAGCCCGGAGCAGCTGCGCACCTCGCTTCACGCCGTGATGGACGGAGTCGGCGTGTTCGACGACGAAGCCATGGCAAGGCTGCGCCGCAGAGAGGAAGCAAAGGCTGCGGGAGAATTCAGCGAAAGAGAACTGTCGATCCTTCGGTACATCTGCGAAGGGTTGTCCAATAAGGAGATCGCCGAAAAGCTCTCCCTTCAGCCGGGAACGATCAAAAACCTCGTTTCGATCATGCTCAACAAGACCTTCTGCGTGAGCCGCACCGCCCTGGCGCGGTACGCACTTGACAACAAACTGGTAAAGCCGGATCAAAAATAAAGAAGAATAATAGCACAACAGTGCCGAAAGTGACAAACAGAATGACTTTCGGCACTGTTATTTTTTTCGGCATTTTTGTAGAATAAACGCAGAAGATTTCATAATGCCCTTTTTATATCTGTGATCGGAGGAATCAAAATGAAAAAACTGATTATGATCGCACTTGCATTTTTAATGATCGTCAGTCTGGCGGCTTGCGGGAGCGGAGTAAACAATCCGGGCGGGAACACGGAATCAAAGCCCGGCGGACAGCAAGGTACGAACAACAACTCGAATCCGTCGGGCACCGTAGTGGGAGTCGAAAGCGATCTCTATGCGCCGAACGCTGGGTCGCAGGCGGATAAGTATTGGCACGTCAAAGAAATCAAAATGGCGTACGAATTTGACAAAGACGGAAAGTGCACCGTCAGGGATACCGTTTATTACCTGAAGAGCGCTTCCGATTACGAAGACGCAAAATCGCAGCTTGAAGGCGGCGGCTTTGCAGCGGTCTGGAGCTCAGATAAAACCTATTTCAGCATCGATCAGGGGTTCAAGGATTATACTTCGGTTGAAAATGCGATCGAAGAGGTGGAAAAAGACTTCCTGGGTTACACGCTGACCTACTCGGGCGGCGGCACGAAATACGTCGATCCCCCGACGGACGAGCGCAAGATCGAGATCATGAAAGAAGTCTTCGGCTTTACCTGCGACGATATCAAGACGTCGTTCGGGAACTACGAGTACAACATCAGAAAAAAGAACAAAGTGGCTGTCACTTATATTTCGGGGGCAGGCGCCGCCGATATAAACGCGCTCGCAAAGGCGGCGTTTGACGTTTGTTCCGGCTTGGCTGACGAAGGGAAAATATACGATTACCTCGGAAAATACGGAAGCGAACTGACCGCCGCTCCCGAGACGGACAACATCTTTAATTCCGCCAAGTTCAATTATTTCAGAAACGGGAAAGAGATCACGGTCGAAGCCCAAATTTTGAACAGCGAAGGATACGACAATACTCTGGCGCTTTTGATCGCGGTCGTCAACTGAGAATAAAAGTGCTGAAATGGAAAAAGAATGTTCAAAACAACGTGGAATAACAAGCCTTTCAAATAGGATCGCCGTGCTTCTTCTCTGTATGATCGTATTTCTGTTATCCGGTTGCGATGCGTTCCAGCAGCCCGGGAGCGATTCGCAGCAGGCTTCCGAAAAGGATCTTTTGAAAACCGTTGACGTTTGTATTTCACAGGGGCAGCGGTTTCAAAATCTGTTGATGGACGAAACGGCGGCGTACTTCTACGGCTTTGCTGGCTCCGCCGCCGGCTCTATGCGGCTTGCCGTCGAGCACATCCTGTGGCTGAAGGGAGAAGGCGACAGCTTTGACGCCCTCACCGCAGGAAGCCGATATACCGACTGGGACCCGTTGGGAGAGCTCTGTTTCGCATCTCCTTATCCTTATTATTTTGAAGGGCTTCTCTACGACGTTCAAGGAATGGAAAAAGAAGCGGGCGAGGCGTATTCCCGCGCTTCGATCATGACCAACTTCCCGGACGGGGGTCTGGATTTCTATTACCTCAAGGATATGAGCGTGACGGATCTTTATGCGCTGCGCGATAAGCTGCGCGCAACAGAAAACGGGATCTATGAGTATTATTCGCCCGTCATCTACGGTTACGAACGATCGGTCTACGCTTCGTCCGCGGAGTATTTACTGCTCGACGCCTATGAACTTCTTGAACACGAAAGCTACGAGGCGGCGATGGTACCGGCGCGTTACGGGATTCGACAGAACCCAAAAAACGAAGACGGCTGGGTAATTGCCGTCACGGCAGCCATGTATGCCGACGAACCCTACCAGGCGGCAAAATGGCTTGAGGAAGGTTTGAAGTATTTCCCCAAGAGTGAAGGTCTCGGAATTCTCCGCAAAGCACTGACCGATATCAGCGCCGGCGCAGGAGCGGAAGGAGGCGTAAACGGATGATGATAAAAAAGAAAGCAAAATCACTCGCGGTAATACTGCTTGTCATTTGCTCGCTCTTTGTTATGATGCCGCAAACGCTTTCCTTGAACGTATCCGCCGCATCGAACGCGCCACTCGACGGGATCGACTATACAAGGCTGACGCAGAAGGCGAGTACCGCCATGTCGAATTTTGACGTCCGGATGAAGATCGGTGACGTAGAGCTCAAGGGCCTGTTCGCCGGGTCGGAAGGCCTGACGATGGGCGAGATCAACGAAATTATTCTGTCACAACTGTCTCTTATGCATCTTGATCTGGAAGAGATCGCCGTGCTTTCCTCTCTCGGGGAAAATCTTGAGCGCGCGCAATGGATCGAGTTCGGCAAAAAGCTTGCCGTCGCCCTTTCGGAATACATTCCTTCGGTCGGACCCGGAGGAACGGTAAGCCCGACCGACCTTGTGAAATACGTCTTATACGGCACAGATCCCCTCGCCGCCGCTCCCGGCAGCATTCTGCAGGGAAAAACAAAGGACGCGCTCGAAAAAGAGATCATTGACGCGCTGCAGAAAGAAGCGGCGAAAACGGGAAAACGTATCCCAAAGCAGGGCGGCGGTCTGTGGCTCGTCGGCTTTGCCCTGAATTCCATATCCGCCGGAGAAGATCTGCTCGACGATACCGAATATGACAAATTCTGCAAAAAACTTGAGGAAGAATATCAAAAGGTATCTGAATTCTATTCAAAATGCAGCCGGAAGCTCAACGACGAAGCCGAGCTCAAGAATTTCGGCAGAGGTGTGATCAAGTTTGATGAATACTCCGCCGCGACGTCCGAATGTACGTTCCTTGGGGTGGACGGCGTGAGACTGCGCTATAAGCTTTCGGGAATGCTCAAAAAGCAGGTCGGTCCGGACGAAATGGTCGTGGCGGGCGACAATTCCGGCACGTACGAGGGAGATCTGAAGCTCGAGATCGAAGGATTTGATCTTGCAAACGATTTCGACGCCGTGTTTGCCGATAAGAGCACTCTCTGGAAAGGGACGCGGCACGTCAACGACTGGGGACAGATCCTGTACCGCTTTGACGGCGCCGCCGCAAAATACCGCGACGAATTCCTGAACAAATTCATTTTCACCGTTAACCGACCGACTTATCTCAAACGAACTCTTGTCGGGCATTTCAAGGTGGTGATCCCGAAGGCGGAGATCAAAGGAAAGATGACGCCGGTGCTTTCGGGCGCGTTCAACAACGTTTCCGACGGGATCGACTTTCTCTTCCGCATGACCTTCGGCCAGGAATTCAAGACCCATGCGACAAAAGTGGGACCGTACGGCACTATTATCGATCTCGGCGTCCCGATCCAGCAATGGCATGTGGAAGCGCTTTTGCAGGGTGCGAAGTCGATAGGTTCCCTGCATTGCTCATGGGTGGGCAACGAGGCGGCACGGGTGATGATGGAAGGGTCTGTGGGAGACGTTATGTACGGCGGGTCCGGGCAGGATATGCTGATCACCCCCTCGGATCTCGGCACCGTATGGAAACAGCTTGAAGAAGCGCCCGTATTGACGATATCCGTTTTTGAATAAATAAGATACAAAACCGAAGGAGATGCGAATATGAAAAAACTGCTGATATTGTTCATTGCGCTGACTTTGGCGCTTTCACTCGCCGCCTGCGGCGAAAACGGCTCATCCGATGATCCGTTGAAGCCCCGCGACGAAAACACCTCCCAAACCCAACCGAGCGGCGCTCAGGGTATCAAGGACGGCACGGGACTGTCGCTGGAGGCGATCCTGATGTACGTCGAGACGGGCGACACGGAATATTTCCGGCCGCGCGTACTTACCTCCTCCGAGCAGGCGGCTTTACGTGCCGACGTTGAAAAACAGGGCGGCAGCGTTACCTTTGACGTCGACGGTACGATCAACATCACAGGCAGCGATTCCAGCCGCATTACAGTCCGCTCGGACGGCTCTGTTGAGGGCGTTGACGCGGACGGGCAGCCCTTCGGCTTCTCCAACAAAAAGGATTGGCCCTCGTCCGCTCTCGGATCTGCCGTTCCGAAAGCCGAATTCGGGATCAAAATGCATGTCGAAGACGACGAGAGCCTGATGATCATGTTCAAGGATGTCAGCTTCGATCAGGCAAAGGCGTACGGACAACAACTCGCTTCCGCAGGCTTTACGGTCGATCCGAGCGAGCTCGAGATGAAAGAGAACGGCATGTACAGCTACAGCGGCACGAACGCCGACGGGATCACAGCGGATTTTTCCTATATGGCGTCAGGAGGTGAGATCACCTGCGCTCTGACGGTAGGCAAACACACAGACGATCCCGGCGTCGACGTAACGCCCGGCGGAGCTGCCGGAACACCTTCCGATCTGCCCGCGCATTTCGCCTTCATGCTGCCCGACGGGAAAGGCGACTTCGACGTATATAATAACGACTATTTTTATTCCGTAGAAAAAGCAGGCGGAACGCTTCCCGAGGCGAAAACCTTTGCTTCCCGCTGCGCCTCGAACGGATACGAGGAGCGGATGGTCCAGGAGAATAAAAACGACGACGGCAGCGACGTCTATTTCGCCGTTTACACCAAAGATAAATATGAGATCCATATCTCGCTGAATATGCTCGAGAAAAAGTTGCAGATCGACCTGATCGAGACCCAAAGCGGGACGAATATCCCCGCCGGAACCGATTCGTGGCCGACGAGCGGACCGCTCACAAGGATCCCGAAGCCGGATTTCGGGACCGGTTTCACCATCCGGGACGACGGCGACTCCATCACGGTTTCGGTTACCGGCGCGACGGCGGCGAACTTTGCGCCTTATATGCAGAGTCTCCAAAACGCGGGCTTCACGGTATCCCCGGAATATGACGACGACGATGACGTCAAGCTCTATGAGGCGCATAACAAAGAAGGCTACGACGCTTACGTGCAATGGGCGTACGGCGTATTCGCCGTCGGCGTGACCACGATACCGGAATAAAGAAACAATGATGAATAAGTGATGAAACAGGAGGAGTCGAGATGTTAAAGAAAACCATTTGCATGATGATCGCCGCGCTTATGCTGCTGGGGCTTTGCGCCTGCGGCATCGGAGGGCCAAGCACCCCCTCCGGGCAGAATCAGGGCGGTGAAAATCAGGGCGGATCGCTTGCCGACGGTAAGTGGCCGGCGTCGGTCTATTCCAAGTACGGGATCGACGAAATATCCACAAAGGGAAAGATCGTTTATACCAATTTTGAGAACGATAGCTCGTATCAATATGAGGTCTATTACAACGGTGTTACGCGCGAAGAGCTTGTCGCCTGGACGAACGGTCTTTTTGAAAACGGTTTTCGCGCTGCCGACAGGGACAAGGAAAGGCTGACGAATTCTACGTATTTCTATGATATTATGATCTACGGCAAGGAAGAAAAACAGCCGTACAGGATGCGCATCAGCTTTGACTTTGGAGACGGCATGGATTTTGAATATTATGCGTATTACGACGATCCGAATCCCAACTACACCGTGGTAGAGAGAAAAGACGATTACGGCGAAGAGCACGCTTACATCGAATACAACCTGTGCGTTTCTCTCAATCCCATGAACAACAAAGAGGAATATGAGGGCGAATTCGCTTCGCTCGGGCTGAAAGCGGAAGACCTGAAGGGCTTGCAAAACGTTCGCAAGGTGAGTATGGGCGAAGCGGCATATATGAGCTCGATCAACTTTGTTTTTTACTCCGACCACATCACCACGGAAGAGGAAGTCAATCAGTGCCGGGAGCTTCTGATCGACAAGCTCGCTGAAAATGGTGCGAAATTCTATGACGGTCTGAACGACAATATAGAACTGTCCGCAAGCGAACTGAAGGAAAGCGGCAAAGGCAGCTACTACGTGGAGAACAGCGGCGTCAAATATATGATCATGGTTAATCCGGATTCCGGGGCCGGAGATTTTGGAGATTCTTACGGTCTGGTTCTGACCAAAAAGAACTGAATAAAGGAGGATAAAATGAGTTTACTGTCTAAACTTTTCGGCGGAGATAAAAACGCCGAAAAAGAGGTAAAAAATCTGCTGAACGGTTTGTTCGGCAATGCGCAGACAGGACAGCCTACGGCAGCCAAGCCGGAAACGCCCGCATCCGCACCCTCGACTCAGCCTGTACAGAGCAACGCGCCAGCCGGCATACCGGCGGAGGAGAACCAGTACAACTATAACGGCACGTATGAGCAGTATTTTGAGCACGTGTTCGCCGAGGATTTCCCCGCTTACCGGTTTGAAAAGTCGTATATCGACGATTACGGCAAGCACCGCGTGATCTACACGTTTTTCAGCGGCGCGGGAAAAGCCCTTGTCGTTGAACTTATGACCGAATCGAGCGAAGCGGTAAAATTCAGAAATGACTGTATAAAAGCCGGCGTCCCGTATCTTCGCTTCTACTACGATCACGAGGGCTGGTGGAATACCCGTTCTTACCTGGTCGGACGTATGCGCGGCGTTCTCAACGCCTGACGCGCACCAAAACTTGAAAAAAAGCAGAAAGAGAACGCTTTTGCGCCTGCGGCGGGCCCGGCACGGACAAACGTATGACTTCGCAGGCAGTCTGTGCGTGTACGGTCTTGTACATCCCGAAATTTTCGGGATTTAACGGATTCTCTTTCTGCTTTTTCTTTTTTCGGGGTGAAGTATGTCGCTTTTGGATCTGCTTTCGGACGAAGCCGTTTGGAATAGGTTTTATGAATATAAGTTATCGCTCGCCTGCCCAAAACAGTTTACGGGTGAGCTGCGCCGTTTTATCGACGGGAAGCGGTATCTGCCGGTGACGGAGCTTAGAAAAGAAGGCGGGCGGTTCCCTATCCCGCGCAAGTCTGTCATCTCAAAAATGGGCAGCGATAAAAAGCGCGTGGTATACACTTATCCCGAAGACGAAAACACGGTGATGAAGCTGCTGACCTGGCTGATCCTGCGGCAATACGACCGGATATTCAGCCGTAACCTCTATTCGTTCCGCCCCGGCAGGACCGCAAAGGACGCGGTGCGCGACCTGCTGAAAACCGGGAAGGTCTCGCAGGCGTACTCCTACAAGGTCGATATCCACGACTATTTCAATTCCGTCCCCGTCGAGCGGCTGCTCCAGGTGCTCAAAACCGCGCTTGAAGACGACGAAGAGCTGTATTCGTTCCTTGAAAGACTGCTCCTCGAACCTTGCGTATCGGATCGCGGGAAAGAGACCGTCGAGCGCAAGGGCATTATGGCGGGAACGCCGCTGTCGTCCTTTTTTGCAAATCTGTACCTCTCCGGGCTTGACCGACATTTTGATGAATCGGGCGTGATCTACGCCAGATATTCCGACGATATGATCGTGTTTTCACCCGATGAATCCGAGGTTAAAAAACATGCTGAACTTATCCGTTCGTTTCTTGACGCGCACTTGCTGACCGTGAATCCCGCAAAGGAAAACTTCGGCGCACCCGGAGGAGGATTCGTTTTTCTCGGCTTTTCCTGCGTCGGCGACAAGGTGGATATCGCTCCGGCAACCGTGAAAAAGCTGAAACAGAAAATGCGCCGCAAGCGCGACGCGCTCACGCGGTGGCAAAAGCGCAACGGATTCGGCGGCGAGAAAGCGGCAAAAGCGTTTATCCGTATTTTCAACGCCAAACTGCTTGAATCCCCGCGCGACAATGAGCTTTCCTGGAGCCACTGGTTCTTTTCGGTGATCAACACGACCGAAAGCCTGCACGCTATCGATCTTTATGCACAGGACTGTCTGCGATATCTGATCAGCGAAAGGCACACAAAAACGCGATTTAACGTGCGGTATGAGGATCTGAAAGCACTCGGTTACCGTTCGCTTGTCCACGCCTACTATGAACATATCGCCGATGCAAACGGATAACAGAACGCCTCCGAACCTTTTGCGGCTCGGAGGCGCCTTTTATACTATACGTCGCTCTTTGTCAGGATCTCGCCTGCCTCAATCATCAATTTGACGCCAAGCCGGAATCCGTAGGAGAACGCTTCCACTTCGGCTGCGGCGTGCATTTCCTTTACCGCCGATTCGTATTTCTCAAACAGTTCGGCTTGCTCGGGGGATAAAGCGTCATTCAACCTTTCCTGATCCTTTGCCGCAATGCGAAGCAGGTTTTTGTACTCTTTATTCCCTTCGAGAAATTCTTCGACCGGATGGACGTTCCCGTACCACAAGTTTTCGAGTAAAGTCATTCAAACACCACCTCGCTTTTCACGATCTCTTCGGCGCGGTTGCGGATGGAGTTCATACGGCGCACCCATTCCATCTGGTCGGCGGCTTTGAGCCTCTCGGTTACGCCCTCAGCACGTTTCATTTGCTCAACCAGCTGAGAAAACATTTCTTCCGCCTGCCGGTCAACCTCTTCGATCTGCTCTTTCAGCTTGCCCGACAGCATAAGTCCCGAATAAGTGACCCGCTTATGGTTGCGCAGATAATCGTGATACATCATCCCGAATCTGCCGACTTTGTGCGCCTCCGGCGCTTCCAGGCAGGGATAATAGTAGTCGCCCACCAATTCATATTTCAGCCCGGTTCTTTCGTCTGTAATGCTCTTTTCAAGTTCTTTCATGATCTGAAACCTCCAAATAATTATTGATTTGTTGTTTCAGATAAGCCGAACGGTTGTTACGGTCGGGGATCGGAATGTGTATCGCGCCGGATATCCTAATATAATTCACTTGCGTTATGAACACTCCGACCAACAAAAGGCGTCAGTTTATACTGACGCCTTTTGCAATGCGATCCGTCTTTTCGGCGACCGGCGGGATATTTCGCAGAAAATCGCTGCCGACGCTGTGCGGCTGCGGGTACTAAAGAAGAATGCGAGGCGTTTTATATGATCGATTACACCAAAAAACCGGAATACCATTACCGCCCGGCGAAGGGATGGATAAACGATCCCAACGGGCTGGTATACTACGACGGAAGATACCACGTGTTTTATCAGCACGCTCCGGATTACGAAACGCCCTGGAACCAGCCGATGCACTGGGGCCACGCCGCGACGGAAGATTTCATCCACTGGGAGGAGCTCCCCGTGGCCCTTACGCCCGGCGAGCCGTACGACGGCGGCGGATGCTGGTCCGGCACGGCGATCGTCAAGGACGGCAGACTGTATCTGTTTTACGCGGCCATATCCGCGGTCTCGGCAGCGGCGCTGGCGTTTTCGGATACCGGGACGCGCTTTGTCAAATACGCCCGCAACCCCGTCATCCCCACGTTCCCGCCGGAAGGCGGCCCCGATTTCCGCGACCCCGCGGTGGGGCGCATAGGCGGGATGTACTACTGCGTTATGGCTTCCGGGAACCCCAAAAAGAAGACCGGGAACCTGCTGCTTTATAAAAGCTCCGACCTTTTGAGCTGGGAATATTCCGGCGTTATGTGCGAATGGGAAAACTGCAAGTACGCAGAATGCCCCTCGTTCATGCAGGCGGAAGACGGGCTGTGCCTGCTTTCGGCTTCGGTGTGCCCCAACGACCGCGGACACTATTTCAGCGTAATGTACGGTACGTTCGAAAACGGCAGGTTCGACGTAAAATATTCGGCGTGCCCGGACAAAGGCCCCGACCAGTACGCGGGGCAGGTGTTCCGCGACCATCTGGGCAGGAACATACTCATAACGTGGATCCCGGGCTGGAATTACGCCGGTTATGCCGAAAAAGATATAGGCTGTATGTCTGTCCCGCGCGAGCTTAAGTGCAAAGACGGCGTGATCACCGCGTTCCCGGTGGAAGAAGTGCGTCACCTGCTCAAAAGCGAAGATCCCGCGCTCAGGCGCACCGCGACCGGTTTCACCGTGGAGCGGCAGGGAAGAGAGCCCTGCGTGTACGAAGGCGAGATACGCGACCTTCAGCTGATACGCGACGGATATATACTTGAAGTCTTCGTCAACGGCGGCGAAGAGGTGTATTCAATACTGCTCTGATAATGGAAAAAAAGCACGCGAAAACGCGTGCTTTTTTATTCTGCCGTTTCATTCTATCGTTCCGTCGTTTTCCACGATTTGGCAGTCGGAATAAACGCGGCGCGCTGAAAAGTTCTTTATTTTCCCGCCGTTTTTTATGAACGGGAATCCTTTGCCGGTCAAATCCGTTTGTTCGCAGTCGCTTATCGAAAATCCGGTGATCTCTGTTCCGGAATCGATCCCCACCGTGGGGAGCGGGCAGCGTGTCTCGTGCCTTATAAGCCCCGAAATGCGCAGATTTTTGATATCCAGCCCGGTCTTTATCGCAATGAACGGTTCGTAGTTTCCGGGAACGTCGACCGTGCCTTCGCAAAACGAAGCCGCCACGTTTTCTATGGTGATATTTTCCATTTTGCCTCTTTTCCCGTGGGGCTCGTAATACTGGCTCATGGTGATGCAGTATACATAAAAGCTGCCGTAAATATCGCTTATATGCACGTTCTTTATCGGTGTGGAGACCGAAAGAAACCGTACCGCCGAATGGCATTTTTCGGCGAATATGCCCTTTACCGTCATATTATCGATGGGGCCGAAACAGCCGTCGTCTGTCGTGAACGCCAGAAGGTCGTCGTGGCAGGCGCCTTTCAGATCGCTGATAAATCCGTTTTTGCAGCCGCCTTCGATATGGACGCCGTCCAGATTCCACAGCTTGGGGCTGCCTTCGGTAAAATCAAATGTTATATGCTCAATTGTAAAATCCTCTATATACGCCAGCTGCACGCCGTACACTACGGGGTTGCGGATAGTCAGATCTTTGAACATGAAATTCTTTATTCCGCGGAATCTGAAGCACATCCCCGAGTAACCGTCGTAAAACTTACCGCTTGCCGGGGTGTAGCCGTCGCGTTCGCGTTCTTCCCATGTCGTAAGCCCGTTTGGCATTTTGAAATGATACGGGTTCTGCCATTGGTCGTTGTGGTCCATATCCCATATGCCGCCGGAAATACATATATTCACGTTTCCGTTCTCAGTATCGGAATTGGTCGCCATAAGCGAATTCGCGCCCGGAAGCAGCTTTATCACCGCAAACCGCGGCAGCCGCAGCTCCTGGTTGGAATTCAATTTCAGCGCCCCGCTCAGGCGGTAGCAGCTGCGCGGCGAAGGCAGTTCCACCAGCGGCGCGCCGGAATCGAGCATTTCCTGTATGGCGGGCCTGTCGTCGCGCACGCCGTCGCCGTAAAGCTCATAAGCCATATTTTTCAACTCCTTCGAACGCCGTCAAGAAAAGCCGGGCGCATTGCGCGCGTATTATCCTTGCTTTAATGCGTTCACAAATGCATATTATCACACGCGCGCAGAAAAGTCAACATATAATTAATCGCCGCGCGCCGTATGATTCCGGCAGGCGGTAAAAAGCACGATATTTGCTTTCTTGTTGACTTATCTGCCATCTTGTGTTAAAATATCAAAAAAAGTAAGAAGTGAGTCGGTATGAACAGAGAGTATTTCGATCCGCGCCCAACCGAATATCCGTTCCCAAAAGACACTTGCGCCCATTATCTGGTGGTAAAAAAGGATAACGGCACGGTGTTCGATAAGGATTATCCCTACGTGGACCGTTCGCGCCGTATGCGTTTCAAACAGGCGGTAATGCGCTTTTTGCTTTATTTCATAGCGTTCCCCGTCGCGTCCGTGCGGATGGGGCTGCGCGTAAAGGGCAGAAAGAACCTCAAAATACATAAAAAAGAGCTGCAGAACGGTTTTGTCTCGTGCTGCAACCACGTGCATCTGTGGGATTTCATCTGCGTGATGTGCGCGCTCCGCCCGGTCAAGCCGTATCTGCTGGCGTGGGCCAAGAACGTGCGCGGCGAAAACGGCGCGCTTATGCGCATGGTGCGCGCCATCCCCATACCCGAAAACGATCCGCACGCGCTCAGCGCCATTAATTCCGCGCTCAGCGGGCTTTTCGCCGAACATCAGGCGCTGCACATCTACGCCGAAGGCAGTATGTGGGAATACTACCGTCCCGTGCGGCCGTTCAAGACCGGCATGGCGTATATCGCGTGCAAAAACAAAGTCCCCGTGCTGCCCATGGCGTTTTCGTACCGCCGCCCGGGGTTCATACGGCGCAGGATCTTCCGCCAGAAGGCGCTTTTCACGCTCACGCTGGGCGAACCGCAGTTCGCAGATACCGCGCTGGGGCGCGAGGAAATGCGCGTGGAGCTCACCCGCCGCTGCCACGGAGAAGTGTGCCGTCTCGCCGGGTTCGGCGAAGGCGAAAACATCTATCCGCCGGTGTATGACGGTTCGCGCCGTATAGATTATTATCCTATTGAAATTGCCGAAAAGTGAATATTACGCCGCCGCGCTCCGAACACGCGGCGGCAGTTTTTGTATTTATATATTGACATATAAACAAAAAACTGTATAATTGGTTATAAACAGCAATACACTGCGTTCCCACCGGGAGGTATTACAAAATGAAGAAATATGCTGTACGGATCCTTTGCGCCGCGCTCGCGGCGGCGTTCATATTCAGCGCCGCGGCCATAGGCGCCCGGGGAGAAGAAAAGGAGGCAACCGTTATGAAGATAGCGGTGTTTGACGGACTGACCGCAAAAGGCAGCGCGCCCTACGACGCGCAGGCGCTCGCCGCGCTGTTCAGGGAAGCGGGGTACGAATCCGACGTCATCGACGCCGCCGTGCTTTCCGCTCGCGAGCAATTTTCGGCAAAGTTGTACGATCTGCTCATGATACCCACCGGTGCGGCGTTCCCGTATTCGGCGGTCGATAATTTCAAGAAATTCATGCGCGAAGGCGGACGGCTCATCACGTCCGGCGGTTTCGCGTTTTCCGAGATGGTATATCCCGAGACTTCCGGGGGCAGCATCGGGCTTGGCGGAATGATCCGTTCGGACAGTATTTCGCAGTCGCCGTGCCTTTACCGGACGATACCGGCTTCCAAATTCAAGCAGGGCGTCAAATATACCATATCGCTCGATTCCAGATTCGAAAGCGTTTCCACGGAAAAAGGCCTGGCGCACAATTCTCTGTACGTGTACGGCGCCGGCGGGAGCCTGCTCAGCTGGAAAGACTTCGTCGCCGTTACTAACGGCAATTCCGATTGGGACCGCAAATCTTATACCTTCACGGTGCCTTCCAACGCCGACCATGTCGATATCCGCCTGGGGCTGTATATCGCATCGGGCACCCTGTATTTCGATAACGTCCGCATCAGCGGCGACGACGGCAGCGAGGTGTTTTTCGACGATATGGAAAGCGGCATCGGCGGCTGGTCCCGCACGGTGTACAGTAATCAGGTGGGTTACGACACCGCCGAAGGCGTATTTTCCTCGTCCGATAAAGTCGCGGCGCTTTACGCCGGGACAGTCGGCACAAGCGGCTGCCGCTACGATATTTCCGACGCCGTGAGCGGCAGATCTTCGGTGAATGTGCGCTTCAGCTGCGAATACACCATTTCGGGCGGCAGGGTCGGCGCGCGCGTGATCTGCGGGGAAGGCGACGAACGGTACGAAATAAACCTGTTTACGGATACTTCGAGCGCCGGCTGGCACGATCACTGCGTTACGTTCGAGCCGGTGGCCGGCAAAAGCAAGGTCTATCTCGAATTCTTTTTCGAAAACTCTTCCGGAAAGTTCTTTATAGATGAACTGTCGCTCACATCCGGAGAGACAGTGCTCCTCGCCGAGCACGACGGCGAACTCGCGCGCAAGACGTTCGGCGATGTGAACGCGACCGTGACGTCGCGTGAAAACGATCCGGCTTATCTCGCGTCCAACGATCCCACCAGCGTGGGCGACCTGCTGTTCTACGACGTTTCAACAGTCCCGCTCTTCGATACAGAGACGAAATATTCGGGCGCGGTCCGCATTTCCGCCGCCGAAGGGCAGGAAATATTCAAAGGCGACGTGCTTTCCGACGAAAACGGAATATCGGGCTACTCCGCCATCACCTGGGTGGGCAACAACCGCGGCAGATATCAGCCGCTGCTTTACGCGTACGATTCGCTCGGCCGCAAGGTCGGCGTGGCGGCGGCGGTGTTCCGCGCGTTCTATTCGCCTTCCGATTACGGCTATAACGGCGGCATAAAATACTGGGACGATTACAAGGGCGCAGGAGTGGGATTCTTCGGAGTCACCGACCGCGACCTGTTCGCACCCGGCAACACCGCGCTGCGTGAAGGACTCGTAAAACTCGCCGATACTCTATGCGGAAAGATATATATCTGTTCCGCGGATAACGCGTACGACTGTTACCGCGCCGGCGAAAAACCGCGCGTGAGCGTGGCGCTCGAAAATCCGACCTCCGAAACGCTCGAATGCTTCGCCACCGTTAAAATCTCTTCCGAAGACACGGGCGAGACCGCGTACGAGGAGACCAAATCCGTAAAGATACCCAGGCACGCAAAACGCACGCTTCGCTACGACGCCGTGGATATTGACATTTCGGCTGACGATTTCTGGCACGTGAGCGTCACGCTCGAATGCGGCGGCGGGCTCGCCGACAGCTACGAATCCGGCTTTGTCGTATGGGACGAGGAAACGGTCGCCGCGGGTCCCAAATACACTTATCACGATAACTATATCTACCTCGTTCAGCCCGACGGCACCGAAAAAGCCGTGTTCGTCTCCGGCGTGGACGACGGCGGCAACACCTTCGTCAACGAGGATCAGACCCCGCTGGTGTGGAAGAGCGATTTTGAACGCCGCCGCGACGCCGGCATACTGCTTTACGAAAACCTGCAGCAGTACCGCGATTACGGCGATTTCGCAAGGGTGTTCGAAAACGGATATCCCACCGAGCGCCATATGCGCAAAGTTGACTGCGCGGTCTATCTGGCTCAGAAATACGGGCAGATCTATATGATGGGCATGCTGCTCGGCGCCAACTGCGGCGTCGACGACGCTCAGCTCGAAAAAGACAAGGAATACATATCAAAGATGGCGGCGCGTTATAAAGACGTTCCGGGCGTGATCTACTACCTGAACGGCGACCTCATAGTCAAGCCGACCTCCGCCGTAAACCAGCTCTACCGCGAATTCCTCAAAGAGCGCTACGGCACCGACGAAAAGCTCGCCGAATGCCGCCCGGATCTCAAGAGCATAGATGCCGCAAAATACGACAGCGGCTATTCGTTCATCGGCGGCGGCTGGTCCGACCGCAAGGCGTACGATCAGAACCTGTTCCGCACTCATCTCATCAAGCGCTGGGCTAACGCGCTCACCGCTTCCGCAAAAGAAGCGGGCGGCGAAGATAAAGCCGTGCTGTGCGAATTTTTCTCCTGGCCTTCCGAAAGTATCGACGTCGAACACGCCATAGGCGACCTCACTTATTCAAATATCGGATTTTTCGATAAGCTCGACGCGCTCACCGAAACGCTCGCCAACTCCGATCAGCGCGTGCGCGGAAAATCGTTCGGCGTGGGCGAATCAAACAAACGCACTCACCCGGATTTCGGAGAAACGCTCGACTATTACGCTTCGGGCAGCGAACGGTATTCCGAAGCGTATCTGCGCGCTGTGTTCTACAACACGCTGGGCATGGGCGGCAACCATTATCAGGTCTGGTGCTTCAAGGACGAGACCAAGTACAATTTCCCGTGGGGGCTCACATATATGCTTGCCGCGGGCGAACGCAACATATTCAACATCTACCGCAACCTCAACATACTTACGTCCACTGTCGAACCGGCCTACGTTTCGCCCGAGGTGGCGTTCCTCACTCCGGATTCGCTCAGAATGTCCGGCAGCCGCGGCTGGTACGTGGGGCATTACGCCACGCTGCGCGGCATCGATATGGCTCAGTCGCTGCTTGCCGATAACATACTTACCATAAACGAAAACGACTTGATCATACCCGAATCGGTCAAGGTCATCTACTATCCGCTTGCATTCACCGTGCCCGAAAACGTCTATAACGCGCTGACCGAATTCGTAAAGAACGGCGGCACGCTGTATATCTCGGGCGATCCGGCGTACGAGCTCGATACTCGCACGCGCGAATACGGCGACCGCGCCGAACAGCTCACCGGCACAAAGGTGACCAAAGTCATCTACGCCGGAGTCGACGACGCCGGAGCGGACGTCACATATACCACCGGTTCCGGCAAACGCGACGGCAAACCCTGCGTCAAGATCGAACTTGCCGGAGCCAAAGCGATCTATTCCGACACTACGGGCAGCCCCGTGTTCACCGAATACTCGCTCGGCAGCGGCAAGGTGTACTATTCCACCGTCCCGGTCGAGATCGCTTCCAACACCTCCACCTATCTCGCCGACGTCGACCTGTACGAAAAAGTGCTCGCAGGTTCCGGGCTCCGGTATAACGCGGTCAGCGGCTCGGCGGCGGGTCTGCGCACCTCGGTGCTCCATCTCGCCGGCGGCGGCACGCTGCGCGTCATTTCCAACTCTTCCAATATCGATATCAAGACCGAATACAAATCGGGCGATACGACTTATTCGTTCCGCCTGGGCGGCTGGCAGACCGCGGCGTTCGTTGAAGACGCCGAAGGCAGGCTGGCGACGCTCGACGTTCCGACTGCGGTGCAGAAGAACGGCGAAAGGTTTATGACCAACGACTGCGCGGCGGTGCTCGTACCGCTGGACGGCGCTTTGCTGGAAAGCACCAAGCTGCTCGCCGTGCTCCCGGATTCGAGCGGAGGCTTTTCGTGCTACTGCGGCGCGTGGAACGATCCCGTCGCCGTGCGCGGCAGCGTGTATTACGGCGAATTCCTTAACGGCGGCGAAATATCCGTAAATTATAAGGGCGGCAGGCTTTCCATAGATTCCGCCCGCGAAGGCGAGATCATAATCGTGTGCGAAAAAGGCGGGGAAGAAAACGCCGTTTCGGCGCTGCTCGGCGTACTCGGAATAAGCGATCCCGGAAAAACGCCGGCGGAAACCAGCTCCGGTGAGACCGTGTCCGGCGAGACGACTGAACCGGAAGGCGGCGCAAAAGCGCTCCCGTTCATCATAGCCGGCGCCGCCGCAGCGCTCATAGCCGCGGCAGCCGCGATCGTTATCGTCAAACGCAAAAAAAGCAAATAATATAAAATAATGAAAAGCAATCGCAGAAAGGTCGTGTCGTATCTTATGACAAATAAATACAGGATCATATCGTTACTGATCGCGCTCGTTATGTGCTGCGCGCTGTTCGCGGCCTGCGGAGGCGGCGCAGACGAAAGCAACGCGCCTGAATCCGCCCCGCAGGACGGATCGGAACAATCCGCCGGAAGCGCGGAACCCGCGTCCGGCGACGAAAGTCTTTCGCCCGAAGAACTGTATAACGTATATATGGGCGACGAATACGACGGGATGACGTTCACGGTGTTCACTTCCGACGTCGACGAAGAGGCGCTTTCGGATATCGTATACAACACCGAAGCCGTCGGAGGGGAACTGCTTCCCGACCGTATGAACAACGCGCTGCTCAACAGGCAGAACACGCTCAAGCAAAAGCTCGGCGTCGATCTTATGGAGATATATCACTACGATTCGGCGCGCCTGGGCAACACCGCGCTCAACAAAGTGCGCGAAGCGATCCAGACCGGCTCGGACGAATTCCAGGCCGTGAACATCTCGCTTTACGATATGGGCACGCTTTCGCTCGAAGGCGATCTATACAATCTGTACGACGTGCCCGATTTTGAGCCCTCCAACCCCTGGTGGGATCAGACTTTCAACAACAGCGTCGAAATGTTCGGCAAGCTGTATTTCACCCACGGCGATATCGATTTCCGCACCAAGAACGCCATAACCTGCATACTCTATAACCGCACGCTGTGCGACAAGCTGGGGCTCGAAGATCCCGTCCAGCTCACCATAGACTACCAGTGGACGCTCGATAAATGCATACAGATCGCAAAATCGCTTTCCAACGACAAAGAAGGCGACGGCATAGATTATCTCGACGATATCGGCTGGGCGGGCCAGTGGGACGATATGTACTATATGATGTACGGCTCCGGAATACGCATCCTCACGCCCGACGGCAGGGGCTACCCGCAGCTTTCGTTCTACGATGCCAAGACCGAAAACGTGGTCACCAAGGTCCTGGGTTTCATGGCGGATACCGAGCATTACATCAGCGGCAACGACCTGTGGAACAAGACTCCCTGGAAATGGCCGATGGAAGCGCTGCTCGACGGATTTGCAAAGGGAAGATATATCTTCTTTGCCGGCGTGGTGGAACACGTCTTTATGCTCAAGGAAATGACCGACGAATTCGCCATTGTCCCTTCGCCCATGTATGACGAAAATCAGCAGCAGTATTACAGTCTGCTCAATACCTGGGGCGCCAACGCGTTCGGCGTCGCCATCAACGTGTCGGAAGGCAGTGAGCTCAGATTCGTGGGGCGCGTGCTCGACACGCTGGGGTATCTGAGCTGGAAAGAATACCCCGATTCGCTCGCGTACAACTATTACGAAGTGGTGCTCAAGAACCAGAAACTCACCACCGAGGAAAGCGAAAAGATGATAGACATCATCTTCAATTCCGCCGGATGCGAGACCGGCGCCATTTATCAGGTCGGCGGAGCCAACCAGACGATCTACGATATGATCGCCAACGAACTTATGGCGAACAAGCGCACCGACGGTCTCGCCGCCGTATACGACAGGAACAAGACGCGGTTCGAAGACAGCGTGCAGGATATTATCGACACCTTCAACGACCAGGATTGACCGCAGAGCGCATATAATCGGCGATTTACCGCACCCGAATGAGATAATTTTTACAAGGTTATACCAATAAACGTTTGGTATAACCTTGTTTGTTTGCGGACCCTATTTATGTAGAAAAAGGGTGCTTCAACGAAAAACTCGACTGCCGTACAACCGTACGGCGACGCTCGTTTTTCGTCGAAAATCGCTCGATTCTATGCGCTCTGCCTTGTGACGCCGCAGCGTTCGGTCACGCACGCCGGAACGTTTGCATAAAAGGCGAACGCGCCCGCCGGAATGACAATACAAATCTGGCATAGTCTTGTTTGTTTTATGACCTGATTATGTGTAAAAAAAGTGCTTGACCAAAAACTCGACTGCCGTACGACAGTACGGCGACGCTCGTTTTTGGCCATTCGGGGTCCCCGGCGAACCGAAGGTTCGTTGGGGTGTTTCAAAATTTGCTCGATTCTATGCGCTCTGCCTTGTGACGCCGCAGCGTTCGGTCACGCCCGCCGGAACGTTTGCGGAAAAGGCGGAAATGACGCCGGAGCGTTGGGTTACGCCCGCCGGAATGTATGGTTGAGCTTGTCTAAACGGTCGGCTACGTGTTTTATATACACCCTCCCCGCGCCGCCGCCCAAGCCGGGCCCTCGCTTCGCTCTGCCCGGCGGCGCGGGAGTTAAAAGCAAAAAACGATATCGGCGTATATACGGCGCAAAACGGCTTTCGATTCCGGAGTATTTTTGATTTTTTGTATTTACAAGCCGTTTTCCTTGTGATATAATCAAATCAAACAATGGCGCAATTTGGTTTCCGGAGGCCTGTCTTATGAAGATCGTCCTTAAAAATCTCACCAAAGTATTCAGCGGCAAAGGAAAGCGCCGCGGCGAAAAAGTCGTGGCGGTGAACCGTTTCGACCTCACCATCCCCGACGGCAAGCTCGTGGGGCTGCTCGGGCCTTCCGGCTGCGGCAAAAGCACGCTGCTCAACCTCATCTGCGGGCTCGAAGAACCCACCGAGGGCCGCATCCTGTTTGGCGAAGACGACATAACCGATCTCCCTCCCGAAGCGCGCGGCGTGGGAATGGTGTTCCAGAACTACGCGCTTTATCCGCATCTTTCCGTGCACGACAACATAAGCTTCCCGCTCGAAAATCTGCGGGGCAAAAAGCGTCTGCCCAAAGAAGAAATGGAAAAGCGGGTGCTTGACGCGGCGAAACTGGTGCAGATATCCGAGCTTATGGAACGCCGGCCGGACGAACTTTCGGGCGGTCAGCAGCAGCGTGTGGCGATCGCCCGCGCGCTGGTCAAAACCCCGGGCGTGCTCCTGCTCGACGAGCCGCTTTCCAACCTCGACGCCAGGCTCAGACTGCAAACGCGCGAAGAGATACGGCGCATCCAGTGCGAGACCGGCGTCACCACCGTGTTCGTCACGCACGACCAGGAAGAAGCCATGTCCATTTCGGACTTTATAATAGTTATGAAAGAAGGCGTGCTGCAGCAGATGGGCGAGCCGCAGGCGATCTACGAGCAGCCCGTGAACCTGTTCGTGGCAAAATTCCTGGGCAACCCGCAGATCAACGTTTTCGACGCCGAAGTGCGTTCCGGCAGGCTTTACATAGGCGGCGCCGACGTCATGTCCGCCGGAGGCGTTGCAGATCAGCCGGTCTGGGCGGGCGTACGTCCCGAAGGACTCGTTGCGGATGCAGAAGGCCCGCTCGAATGCGGTCTCGTCCGCGTGGAGATCATGGGACGCGACACCAGCATCGTGTTCAAGCACGGCTCTTTCACCGGCGCTTCCGCCCGCGCCATAGTCCCCACCGCAAAGAACGTCGACCGTTCCGCGCAGACCGTCCGTTTTTCGCTCAATCCCGAAAAAGTGCACATTTTTTCAAAGTCCGATGAAATGAGACTCAACGCCGCCGGAGGGGAAGGAAAATGAAACGCAGAAGATCGAAGGGTTGGCTGTATCTGCTGCCGGCGATATTGCTGCTCGGCGCTTTTATGGTCTATCCGCTAATCGACGTTTTCATATATTCGCTCGAGGAAGGGTACAATTCCGCGTCGCAGACGTTCGGCGGCGTGGGACTGTACAACTATTCGCACGTCCTGCGCGACCCGTACTTCATGCAGGCGCTCAGGAACACCTTTATCATAGTCATAATAACCGTGCCGGTGTCGACCGGGCTCGCGCTGCTCATCTCGCTGCAGCTTTCCAAAATCAAGAAACTGCAGGAACTGTTCCAGACGGTGTTCTTCCTGCCGTACGTCACCAACACGCTCGCCGTCGGTTTGGTGTTTATGATACTCTTCAAGCGCACGCCGTACACCGACGGGCTCATAAACCTGATGATAAGCGTCTTCGGCGCGGGGCCTGTGGATTTCATCGACGGCCCGTACGCCGCCAAGATGTTCGTTATGTGCTTTTACACGGTGTGGGTGGTGCTGCCGTTCAAGATACTCATACTCACCAGCGCTCTCGCTTCGGTCAAAAAGGAATATTATAACGCCGCCCGGGTCGACGGCACTCCCAAGTGGCGCGTGTTCACCAAGATAACGCTGCCCGCCATATCGCCTATGATGTTTTACCTTATAATCACGGGCTTTATCGGCGCGTTCAAAGCGTACAGCGACGAAGTCGCGCTGTTCGGAACCGACCTCAACGCCGCCGGGATGAACACCATAGTGGGATATATCTACGATATGCTTTACGGCAACGGGGGCGGATATCCTTCCTACGCCGCCGCCGCCGCGCTCATACTGTTTGCGATAGTGCTCACCATAACGGTGATAAACCTTATGGTCAGCCGCAAACATGTGTATTACTGAAAGGGGGCGCGCAAGATATGACAAAACAGCAGTACTTTGAACGACGAATCGCCCGCACAAAGGATATAACCTTTACCGTCATACGCTATTTACTGCTCGGGATCTGGGCGGTGATAGTGCTGTTCCCGTTTTACTGGATGCTGCTCACCTCGGTAAAGGAATACGGTGCGTACAATTCCGAATTCATTCCCAGATTCTTTACGCTTTCGCCCACTTTTCAGAATTATATCGACGCTTTCACCACGGTGTCGCTGGGCAGATATTTCATCAACACGGTGATATACACCCTAGCGACCACGGCGCTCATGCTCGCGGTGACTGTCCCCGCGGCGTTCGCGTTCGCGCGGCTGGAATTCAAGGGCAAGGATATCGTGTTCGTGCTTTTCCTTGCGCTTATGATGATCCCCACAGAGCTCGTCATAATAACTAATTTCGTCACGGTCACCGACCTTGGGCTGCGCAACACCTTCACCGGGCTCATACTGCCCACGGCGACTTCGGTGTTCTACATATATCTGTTAAAGGAAAACTTCGGGCAGGTGCCGGAAGAGATATACAAAGCCGCCAAGGTCGACGGCACCTCGGACTTCAAGTTCCTGCTCAAGGTGCTCGTGCCGATCTGCCGGCCCACGATCGTCACCATAACCATACTCAAAGTTATCGAATGCTGGAACGCCTACGTCTGGCCGCGGCTCATCACCGATAACGAGGCGTATTATCTCGTTTCCAACGGCATACAGGAAATACGCGAAAACGGCTTCGGCCGCGACAACATCCCCGCGATGATGGCGGCGGTGGTCGTGATCTCGGTGCCGCTTATCGTGCTGTTCCTCGTGTTCCGCAAAAAGATAATGGCGGGCGTTTCGAGAGGAGGGCTCAAAGGATGAAAAAAGCCGTGCTGTTCCTTCTCGCGCTTTCGTTCGTTCTGCCCGCGCTTTTGTGCTCGTGCCACGGCTCGCGCGGGATGGACGAATTCGTATTGCCAGGGGAATTCGATACGTCAAGGCATTTCGATATCGTTTTCTGGGCGAAAAACGACACAAACAAAACTCAGATCGACGTGTACAACAAAGCGAAAGACGCGTTCGAGCAGGCGTACCCTAACGTCAGCGTGACTATAAGGTTCTACACCGATTACAGCGTCATCTACAACGACGTCATTACCAACATATCCACGCAGACCACTCCCAACGTGTGCATCTCGTACCCCGACCACATAGCCACCTATATGACCGGCGATAACGTCGTCGTCCCGCTGAACGCGCTGATGGACGACCCCGACTACGGCCTGGGCGGCGCCAAAGTGAAATTCGATTCGGTGCGCAGGGAAGAGATAGTCCCCAAATTCCTTGAGGAATGCTCGTTCGGCGGAACGTACTACGCGCTGCCGTTCATGCGCTCCACCGAGGCGTGCTACATCAACAAGACGTACGTCGAAAAACTCGGCTATCAACTCCCGGACGAACTCACCTGGGATTTTGTTTGGGAAGTTTCGGAAAAAGCCGTGCGGAAGGACGAAGACGGCACTTACGCCGTCAACGGGCAGAACGTCATGCTGCCGTTCATCTACAAATCCACCGACAATATGCTCATCACCGTCCTGCGGCAGAAAGACGCCCCGTATTCCGAAAGCGACGGGAGCATAAAGATATTCAATGATACCACGCGCGAAGTGCTCGACGATATCGCGTCGCACGTCGTAACCAACGCGTTTTCCACGTTCAAGATATCCGGCTACCCCGGCAACTATCTCAACGCCGGACAGTGCATCTTCGCCATAGATTCCACCGCGGGCGCCACTTGGATGGGCTCCGAGGCGCCGCTTATGGATATCCATTCCGAAAAAGTGGTGGAATTCGAGATCGCGGTGCGGACCATTCCGCAGTACGATACCCAAAACCCCAAAATGATTTCGCAGGGGCCGTCTTTGTGCCTGTTCAACAAGAAGGATCCGCAGGAAGTGCTGGCGTCGTGGCTGTTTATGCAGTACCTGCTCACCAACGAAACGCAGATCGCCTATTCCGGCACCGAAGGCTACGTCCCCGTCACCGCGCGGGCGCAGAACGACGCGGCCTATACCGAATATCTCAATTACGCGGGCGAGCCCGACGCCGACCACTACTGGGTCAAACTGGCGGCGAGCAAGCTGCTTCTGGACAACATAGAAAACACCTTCGTCACTCCGGTGTTCAACGGCTCGGCGTCGCTTCGGAGCGCGGCTTCGCAGCTGGTGGAAAGCACGGTCAAAGCGGTGCGCCGCAAAGAGACGGTCGACGACGCGTTTTACAAAAAGCTGTATAACGATGTCCAAGCCATGTATCACCTTTCCGAAAATTCCGCGGGCAGAGGAACGGACGAAGGGCCGCTTTCCGGCACGGCGGTGACGCTTCTGGTTGTGCTATGTGCGGCGTGGGCGTGCATTGCGGCGGTTTTTTTGGTGCAAAGAGTAAAAAAATCCAAAGAATGATATTTATGGCTTGATTTAATCGAAAAAGTGTATTATAATAGTGTCAATACGGAACAGTATCCTCCGTCAACACGAAAAATTAAACCGAATTTCAAGAAAGGAAGATTCATTATGAAAAAACTGTTGGTAATAGTTCTTGCGCTGGCAATGCTCGCCACGCTCGCGGCGTGCGGCACAAAAGACGATCCCGCCAAAAAGTCCGAAGGCGTTTTGACCTACGCAGAATACGCGGCTGCCGCTATCGACAGCGAAGTCGTCATCGAGACTTACGTCCAGGCCAAACAGGGCTGGTGGGAAAAAGAAGGCGTAGGCGGCGTTGGCACGTTCTACACTCAGGACGCCGAAGGCGGCTATTTCCTTTACGACATGCCCTGCTCCAAAGCGGATTACGACAAACTCGTTAAAGGCACCAAGATCAAAGTCACCGGCAAAAAGGCCGAATGGAGCGGCGAAGTCGAAATAATCGACGCCACCTTCGTTATCGAAGACGGCAATTACACAGCTCCCGCCGCCGACGTCACCTCCCTTGTCGGCAAAGACGAGATCGCCGCTAAGATGAATACGTTCATCGCCATCAAAGGCGCTGTCGTAGAAGCCGTCGGTCAGGACGCCGAAGGCAACGACGTGGCGTGGTTCTACAAATGGAACGGCGCCGGCAGCGAAGGCGACGACCTCTATTTCAAGGTCAACGTCAACGGCGCTTCGCTCACTCTGGTAGTCGAATCGTATCTCTGCGGCCCGGACACCGACGTTTACAAAGCGGTCAAGGAACTCAAGATCGGCGATAAGATCGATCTCGAAGGTTTCCTTTACTGGTACGAAGGCGCTCAGCCCCACGTCACTTCTGTAAAAGCAGCCGGCTGAACAAAATAACAAAATCAAGACCGTGAGCTTTGCGCCCGCGGTCTTTTTTTGCGAATATTTCGCACTTGCGCGGCGGCAAAGTCCATTGACTTTTTGCGTGCGGTGTTGTATAATACGAATGTAAACAAATCTGCAAAGGAGTTCTGTGTGAAATGGCAAAGAAACTTTATAAAGACACAAAGCACAAAAAGATCTGCGGCGTGTGCGCCGGTATCTCCGAATACCTCGATATCGACGTCACGGTGATCCGTCTGCTGTGGGTGATCTTCGGCTGTCTGGGCGGCGCCGGATTCGTCGCTTACATCATGGCGGCTTTCATTATGCCCGATAAAGGCGATTATCTCGAAGACGGCACTCACGAAAACGAATAATAACATAAAATAAAAAAACGGAGGAACAATCATGAAAAAATTCAGATGCCCCATTTGCGGCTACATACACGAAGGCGACACGCCCCCTGAATCCTGCCCCGTATGCAAAGCTCCCGGCAGCAAATTCGTCGAGCTCGAAGAGACCAGAGTCTGGGCGGCGGAGCACGTCGTAGGCGCGGGTAAAAAGATCGATCCGCGCGTTGTCGAAGGACTTCGTTCCAATTTCACCGGCGAATGCACCGAAGTCGGCATGTATCTCGCCATGGCGCGCGTCGCGCACCGCGAAGGATACCCCGAAATAGGCCTTTACTGGGAAAAAGCCGCTTATGAAGAAGCCGAACACGCCGCCAAGTTCGCCGAGCTTTTAGGCGAAGTGGTGAGCGATTCCACCAAGGTCAACCTGCAAAAGCGCGTCGAGGCCGAATACGGCGCCACGCTCGGCAAGACCGAGCTCGCCAAGCTCGCCAAAGAGCTGGGCTACGACGCCATACACGACACCGTGCACGAAATGGCGCGCGACGAAGCCCGCCACGGCAAAGCGCTCGAAGGATTGCTCAAGAGATATTTCAATAAATAAATAAAAAAGTTTATGAAACTGTTTAAAAAAACGATATGCGCCGTTCTCGCGTCGGTATGCGTGTTGTCTTTTTCGTCCTGCGAGAGAAACATTACGGGTGAGTGGAGAAACGAAAATAACGGCGCCATTTATGAGTTCAAAGGCGCCGGCGTCGTAAGAATGCGCCTGTTCAATTTCTATACGACAGGCACGTATTTTATCAGCGGCGACGATCTGACTCTCAGCATCGGCGCGCCTGAATTCGGGGTCGACGGCAACGTTACTTACCGAATAGAAAGCGATAAGATTTACCGGCCCGGTCCCGATGGATCTTACGAAGTTTATCTTACGCGCATCACCGAAAACTCCAGTACTGGTGCGGAAGGCGATCTTCCGGTGCCCGGCGAGATCGATATCGACGAATATACCTACAAAAACAGCACTTTCGGGTTCGGGTTCGAGCTCGACCGCTCGTGGGATATAATGTGGTCGGATGATTTCGCGTCGAAAGTCGGAAATATGGATTATACCGAAGCTTTGCAGAATCTTGATGAGATAGATGACTTTTGCGCCATCAATTATTTTGACGGCCGCCGCGTACTTGTCAGTTATGACAATATGAAAAAACATATGGCGGTCGCTTACGAACTGGAATCTTATCTCAATATAATGAAGACCGTTTTCGAGCGCTTGGCTGAATCGCATGGCGCCAGGTTGAAAACTCTCGAGCCTGTATCGCGTACTCTCGGCGGCAAGACATTAGACGGGTATTATTTTATGACCGAATATGAAGGAACAAATGCATATGAGTATTTCTTTGCTTCGAAATTCGGCGATTATATGGGCACCATAGTGATAAATGCCGGCAGCGTCGAAGAACTCGACGCCACGCTCGGCCTGTTCTATCCGCTGGGTTGATCGTATATTAAAACCGTAAACAGGGAAAAGATCGGGTAAGAGTATCTGCGAGCGTCAAGGGGCGAGGGAACACCTTGCTCCTTGTTCATCAAATAAGCAAACATTCTTTACGGAAAGGTGTTTTGAAGACGTGGAAATCGAAAAGATAGACAAAAACTTTAAAAAAGACCGCGTGGAGGATACCGGCGGCAGGCGCCGCCATACGATCCCGTGCGAGGGATTCGACCTTTACGGCGTGTTTTACGACGAAAAGCGCGGGCTCTTCATGCGCATGGACGGCGACGTGGCGTCGCGCGTGAGTCCGGGCGTTTCGTATCTTGCTTCATATACCTCGGGCGGACGTCTCAGGTTCAGGACCGATTCGTCCGTCATAGGGATATCGGTCGCATACGACGCGCTCTGCAATATGCCTCATATGCCGCTCACGGGCAGCAGCGGATTCGCGCTGCTGGAAAAGGTCGGGAGCGCATATAAGAACGTCTGCGTTTTCAGGCCCAATCCCGATGAAAAAAGCGGTTACACGGGCGAAGTCAAAGTGAACGGCGGTATTGCCCGCGAATACGTGCTGTATTTTCCGCTTTACAACAGCGTAAAAGAACTTGCGATATATCTCGATGCCGGTTCGTCGCTTTACGAGCCGGAAAAATACCGCGAAAAGGCGCCGGTCCTCTATTACGGCGCGTCCATAGATCAGGGCGGCTGCGCTTCCCGCCCCGACAGCAGCTACCCGGCGATACTTTCCAAATGGAACGATATCGATTTTATAAACCTCGGCTTTTCCGGCAACTGCATGGGCGAACAGCTCATGGCGGAATACCTTACCGGTATAGAATGCAGCATGCTCTTTATGGCGTACGACGGAAACGCGCCCGACGCGGCGTTCCTTGAAAAAACGCATTACCCGTTTTACCAGACGTACCGCAAAGTCAAAAAGAATATCCCCGTGGTGTTTATGTCGGTGCCGTGTTTCGAGACTTTCGCCGAATCGCCCGTGCGCAGAAACGTGCTGTACGATTCGTATCTGAAGGCGCGCGCCGCCGGCGACGAAAACGTATACTTTATCGACGGCGAAACGCTCTTCGGCGACCGCGACAGGGAAATATGCACCGTCGAAGGCGTGCATCCCAACGATCTGGGGTTCTACCGCATGGCGCAGGTGATTTATAAGACCTTCGGTATTATCGGCGCCGAATTCCTGTGAACACGGCGCCCGTGACCGTATAAAAAAGTATTGACTTTGCTTACCGCGCGTGGTATTATAAACAAAAAAGAAATAAAGCAGCCTTATTTAAGGAGGAACGGAAATGAACGGTATCATCAGAAAAATAATATGCGTCCTGCTCGTGCTGGCGGTCGCCTTCGCGCTTGCGGCGTGCAATTCTTCGGGCGAAGAAAATTCCAAACAGGAACCCGCGTCCGAACAGAGCAAGCCCGCGGCCGACGAACCCACGCAGGGCGATATAAACGTTTCGGAATATTCGTATAAAAACGAATCTCTGGGACTCGCCATCAAGCTGGACGACGGCTGGAGCATCCGCTCGCCGGAAGAACTCCTGCAGCTCATAGGCAGCACGAGCTTCGGCGACGCTATCAAAAACGCGCCCCTCACTTACGATTTTTACGCCGTGCGGCTCATCAGCACCGCGAGCATAAACATCATATTCGAGAATATGAAAAAATCGGTAGGTAAGGTGTATACCGAAAGCGAATATCTCGATCTCGCCAAGACAAGCGTCAAAACGCAGGTCGAAGCCGCGGGGCTTAACGTCAACAAGCTCGAACTCATCAAACGCACCGTCGCCGGCAGGGAACTCAACGGATATCACATAGTGCTCGAATCCGGCGGCACGTTGGTATATGAATACATCTTCGCCATCAGAGTGGGCGAATACATGGCAAGCATCACGCTCGCCTCCCCCTCTATGGATGAACTCGAAACGCTCGTCGGGCTGTTTTATCCGGCGTAAGGCGCGGCGATACGCGCAAAAACGGACGCGGTTTTATAAAATCGCGTCCTTTTCTATTGACAAATCGTTCACTT
This sequence comes from Clostridia bacterium, assembly GCA_017429165.1. Lineage (GTDB taxonomy): Bacteria > Bacillota > Clostridia > Oscillospirales > CAG-382 > UBA1206. Next base: position 91,324 of record JAFRPL010000015.1, read on the forward strand.
TGTGTTAATATGTCAAACAGAGCAATATCAAAAAAATCTGAAAGGAAGTAACTCTAATGAAAAAACTCATTGCACTTCTCATTGCGCTCGCAGTTATGCTTTCCGCTCTCACCGTCCTCGTTTCTGCTGACGACGAAGAGTATGTTGAACGCGAACTGACCATTTACGAAATCGAGACCGCTCCCAAGATCGACGGCGTTATCGAAGACGGCGAATATCACCTCGTCTCTTCCTGGCCGCTCGATAAGGACGAGTTCATCTCCCGCGGCGACTACATCCAGACCATCGAAGTCGAGTACTATATGTGCTACGACGAAAACAACCTCTATTTCGCAGTCAAAGCTCAGTGCGACGGCGAACACGTTGCCCGTATGGATAAAAGTCCCAAATACATTTTCAACGCGCATCACCTTATGACTCTCATCATCCCCGACGATCCCACCAGAGTCAAAGAAGACGGTTCCAGCGTTTATCCGGGTCAGGAAGCCGGCTGGTCTGAACTCAACAGCGGCAACTACGCTTACGAGTTCACCACCATCTTTTCCAGCGAAAAGACCGACAACCACGAAGCCGAAGTCCCCTTTGCCACCAACCATTTCATGGACATGAAATCCAAGATGACGTTCTGCACCGCTCATACCGACGGTTATGACATCTACGAGATCGCTATGCCCTGGTCCGCTATGACCAACAGCCAGAACACCACCGCCCTCACTCCTACGGAAGGCACCGTGTTCGGTTTCGACAGCACTCTCGGTCTCACCGATATCAGCGGCATCAACGAAGTTGTAGAAAACGACGGCTATGACGGCGCAAACGGCGTTTACTACGGCAACTACCTCTATTTTGCCGATTGCTACGGCCACGGCAACAAGGATCTCAAACACGCCTGCGTTGTCACCCTCGGCGGCACCGCTCCCGTAACCCCGGTCGACGAAAGCGACGAAGAATCCACTCCCGCGGAAGAATCCACTCCCGCAGAGGAATCCACCCCTGCCGAAGAATCCAAACCCGCTGAAGAATCCAAACCCGTCACCCCGACTACCGGCGACGCCGGCATAATCGCTCTCGCAGTCGTTTCCGTCATCGCTCTCGGCGGCGCTGTCGTGATCAAAAAGAGCAAATAATCCCGGTTTACCAAAGCAAAAATAATCAGATATGCACTCGGGGGCGTCCACGTCCCCGAGTGTGTTGCTGTAAAGGTGCGTCGTTTATGGAAACATTGATGCATATAGATTACTGTTACCTTATACCGGCGGCGTTCGTCGGTATCATCGCGGCGGTCGTGCTGCTCATACTGCGCCGCAAGCGCGGCGGAAAACGTCCAAAGCATTCGCGTTCGTATCTCGTTGCGGCACTGCTGCTTTTTGCGTTCGCGTTCGTAACTTTAATAGTGCTACCGCTCGTGGAATTCGCGTATTACATGATCCGTTTCGGCGTCGCCGTGTTTTTCGCCGGGCTCAAGTCGCTCTGACCGCCGCTCACGAAAAAAGCGATCAAAAGGAAATCGGCGGGCGTTCAAAAAGATATACGCAAAAATAGTTGCGCTTTTGGCAAAAATCGGTCTTGACACGGGCGCAATGTTATGTTATAATCACCGTTGCACATAATAAGACATCCGGGGCGTTAGCGCAGTTGGGAGCCCAAGGCATCCGATCACGCACCCCCAAAAAAATATCCCAAATGGGGCGTTAGCGCAGTTGGGAGCCCAAGGCATCCAATTACACACCCCCAATAAATACTCCTATGGGGAATTAGCGCAGCTGGGAGCGCACAACACTGGCAGTGTTGGGGTCACGGGTTCGAGTCCCGTATTCTCCACCACGAAAAAGCACGCAAATACGTGCTTTTTTCGTTGTTTTGCCTCTTTTCAAGCGCCCCCAAAAACGCTCGTTTTTGGGGGTGTTATATGATCCGCCTGCATTTTTGCACCCAACGCATATAGCACCCCACATATATGCTCTTTATTGATTCGAGCAATGAAAGAGAAAGGCGAGCCCGAAATCCGAGCCCGCCTTTTGCGTTCATTCTTCCTTTACGCGCTTTCCTCAAGATCCAGCCCCTCAAAGAACTGGCGGATGTCGAAATCGAATTCAACCTTCAACTCGTACCCGCTGAAAACGTCGATGCGCGTGATCATGCTGTTCACTATCATCTTTTTCTGTTCAATCGTCGCGCCGTCGTAAAGCTCCGACCAGGAGATAAGCTCGTCGTAACGATCGCTCAGCCGTTTGCGCGTTTCCTCGCCGTGTTTAATATCGGTTTCTGCGTCGGCAATAGCGGCTTTGCGCTCGTTTAAGTCTTTTTCCTCTTCGGCGATCAACCCGGAAAGCGTTTCGCTTGTAAAACTGCTTTTACCTTCCAGACATTTTACGATCTCGGCTTTAAGAAGGTCGAGCTTGCGCTGTGAATCCGCGAGCCCGGAACGGAGCGACGCCAGCCGCTTTTTCTTCTGCGAGACCTCTTTTTCGTACCTTGCCGAAACGACCGCGCTTTTGGGAACGCCTTTCATCTTTGCGAATATCCGGCGTATCAGCTTGTCGACGATGGAATCGAGCTTTGCCATGGTGTAGCCCGTCTGTCCGTCGCATTCCGTCCGCTTGCGCGTCTTGCCGTAGCAGGTATATCGAACACGAGGCGCGGTATCGAGGACGCCGTCTTTGCTTTTGCGGTATCTGCCGTTGGTCGTAAGATTCAACCGCGCTCCGCAATGACCGCAGAAGACGTTGCCGGCTAAAAGCGACTGCCCGCGAGTGTTCAGCGGTACGCGGGGAGAATCGGTCTTTTTGCGGCTTTTGTAGATCTCCTGCACGGCATCAAACTGTTCCTGCGTTATTATCTGCAGTTCCGGTATGACGCCTGAGCGCGATTCGCCGCAGCGCAAAACGCCGGTGTAAGTCAGGTTGCTCAGTATTGTCCTCACGCTCGCCTGTACCCATTTTTCGCCGCTGCGGTTGCGGTAACCTTTTTCGTTAAGATAGTTTGCTATCCGCCAGGAGCCGAATCCTTCCTTGGTGTACTTGTCGAACATCAGCCGGACGACCGCCGCCTCGCTCTCGTTGATCTTCAAATCATAAACTTCGTGCTTACGTTTGTTGAAGCGCCCGGTCTTCACAAGATCGTATCCGTAAGCGGCGCATCCGCCTTTGAAATGCCCTTCCTCCACCAATTGACCCATACTTGTCTTCGTGCGGATCGAGGTCTTTTCGCTCTCGCCGTCGGCTTGCCAGAAGCGGATATAGTTGAGGAGTTTGTCGATGTGGTTGTCAAATCGCTGCTCACCCTCCTGCGTGCTCCATACCTGTATGCCGTTCTTGACGAACCATTCCACGACGAACGGCGTTTCGTCCGCGATACGACCGATACGGTCGAACATAAAGACAAGCAGGATATCGAACTTGCCTTTGCGGGCAAGTTCTTTTATCGTCTGTATCTTGTCGCGGTCTTCGGCGCGTACCTTGTGACCGGATACACCGTCCTCCTGTTCCTCGTGAACGATCTCCCAACCCATTTGCTCGGCGAACTTATGACACGCCTTGCGCTGCATCGGGATGTCGGCTTCGTGATTGTTGTCGTAATCGACCTGCTTGTCGGTCGAAACGCGGTATAAACAGCAAACTCTGTTGCTTTCCATAGCTTACGCCTCCTTTGCTTTTGCTTCGCATTTTACATCCGGGGTGCGTAACTTACAAATGTGCGTGTCCGGGTTGAGTAGTATCCCGCTTATCTTAGCGAACAGTTTTTCATTGCGCGTTTTGGAGAATGACATCTCTATTAGGTGACCGTCTATTACGGCGTATTTCTTGGTGTGGTCGAACTGCTCTGTCATAGGCGTCACCTCGCACCCTGATCGCGATTTCGCTCAAGATACTTCTTGTAGTAATCGACGGCGGAGTAGAGATACTTGATAAACGCCTCGTCAGTCATGCTCTTGCCGATACGCGACCTGAGCTCTTCTGTCGGGATTTTGACCTTTTCGACCTGATTCGGTTTCTGTTCGTTCATAATGGCCTTGACGTCGTCATAACTGATCTCGCCTTCGGCGGCTTTCTCGCGGATGCGCCGCGTCTGCGCGTGGGATGGAAAGACTTCGCCGCCGCTTTCGTCGATGCGGTCAACAATATCGCGCTGGACTTCCTCGTCAAGATACGACATCTCGACGGCGGGGCGCATACCGATCTTGCCGTCGTCAACGTACTGCAGGAGTTCGGGGACGAGGTAGGTCAGGCGAACGAAGCGGTAAATCTGAGCTTGACTTTCACCTACGGTTTCAGCCAGTTTCTTTCCGTTTTCTAACTTTTTATCCAGTGGAGAAAAAGTTAAATCTGTGCGTTTTCCTTGACGGTTGAGAGCATCGAGTTTCATCTTGTACGCTTTCGCCTTTTCGGACGGAAGCAGTTCGGTGCGCTGGCAGTTGGAATCGACCATCATAACCGTGGCGGCGTCGCGGTCGATAAAGTGGACGGTACAAGGCACTTTCTTCAATCCGAGCTTCTGTGCGGCAAAATAGCGGCGATGACCGGAAATGATCTCGTATTTGCCGTCCTCGCCCTCAAGCGGACGGACGAGCAGCGGATTCAGAATACCGTGTTCCGCGATACTTTCGGTCAGTTCGGTCATACTCTCGTTTTCGATCACCTTGTACGGATGATCCTTGAACGGAAAGAGGTCTTCAAGTTTGATGATAAGAGATTTCGCTTTTACTGCGGTTTCGTGTTTTGCCTCAACAACGGTGTCGTTTTTGTCATTTCTAATAACGTCATTTTCTTTCTCGACCTTTTCGGTCGTTTTCTTGTTTTTCGTACTCATCGAAAAACCCTCCTTTTTTAATTATTTCGCTGTTGTAGCAAAGTCGTTTCAAGCAGTGATGAACGGTCAACAGCCGCCCGTGTGGTTTTTGGTATAACTTCATCGTGAGACCGTCTTTTCGGTCTCTTTTGCGTCTTTCATCCTGTAGCCTTTTGCGAGTTCATAGGGGTCAAGCCCGCGCTGAACGTTCTGCTCCGCGCGGAGCAGTTCGCGGACTTTAGGAGCGTCGTTTAAGATCGTCTGTGCGGTGTCTTTCTGAAAACGGAGCCGCGTAAGATGTTCGGTGCATTTGTCGCGCTTTTGCTTGTACTCGGCAATCCGTTCCGGATCTTTCGCGTTGCGGAGCTTGTTGCGCCAATGCTCGCGGATCTTTTTCATATCGATGACGTCAAGCTCCCGCTGTGCGATATAGTCCCGTATCTCGTCCGCCGTTTTGAACTTTGCTTCCGCCATCAAAAGCATTTGGTTCGTTCGCCGATCCAAAAACCGTTCCGCTTCTTTCATCTCCGGCGACTTCGGTTTCATCCGGACGGCTACGACGTATTCGGGAACGGTCGTTTGATCCCGAATAAGCTCATACGCAAGTTTGATTGTCTCGACGGTAATATCAAGAATCAGTACAAAAAGCGTCAGATAGATCTCCACGAGATTACTGCAGCCGAAATCAGCGTAGTAGAACTTCTTGCAGTATTCGTAATCTCTGCCGGGCGGATGGGCGACGATCCATTCCCGCGTGTACGGATCCATATATTTGTCGTATCTCCGCCTTGTGTTTTCATAATCATAATTGTAGTTTTCATAGTAACGGGCTTCGATTGCGGGTCTGTCGTACTGCTCGCCGAGATGATAAAGACGCATGACCCTCTTTGCGTTTACAGAACGGATCGTACCGTGCTTGTGCCCGAAAGGCATCGAGACGATATATCCCTGAGATTTCATAACGTCGACAAAGCTGTTGTGATCCCAGCTCATCGTCAACGCCTTATCTATCGCCTCGCGCATCAGATTGTACTTGGTCGGCTCTCCGTTCTTCTCCGCGATATAGATCGGACGCGGCGTCTTCTTATGAGGGTTTTGAATTACCGTCAATCCCTCCCTGGCGCACATCTCGTCGGAGAGGCGTCGCATACGGTAATACTCCCGCTCGCAGCAGTCGTATTTCTTTCCGTCCCACATTCCCACGGCGTTCAGAACAAAGTGATTGTGGAACGTGCCTGTGTTGAAATGGGTGGCGACGAGGACCTGGTATTTATCGCCCCACATCTTTCGGGCAAGCTCCACGCCAAGCCGGTGGCATTGCTCCGGCGTGACCTCTCCGGTCTTGAAGCTCTGGTAGGCATGGTATGCGACGTTCTTGCCGCCGCTCTTGCCAAATCGCTCCTGCACGTCCCGCATTTCTTCAAACGCGGTTTCCATTTTGCAGTTGACACCGGTGACGGCGTAGAACCGTTCGCCTTCCGACATCACCTTATCCTCGTTGGAAGCGTATTTGACGACGTGCTCCAGATCGGTAAACTTCGTCTTTTCGGGGTTGTTGCAGTAGTCGATCACGCGGGAGATACTATCCTTTACCGGCCAGATCTTCGTCACCGCCATCGTCTTCGACCTCCTTTCCGCGATAAAGATCGAGCAATATCTCCTGCACCGATTTCAGTACGGTCAATTCCTTCTGCGTGTCGTTATACTGCTCCAGATACGGAATCAAGGAATTGATCTTCCGGTATGCGACCTGCAATCCCCCGCGCGGCATTTCGTTAACGGGCTTGTCCAGCGCGCAGTTTCGGATATAGTCCGCGTCGGTCATCCCGCACCGTTTCGCTTTGCGGTGTATCTTTTCTTTTTCCGTCTTTGTTGCTCTGAAATTGATCTGTTGTTTTCTTTCCCTCATGGCTTCTCACCTCCTTTCCACGGGGTCATAGGGGCAGCGCCCCTTGTGCGCTTTCGCGCTTCCGGTTTTGGGGCTATACAAAACCTATGCTCGCTATCCTTACGGATAAGATAGCCGCGTATAGCCGCCGTCTTTCGGGCGTCGTTCTTCACGGAAAGCCGCCCGTTCTTTCCGCTGCTGTGTTGGATCATTTACACCAACTCCTTTCGTGTTTCATAAGCATAAATAAAAGACCGTCGATAAACGTCGGCCTGATCGGTATGCTATGTAAAAGTGGGGGCAGTTATCAAATAACGGATTTTCCGAGAGCGTTACAGGCGAGATAAAAAAACGTATTGCGTTATTGTGCTCATTTTCTTTTTGTGGTAATATGAAGCCAGATCAAATCAAAGGAGCCGTGTGATTATGTTACATTTAGCTGAGAATTTAAGAAAATACCGATTAGAAAAAGATCTGACGCAAGAAGATGTTGCCGATTACCTGAATATTACCCCGCAGAGTGTTTCTAAATGGGAACGCGGAGAGACTTATCCTGACATCACCTTGCTTCCCGCTTTAGCGAATATTTTTGAAACAAGTATCGATTTGCTCATCGGAATGGATGAGGTGCGTTCTGCCGAAGCGCGGCTTAAGATACACGCAAAGGCTCATGATCATCTGAAAAGAAATCAGTTTGATATGGCAGAAATGGTGTACCGCGACGCATTGTTGATATATCCGAATAAGCCGGGGATGATATTGGGACTTGCGAGTGTTTTAGCTTTGCAAGGACAGAGCGAAGAAGCTATAGAATTAACTGAAAAAGGGTTACCCTTGTCATTAAATGAAAAGCAGAAGGCGACTATGAGAGCAACGCTATGTTTTCTGTATGCCAAAATCGGACAGACGGATCGTGCGAAAAAACTTGCTTCTGAATTGCCGCACACAAGGGAGAGCCGAGAAGTTATCTATCCTCTCGTAGCATCCGACAATCATCCTGATTTGTTCGATGATAATATCAAAGCAATTATTCTTGGTGAAGATGCCTAATCCTCAAAAATGACATCTCTCCGTTTTTCAGGACGCAGTTCCCGTCCGAGTTGTTTTTCCGACGTTGCCGCGCTCAAATCATCGCGCAGTCATATTACCGTTCGAACGGTCATTCGGTTGTACGGGAACGAAAGTTTTTTCTGTCTCCCCCTATATAGAGAACAAGGTAAAAAAGGCAAAATGTTCCCGAAAAACAAAAATTTTTAAAAAAATTTTTCGGGGATTTTCCGGGAAAAGAAAAAAGCCCGGGGAAAACCCGGGCTGAAAAAGAGAAAGGCGTCGGATTTTAACCCGACGCCGAAGTATATATGGGAAAACCGATCACAGCGCGGCGAACGCCATATACGGAGGGATCTTGACCGCGCCGTCGGTCACGACGAGGTTTTTCGGGTGGATTATCATAGATCCGCTTATCCTTTTGCGGTATATCCCGCAAAATCTGTCGAGTGATACCGTTGAATAATTCTTCGATGATTTCACCTCGACGGGCATTATGCGGAACTTCGTCTTGCTTTCGTTGGAAAGCAGAAAGTCTATCTCTATATCGTTGCGGTGCTTTTCCGAGTTGAACCTCGTATAGAAAAACAGCTTTTTGCCTTTTGAAGCGAGGATCTGCGCGATCGCGTTTTCGTAAAGCATACCCTGATTCAGCGAAAGCTTTCCGTCCATTATCTGCTTGTAAAGACCGTTTTCGGCAAGTTCGTTTTCGCCGAACGCGAGGCTGACGAGCAGGCCGGTATCGCCGAGATAGCATTTTACGAAAGAATCGTTTTTGTTAAGCGCAAACCCGACGTTAGGATCGTTGCATTTATAACACAGGCTGCATATCATAGAATCGTCAAGCCAGAAAAGCGGCTCGTCGTATTTGTCGAACGTCGCGCCCTTTTCGATACTGTTCAGCGTTACTTTCTTTTCGTGGGTGGAAAGATAGGCGGGGATGTTTTCGAAGATTGCGGAAACCTTTGAATTGTATTTCTTCGCCGCCTTTTTTATATCGTCGCGGTAAAGATTGAGAATATCGCGCTTTTCAACGTCGGCGGCGGCAAAATCGCGGTCGTTTTTTTTATAAGCCAAAACCGCCTGCGGCATCCCTCCGACAAGCATATACTCTTTGAAAAGCCGCATCGCCTTATTGTGCAGATTACGGTCCAGCGGGTTTTTTTTGTTCCAGCAGTCGGCGATATATTCCAAAAGCAGGTCTTCGCCGAGATAAGCGGCAAACTCTTCGAAATCCAGCGGGTACATACGGATCTTGCGTTCTTCCGACGGGATCGTAATATCCTCCACGTTTTCCTTTATCGAGATCAGCGATCCGGTCTCGAGATAATCGAACCTTCCGTCCGCCACCAGATATTTTATCGCCTCGCGCGCTTTGGGGAATTTCTGGATCTCGTCGAATATAATAAGACTTTCCCTGCGGTACAGCCGCGTATTGTATTCAAGCGAAAGCGACTGGAAAAAGATATCGAGGTTAGTCATGTTGTAAAACAGGTCGCGGATCTTTCTGCTCGCTTTATTGAAGTCAATCAGGATATACGACTTGTACTCGTTTTTACCGAACTCTTCCGCGACTGTCGATTTGCCGATCCTGCGCGCGCCTTCGATAAGAAGCGCCTTTTCGCCGTTCGCCGTTTTTTTCCATTCGCAAAGCTTATCATATATTTTGCGGTTTATTTCCATAAAAAGTCCCATCCTTCAATTCGTCATCGTTTGTATTATACCACGCTTTTTGACAAAACGCAAGATACAAAATCTATTTTTTTCTAATAAAACGCAAAGTATTGAAGGCAAAGCAAGAGAGCCGGCAACCCCGGCTCTCTGTTTCAATGCGTTATTTTGCGCTTACTCCGCCTCTTTGCCGAAGGTGTCCAGCTCGTCAACGGGGATATACATCACCGAATAATGGAATTCCGTGCCCTTTTCGAACTCGGTGGCGATACGCTGCTGCAGCGGCGAGCCCTGCCGCAGGAACCGGCAGTCCGCGCCGTAATAGCCGGTGGTCGGCAGAATGTGCATGGCGCGGTTCACACGCAGGATATTGCTTTCGGGCGGCATTACCTTTGCAAGCTGCGGCGCGAAAATCAAGGAATAGCCGGCGATTGCGCTTCCGCGTCGCGTATGGTTTTGATACTCATTTCAATAATGTGGCCAGTTCGGCGAAATCGCGGGCACGCAACAGATTCGAATCGGGGTCTTCGTTACCGAATATGACGCCTTTGACGCCCAGTTCTTCCGCGACGCGCACGTTTTCCGCCTTGTTATCGATGAAAATACATTCCGCGGGATTGGCGCCGGTCCTTTCAAGGGCGAGAGTGTAGATTGCGGGATCGGGTTTTCTCAATTTTACGTCAGCGCTTACTATCTTCAGTAAGAAGTATTTGTTAAGTCCGTAATACTCACAAATATACTCGCTCCATGCGGAAACGTCATTGGAAAGCAGCGCAAAATCATATTTGCCGCAAAATTCATCTGCGAATCTGTAAAATCCCTCGTCCATCGTCAAATAGTTTTCTATATAGTTTTTCATATGGCATTCGGGATTGTCAAATCCAAGCAAGGTCAAAAACGCATCCGACGTCAGCAGCCCGCTGCCCGCCTGCGTAAACCATTGCTTCAACTGAGGCTTGTCGGTGTTCGGCAGCCGTTCGTAGACGTAGGGAATGAAGTTCCCTTTTGCTTCCTTTATGATTACTCCGTACATATCGAATATGATTGTTTTCATTTCAAATGCTCCTTTACAAAGCGTATGTCTTTATTCATCGCGTCAAAATGGATTGTGCCGGATTTGTCGAACGACGTGGATTCTATCGTGAAATCCCCGGTATAGTTTTTCCGCACATATTCAAAGAATTGTAAAAAATCAATATTGCCTTCACCTAAATGAAGCGTTTTCAGGTTGTTCCAGTCCATATACCCGCCGCAGTAATCGTTTACGTGCATATGAGCTATGTGCTTTGCCACCCATTCACGCGGCAGTGTATAAAGCCGCTCTAACTGGCGATGAAATTGCGCCATTTTTGTGTCGAAAGTGAATTTTATATCCGGATAGACCTCGGTTAGCCGAAGCATATGCGTAAACGGCTCGGCAATATTGCACACAACGTTTTCTACAGTAAGCGTCAAACGATATGAATCCGCAATCCCGCGAAGCGTTTTATACGCGTTTATATTATTGGAGATGTCTTTGTCGGAATCTATACCGCCCCAAAGATGAAGCACCAGCATATGCGACTGTATAAGCTTGGCTGTTTTGCAATTAATCTCAAACAAACCGAAAGCGCGCTCGGCATCGCCCGGATTGTTTCTGCTTATAAGCTCTCCGACCTGTTTTTCGATATGAAACACCGGAGCGCTTATTCCATTTTTGAGGATATATCCGGCTGCAGTTTCATATTCCGAATACCAATCGCCGTACATCATGAATTCAAATCCGTCGCATTCTATATGTTTCGCACAATCGGCGAGTAAACGGTAATCTCTTCCGTTAGGCTTGCCTATCAACGCGCCGGTGGAACAATAGACGTTATGCAAAGTTTCACCTCCAGTATGTCTTTGCAAATATTATAACAAAAATCGTATAAAATTGCAACAGCAAATCGGCGCCGGGTTTTATCCCGACGCCGCAAATATTCTATTGCTTTTTCTTCTGCTTTGCTTCAACGTATCCGCAGAACTCGTCGTACTTTTTGCGCATGGATTGAAGGCGCTTTGTTACCGAGCTTGGCGATTTATAGCCGAGCCGAGATGCGATCTCCGCGTGTGTGTAGCCCTGCTCGCTCAGATAATAGATCTCGCGATCGGTGCTGCTCAGCGTGTTCGCAAAAGAATCGCGAAGCTCCTCGTATTCTTTCTGCGTCTGCTCGTCCGCGCTTGCGAAAAAGCTTTTCGCGCCTTCGATACCCGTCGCCTCCTCTTCGGACAGGTCGCCGAAAAACAGCGGAGCGCCGAGTTTGGTCTTGCAATGCGTCCATTTGTTGTGGAAGTTTATCAGGTCAAGATTGCCGCCGACGGAACCGTTGAAATCCTCGTGCGCGGCGTTCTTGCTCGAAACGCCGAACATCTCCGGCACCTGCTGACCGAGCATCACGACTTTGATCAGCTCCTCGTTTATCGCGTCGGTGCATTTGTCTATGATAAAAGATATCTCCTCGTCCGTAAGGTCATCCGCCTCTTTGCCTACGCTTTTTGCGTATGCTTCTATGCCTGCCGTCAAAGGTTTCCTGAACATCTCAAGGTAACGATCCGGCACCGCGTCGAGCTGCGCGCCGTCTTCGGCGATATCCGATACCTGTTTCGCGAAATGCTCCGAATCGCGCTTTTGCAGCAGCTTGACCGGGTGGCTGTGGGTATAGTTTTTCATCATCCGCTTCACGCCGAGTTCCGGCAGGTTTGCAAGCCAGTATTCCGAAATGAACCGTTTCGCTTTCGCGTATATCTCCGGGCTGGCGACGTTCCTGCCTCTGTTCGCATCAAGCGTCATATAACTTGTAAAATCGTTCTTTTTGAAATAATCCTGTATTTCCTTGATCTGTTCCGGGGTGTAATCCGTGTTTTTCTTTGCCATTCCGCCATCCTTTTGAACATTATAACGAACATTTGTTCTTATTATATCACACGCATTGAGGTTTGTCAAGGGCTTTTTGTTTGCGTTATATCGTTTTGAACTCTTGACAAATCACCGATTATCGGCTATAATTTCATTACTATGATATCACAATTATCGGAGATAAACAAAATGGAGTTTAACTATTACCGCAAAATCGCATACCTGCAGGACCTCTTTTATATCTTTCACGCCCATTTCAATTCCGAAAGCATTCTCGAATCGCACACAAAGCGAGGGATCGAGGACGAGGCGGAACACAACGTCGCAATAAACAAGCGCTTTGCGCCGATACCGGAGGAGCTTCACATCTTCTTCACGCTCAAATCCCACGGCAGGGGATTTATGTCTTTCGTCTATTTATCTTGTGCGGATTATGCAAGTCCGCAAAGCATAAGCTTTGAAAACCTATTGCCGAAGCTGCGCGACGTCGCCGACCTTTCCCGGAAACTCTTCGGTTTCTGGCTTATGGGAGCGGAATCAGATCCTTTGGATATCAAATCACTTTCGCGTGATATTGATTCATCCGACCTTGACGAGCGCGTAAAACGCGAGCTCTATTCCTTCGCCGCCGATCCGGAGCGTTATGCCGAATTGCTTATAAACACTCTGATCGAAAAAGAAAAACTGCTTTCGGAGTATTACAAAGAGTGCGAAGAACGTATCATTTCGACGCAAGCAGGTCTTGACGGAATTGCGATCGAAGAAGTGTTCGAGCATATTCGACTCAAGCCGCAGAAGGCGGTAACAAGTCTCAATTACAGCGTTTCGCTGTTGAATAGGTTTTTGATTTGGGTATGCGGAACGGGAAATGATAACGATCCGATGACGGTCCTGCTCGGCGCGGAGTATAAAACCATCATACACAAAAAGAAAGCGCCGATAGAGATCGACCTTCCTCTGCTCGGCGATATATTGTCGGAGCCGAACAGGATAAGCATCCTTGAGCTTGTGCGTGAGCATGGTGAGATAACGCTAAAAGACGTCGAACGTCATATTAGCTGTACCGGTTCCACGGCACACTATCATGTTACGATGATGCTGTGGGCGAAGATGCTTTCGGTACGCGGTAACGGCAGAACGCTGTACTACCGTATAAATGACGAGTATTTCCGTGAAGTCGTGGCGGTATTTGCGCGGTATTGCGAAGATAAAAACTAAGGGTTGATTGAGCTGCTAAAAGTGCCGATACAACCCGATAAGAGGACACAATGAGTAAAGAAAAAGCCAAAAAGAACAATAACAAACGCAATTTCATAGCGAACAACATTTATATGCTGAAGCTGATCGCGAAGATATCGCCCGCGCGCGTTGCGGCGACGTTTTTCGATACGTTCGCGGTGTTTTTCTCGCGGTTGTTTTTCAACATATTCTTCCTTGAAAACCTCGTTGACGCCATACAGGGCGAAAAAGGGTTTTACGATATCGTCGTATTCGTGGCTATCTTTATGGGCGTGTTCCTGTTAATACAACTTTATCAGTCGTGGTATTATAACCGTTATCTGCCACTTTCGGATCTTAAGATTACCAAAGAGATGAATATGCTTCTTTACAAAAAGGTCCTGGAGGTGGATATAAGCTGCTTCGAGAACAAGGATTTTTACGACAAATACACCGTCGCCGCGAGCGAGGCGAGCAGTCGAGCCATAACGACGCTTGATAACGTTTCCAATATTATTACGGCGTTCATATCGTTCGGTTATCTTATCGGCTACATGACCTCGCTGGATTACCTCGCGCCGCTGTTCATAATAATCCCGGTCACGACTACGCTTATCACCAACAAGTTGATAAACAAATACGAACACGCTCACTATCTGGCGAACGTTCCGTTCGTCCGCAGGATAGATTGCGTAAACCGCGAGTTCTTCCTTAAAAAGTACTCAAAGGATATCCGTCTTTCCAACGTCAAAAACGTGCTTTTCGATCAATACGACGAAGCAGTTGACGGCCTTTACAAAAACGTCGATACGTTCAGGCGCAGAAAATTCGCATCATACATAACGCGGACTCTTATCTGCTATCCGCTGACAATGCAGGGCGCATGGGCGTATATCTCCTATAAAGTTATTTCATCGGAAACGCTTGGCTCGGGCGATTTCGTGGTGCTCGCAAACGCGCTGATCAACTCCACGACAATGATCCTCGACGCGCTGAACAGCGTTAATGAAAGCGTGGCTGGAAGTCTTTACATAGATAATTTCCGTGATTTCATGGAATACAAGCCAATTATCGACGAAAACCAGAAAGGGCTCCCCGTGCCGGAAAACCCGGTATTCGAGTTCAAAAACGTTTCGTTTACTTATTTCGGGCAGGAAGAACCGGTGCTTAAAGACCTCAGCTTCACAATACCGGCGCACAAAAAGGTCGCGCTCGTCGGCCACAACGGAGCGGGAAAAAGCACGCTTATAAAGCTACTTATGCGCTTTTACGATCCTACCGAAGGCGAGATACTCTTGAACGGCGTGAATATAAAAGAATACGATTTGCAGGAATACCGCAAAATGTTCGGCACGGTGTTTCAGGATTATCAGATATACGCTTTTTCGCTGAAAGAAAATGTGCTAATGGACGTGTATAAGCCCGAAGACGAGGAACGCTGCCGCGACGCCATCGCAAAGAGCAGTCTTACAGAAAAAGTCGATTCTCTGCCCGAAAAAGCAGATTCGATCCTTTTGCGCGAATACGACGAAAACGGCGTTATACTTTCCGGCGGCGAATTTCAGAAAGTCGCCATTTCGCGCGTGTTCGCAAGCAACAGCAAAATGATGATACTGGACGAGCCCTCCTCCGCGCTCGATCCGATCGCCGAGCACGAAATGTACAAGACCTTGTCAAAAACTTATACCGAAGGAAACGGAAAATCGGTGCTGATGATATCCCACCGCCTTTCGATGGCGGTCAGCGCGGATATGGTCATACTGCTTTCCGGCGGACGTATCGCCGAACAGGGCACTCACAATGAACTGATGGCTTTGAAGGGCGAATATTACGACCTGTTCGAGCATCAGGCGAGGAATTACGTATGAAAAAAGACAAAGTAAAAAAAGAAAAGGGATCGTTCAAAAAGACGGTAAACAACAACGTCTATATACTCAAAACGATCCGTAAATATTCAAAATGGTTTATTCCTCTGACGGCACTTGAAGCGACGACGCATTCCATAATCATCTTCCTGCAGCATTTCTGGCTGTTAAAGGTACTTATTGACTGCATACAGAACAAAGCGCCCTATACCGAAATACTCAATTATATCGTGTTCGTTTTCGTGCTCGTCGTGATAAAATACACGATCCAGTATTTTTACGCCAATTATTTCAAGAGCAAGGAAGCGGAAAAAGTATATCGCGGTATGCGCATGACGGTATATCGTAAAGCCGTCGAGATAGATATCGAAAAATACGACGATCCGGAGTTCTATAACGAATGCGTCTGGTCGATGAACGAATGCGCGGGTCAGCTCGAAAAGACTCGATTTAATATCTGGCGGCTTTTCTGGAACGTGACGAATATCTTGACGACCGGCGTGTTTATCGCGGTGTACAACGTTTGGGGACTCGCTTTTGTGGCGCTTTCGTTTGCGCTGAACTTTTGGGGAAATAAAAAATATAACGCTCACAATTATGAACTCGACCGCGAACTCAACCCGAAGTACCGCAAGCTCGACTATATGAGCAGAGTATTCTATTTAAAAGACTACGTTAAGGAGCTGCGCCTGTCCAACGTCAGAAATAAGCTTTCCGCTGATTATAACGAAACGTACGGCGAAATAAGTGAAACTGTCAAAAAGCATTCGAAGTGGCTTATGATATGGTCGTTTTTGACAAACTACGTTTTCAGCGTTCTCCTTATCAACGGCATATATATAGTATTTCTGCTTTATCTGGCATATAAGGGTGAAGTCACCGCAGGCGCTGTTGCGACGCTCTTCCTCGCTTCCAGACGTCTGGACGACAATCTGCGCGGCTTGTCTTATACCATCCCGCAGTTTGGACAAAACAGCAAATACATAGAGAAAATGCGCACGTTTCTGGAGCTTACGCCTGATATCGTTTCCCCGGAAAAGTGCGCGAAGATCGAAAACGGGATCGGCGGGTTTACGCTCACAAACGTTTCTTTTGCTTACCCCGGGAACGAGCAGGACACGCTTAAAAACATCAGCATTGATATAAAACCCGGCGAGAAGATCGCCATAGTCGGTCACAACGGCGCGGGCAAGACCACGCTTGTGAATCTGCTTTTGCGGCTGTACGATCCGAGCGAGGGCGAAATAATCTACGCCGGGAACGATATAAAGAATTATGACGTCGAGCAATACCGTTCGCTGTTCGGCGTGGCGTTTCAGGATTTCCAGATTTTCGCCGGAACGGTATTCGACAACATAAAAATGGACGTGGGCGAAACCGATACCGAACGGTTCGAAGAAGCCAACCGCAAAAGCGGATTTGAAGAAAAACTTACTTCTCTTGCCGATGGCGGCGATACGTATTTGACGCGCGAATTCGGCGACGGCGTCGAGCTTTCCGGCGGCGAAGCGCAGAAGCTGGCGCTTTCGAGAATATTCTATAAAGACAGCAAATGCATAATTATGGACGAGCCGTCGTCCGCGCTTGATCCGATAAGCGAAGCGCACCTCAACGACACGATACTCAATTACGCCGAGGGGCGCACGATAATCTTCATCTCGCACCGGCTTTCCACCACCCGGGTCGCTGACCGTATTTTCTATATGGAAAACGGCGAGATAGTCGAATCCGGCAGCCACGACGAACTGATGGACCTCAACGGCAAATACGCTTATATGTTCAACCTCCAGGCGGAGGAATACAGAAAAGGCAACGAACAATCGTAATATTATTTCCTATCTGGAGAAATAATATGTAATCAACCAAGTGAGCTTTATTGTGAGTTCTTACAATATCCTTGGAGGTTAACAAAAGATGAGTTTAATAAAACCAAACAATAGCATTCCAAACTTGTTTTTAGAGCTTCCAGAGTCAACCCACAAAGCAGAATATGAGCGCGTTATGGACAAATGGGAAAAATCAGGAGAAATAATTCAGCCGTCGTTGATGCGCCGATGCGCGGTAGATTATCAAAAATGGCTGGAATACTGTGAGGATGATCGCACAAAAGGCTCAATGTTGGCGGATAACGTCCCTTGCACTTTGTTCTTTGCATTGAATGAGCAAAAAGAGATCGTTGGAGCGATCGAAATAAACCACCGTGATACCGCTTTGGGTCACATGCATTTTGGTGTAGTCCCGTGGCACAGAGGAAAAGGTTACGGCACCGCGATGCTTGCGTCAGCATTGAAAGAGTGCAAAAAGATGGGAATGTCAAAAGTACACATCTGCCCGAGCGGCAAGGATAATGTAGCCTGCATTCATACTGTTCTAAAAAACGGAGGTTATTTAATCGAAGAATTCGATTATGATGGGATAATCAAACAAAGATATGAGATAGATTTGGGCTGATCAATCGGCGTTTTTTGATACTGAATAAAGGTTTTCCTATGGATATTATGATTTGAATATTTTCCGTATTATAAAAGCTTAGCAGTATATTGTAAAAGGCGGGTCGCCCCGCCTTTTGCTATTGATAGATCAGGTCGTTCAGCACAATTTCGTTTACCCGGTCGCGAATGTTGTTCATGGCTCCGACCCACGCCATCTGATTGCGGCGTTTCAGTCCTTCGGTGACACCTTCCTGCTTGGCAATTTGTTTTACCAGCTGAAAACACATCTCATCCGCTTGTTCGTCAACCTCTCGCAGATACGAATTTAGTGTCCCGTTCATTCTCATAACGTTGACGGTCGTCGGGCGATTCTCCTTTAGATACTGATAGTGCCGCTGTCCCCATATTCCTACGCCTTTCAAATTGTCTTTCATAGCGAATACCTCCTTTGCGGTCTCATTATACCGCGATGAAGGCGAAAACAAAAATGTGCGATCATAAAAAACAAATGGCTAGCGCCTTGAAATCTGGGTGAATATATGCTATAATATAATCAATAGGCAAAGCGATTTTGGAGGGTGCGTGACCGGATGTTTTGGGAGCGCACAACACTGGCAGTGTTGGGGTCAGGGGTTCGAATCCCCTACGCTCCACCATGAAAAAAGCACGTATTTGCGTGCTTTTTTCGTTGTTTCGCCCCTTTTTATCAACCGCAAAAAACGCTTAAATCCGGGGGTGCTATATGATCCGCCTGCAAATTTGCACCCAATACCGCTAACGCCCCGCAATTCATTTCAAAACCCGTTTGTGCGGGAAACAGCCGACCACAAACCGTGTATCACAAAAGGCAAGCCCGAATGAACGGACTTGCCTTTTGCATTTTCTGTCACACTACGCGCTTATTTCAAAATCCAGCCCCTCGAAGAACTGCCGGATGTCGAACGCGAACTCCACTTTCAGCTCGTATCCGCTGAAAACGTCGATGCGCGCTATCATGCTGTTCACGATCATCTTTTTCTGTTCAATCGTCGCACCGTCGTAAAGCTCCGACCACAAGATAAGCTCGTCGTATCTCTCGCTCATGCGCTTGCGCGTTTCCTCGCCGCGCTGTATATCCTCCTCTGCGGCGGCAACGGCGGCTTTACGCTCGCTCAGGTCTTTTTCACATTCGGCGATCAACCCGGAAAGCGTTTCGCTGGTGAAATCGCTTTTGCCTTCAAGACATTTCACGATCTCGGTTTTCAGAAGGTCGAGCTTACGCTGCGAATCGGAGAGTTCAAAACGGAGCGACGAAAGGCGTGTTTTCTTTTCGGAAACTTCTTTCTCGTACCTTGCCGAAACGACAGCGCTTTTCGGTATTCCTTTCATCTTGGCGAAAACCCGCTTTATCAGTTTATCCACTATATCGTCGAGTTTCGCCATAGTGTAGCCCGTCTGCCCGTCGCACTCGGTCCGCTTCCGCGTTTTACCATAGCAGGAATAACGGACACGGGGTGCGGTATCAAGGACCCCGTCCTTGTTCCTGCGATACCTGCCGTTTGTCGTCAGGTTGAGCCTCGCGCCGCAGTGCCCGCAGAATACGTTACCGGCAAGCAGCGACTGCCCACGAGTATTTAAAGGAGCGCGGGGGCCTTCGTTTTTCTTTCGGTTTTTGTAGATCTCTTATCTATCCTTTTCGCCACGACCACAAACCTGCCATCTGTTGCGTGATAGTTGCAGGTGGAGAGCGTCAAAAGCTCGTCGCCGTACTCTGCGGAAAGGCCGGTGTCATAGATCGCCGCCGTCTTTACATGCCGGATATACTCGTCAAACACTTCCTGATCGGACAAGTCCGTGTATTCATAATAGCGGAAAACACCGGCTTCATTCTTTCCATAGATCCGGCTGTAAAAGGCCGCGATCACCTGATATTCCCGCTGTTCATAGAGGGTATCAAAGCGGATTGTCGGGTGTCCCTCGTAATAGATTTTGTCCGCATACTTCGGAAGCTGCCCGAACATGGTCTTGTTCTGCATGTGGTGCCCGTATATCAGATAATAATTCCCGTCTGCCGGGCATTTTGCATCGACGAAGGGAACGCCGCTGCCGGAATAGGAGACGTCAAAAGCACGGTTGAGATAGTATTCCGGCCTGTCCGGGGAATACATCACGGGATAGTCTATATCCGTTCCCTCGATGGAGAGCCAGCCGAAAAAGTCAGCGTTCCTTTCATAAAGCGGCGCATACTGCGGGAGAGGGACGGGATCGGCTGACTGTTCAGGAGGCGTTTCGTCCGCCGGATTCGGCTGCGCTGTGTTTATCTGCGCGGGAGCCGATGCGTCAGGCAGAATGCGGACTTCTTCGGGCGTTGACGCCGTGTCCCGCTCCGCAGCCTCCGCGACGATAGCGGACAGGTCGTCAAAAGCGGCTTTTTCTTTTCCCTGCACCACAAGCGTATGGAGCGCCATGCCTGTTGAGAAAAGGAATACCGCCCCCAGCAGAAAGATCAATATCGAAATTCGTTTTCCTTTTGCCTGCCGCATATTTCAGCCCTCCATCCTGCGCTTGATCCTCTCATAAAACATGGCGGTGACGGATTGCTCCGTCACCGCCGCTCGGTTCATTCATTGCTTAGGCAGCCTTGAAGCTCCCCTAATCCGTTATTCTGCTTTCTTCCTGCGTTTTCTGCTGTTCACGGTCAGCCCAATCACGCCTCCGGCACTGACAACTGACAATGCCAGCCACAAGCTCAGATGGCTGTTGTCCCCGGTCATGGGGGAGCCGGGCGAACCGCCGCTGTCTTTCACCCACTTGGCGTACAGGGTAATGTCGCCGGTGACGGCCGTGGAGAAGTCATAGGCATTGGTACAGGCCGCTTCCTTGTACCAGCCGCCGAATAGCCAGCCGGTTTCCGTGGGATCGGCGGGCATAGTCGCCGTCTTGCCGCTCTCTACGGTCTGCACGGCGGGCGCAATGCCGTGACCGTTTGCGTCGAAGGTGACGGTGTAATAGGTCGGAACAGGCGTCGTTCCTTCCTCCGTCCACTTGGCATACAGCGTGATATCCGCTGTGATGGGCGTGGCGAAGTCAAAGGCGTTGGTGCAGGCAACTTCCTTGTACCAGCCCTTGAACGTCCAGCCGCTTGCCGTAGGATCAGCGGGCATAGTCGCCGTCTTGCCGTGCTCCACGGTCTGCGCGGCGGGAGCTGTGCCGTGACCGTTTGCGTCAAAGGTGACGGTATAAGCAGCAACGGTCCACTTGGCATATAGCGTGATATTGCCGGTGATCGGTGTGGCAAAGTCAAAGGCGTTGGTGCACTCCTTTTCCTTGTACCAGCCGCCAAATACCCAGCCGGTTTCCGTAGGATCAGCGGGCTTGGTGGCCGTCTTGCCGTGCTCCACGGTCTGCGCGGCGGGAGCCGTGCCGTGACCGTTGGCGTCGAAAGTCACGGTGTAGGCCGTCTCATCCGTCCATTCCACGGTGAATTCGTCGCTGTAATAGTGGTTTGAATGGGTCCGCGCGACTACCGCGTGTCTTGTTACGTTTTCAATAGCCGCGTATGACACATCTTCGTATGAAATCCCGGCGGAAGTTCCGTCTTCCGATAATAATGCGGGCGCCAACACCCACCGGTTATCGACCCAAACCAATACGTAGATCCCTTCCGGGGCCACATTTGTAGTCCAGAAGAAATCATATGGCTCAGTCTTTTTCGCAGCGCCGCTTACCGGCTGAGTGGTGAAAGCGAAATCGGGCTCCCTGAACAGCTTTAACAGTAACCGGGCACGGCTGTAGCCCATTGAGTCAATGCTGGCTTCAATGCTTTCGCATGTGACTGTATATCCCGGGATCGTAAAATCACAGTTCGCTGCCGTAAGGCTTGAAAAATCGATACTGCGATCATATCTGACGCTGTTTTCAATAAAATACTCCGCATAGTAGACGCCGTACGGTACAGGGTCTTCGTGCAGTTTGTCAGTGAGATCAACGTCTTTGTAAATGTGAGAACTGTGATAATCGACTGCCGATGCGGCGGGGCTATTGCCGTCTTTCCATGTGAACGCCGCCATTTCGTCATCAAAAATATAATTGCCGGCATTTTTCTTCACTTCTGCCGATACGTAAGCGCCAGTCATAACGAAGACTTCTTCTTCTGCCCAGTCGGCATAGAGAGTGATGTTTCGCATGACAGACTTCTCAAAATCAAAAGCATTAATACAGGCTGCTTCCGTATACCAGCCGCCGAATGTCCAACCATCCGCGATCGGATCGTCCGGCTTTGTCGCATGCGAACCGCGATGCACAGTCTGCTGATCCGGTGCAGTACCATGCCCGTTGGCGTCAAAGGCGACGGTATAGGATTCATCTGCCCAATCCACCCATTTGGAAGAACTGTACAGTTCCCCAAGCAGCTGTGTATATGAGACTTCCGCGCGGATGAAACAGTTTTCGTCTGCGCCTACAGGCGTATAGATCTTTCCCGTCGCTCCCGGAATATATTCCCACGGTGCGCCATCGTAGTTTGCCCGCCTCTGCCAGCGGTACATCAGACCGTCCATCGTCATCTCAAAGCCCATATTGTTTTTAGCTGTGGCAGTGACCGGCATTCCTAAGACGAAATAGGCTTCCGACGCGTGATCCTGCACGATGGTGACGGTGCCTTTCAGCGTATCGACAACATGAGGCGGAACGATGGCGCGCACGTCGCTGTATACGGCGCCGTCATATCCGTCCGCCGTCACTCTGACGCGGACGTATGTGAGAGTATCCCCCGTCGCGGGCGTCTGATACGTCGCGCCTGTCTCCCCGATAATATTCGTCCATGACGTTTTATTGTCGCTTTCCTGCCATTCAAACCGTAGCTTTGAGAAAGGAACGCTTGCTATATCCCCGGTGTATTCCAGCTCCAGCAGATCGCCGTAATGCTTAGCGCCGCCTGCGATCCTGACAGTGCCGGACAATATTCCGGTCCACTTGGCGTACAAGGTGATATCGCTGTTGATGGGGGTGGAAAAATCAAAAGCGTTGATACATTCCGCTTCTCTGTACCAGCCGTCGAATCTCCAACCGCTTTCCTCCGGGTCTTCGGGTCTCACGGCGGTCTTGCCTATCTCCACACTCTGCGTTTCGGGAGCGGCGCCGTGTCCGTTGGCGTCAAACGATACGTCATAAAGATCGAATACGTGGGAGTTTTTCTCGCGGATGATGAACTGAGTGCCTGTGATACTGCCTATCAGTTCATGGGTATCCGCCCAGGATACCTCTCCGGGATGAATGATCGCTGCGCCGGCGTCTTTCGAAGATGTGACCTTGAGGCTGCCGCTGTTCACACGGATAGAACCGTTATAGCTGCAGATTGTTTCCGTGTCGACGGTCGATCCTGTGATAGTGATATAATCCCCCTGCGCATTGATAGCGTAAAGGCCCTTTGCTTCAACGGTACTTCCGATGAATTCAACGCCATTACGGCCCACACTGGCATCGTTTATCATGATCGCTGAACCTATCTGTGATCTCACGGAAACTTTTGAGTTGATGATTTTGATCGTTTCCTCGGATACTATTGCGTTACTACGGGCATTTATATTCAGATCAGCATCCTTTATAGTCAAGCAGTTGTATTCACTATATATGCCGCATTGCTGGCTCACTAATTCGTCAGGTGTTTGCTGCAGATCCATTGAGCCTGTTATGGTCAGGTGCTGATATCTCGAAAAAATAACATAGGCGGCACCGTTTTTATAGTGAAACCCTTTGAAACCGGTAACACCGTCCAGCGTCAGAGTACGCGTAACCGGATCATAGCTCGCCTTTCCTCCGATCACTCCGGGGATATCGTCTTTGTTGGAACTGTCGACTTCAACGCTGCCGACCCATAAAGAATAACCATACGACGCATGCACCACCTGTCCCATGGGTAACAGCCCCACCAGCATCAGGCAGCAGAGCAGCAGGCTGAAAAGCCTTGTCTTTCTTGTGTTCTTCATGTTTTTCACCTCTTTGTTTTGTTTCGTTCCAGCCGCGGATCGAGCGGCTTTTTTTTCTGCGGCTTCGGCAGCTTGGGTTTTCTGCCGTTTCCGCAAGGGTCGGGATCCTGCGGGATCTCCGGTACTTTGATCTCGACCTTCTTTACGATGTTTTCCGCTTCATCCACGATCAGCGGAGCCGTAATTTTCTTTTCGCTCATTTTCTCCTCCTGTATCTGCGCATTACGGTTGAAAGGGAACATGGGCCGGGTCATCCGGTTTATCCCGGCTGGAATAAAGGAAGCGGATCAATACGCACCACCTCCTTTTAGACGCAAAAACGCACCGGTGCCGCAGGGCGCAATAAGCCCCTTGCATCGGTGCGTCGTGTTGCTATATGGAAAACAGGCAGTCCGAAAGGACAGACGAATCTTATCTGTCTGTCTGTCTGTCAAAATTGTCCGCCAGTCAGCCATGCCTGTCAACTCCTTTTCGTGGAAAATGGGTACAAAACACCATTCTCATACATCTTACGCCTCCATTATACCGATTCAAAACCGGCTTCGCCCCCTCAAAAATGATAGTCTTTTTATGAAAAAAGCTGGAAAACTTCAAAAAAGTTTCCGGCTTTCATTGTATTCATGTTCTATTTTATCCCCGGTATGGCGATCCCGCTTCTAACGGCGTTCACCGCCAGCTCTGTGCGGGAGGACGCCCCGGTTTTGGAGATCAGGTTGTTCACATGGTAGCGGACAGTGGTCACGCTCAAATGGAGCGCCTCCGCGATCTCCTTGTCCGTCAGCCCTTCGGCCAGGCGCCGCAGCACGTCCAGCTCCCGCTCGGTGAACTCCGTGCTCTTGGCCATGCCGATGGACGTTACGGGCGGGCTGTCCGGGAAGATATGCTCGCCCGCCATGGTCCTGTCCATGATCTCCAGCATGGGCGCCTGCTGCACCTCCTTATACCAAAAGGAATCCACGCCGATCTCCCTTGCGCGGCTCAAAAACAGGCTGTCCGGCATGGAGGTGACGACGATGATCTTTGTCTTGGGATAGGCCGCCTTGATCCGTGCGGCTGCGTCAAGGCCGTTGGAGCCGTCGTTCATCACCACGTCCATGATGACAAGATCGACCTTGCCTCCGGCGCAGTAGCCGTCGGCAAACTTGGCCGTGTCCAGCGATGCCGCCAGCTCATAGTTGTCGGAGGCGGCCACAAAGCTCTCGAAAAAATGGCGGGACATGCTCTGATCGTCAACGATCAACACTTTATAGGGCATTTTCTACCTCCTTTGGCAGTTCAAGTCGGATGGCGAAGGAGGGCCCGGTGCAGACCGTCATCGTGCCGCCCGCCTTTTCGGTCAGCTCGCGCAGAGAGGACAGCCCGCCCTTTTCCTCGACCTCGCCCGCAGGCGCTTCGCCGTTGTTGGTAAAGGTCACAATCATTCTTTCTTCGCCCTCAACCACCTGGATCTGCAACTCGTCCCCGTGGGCGTGGCGCACTGTGTTCGTCATGCACTCATGGATCGCCACGGCGACGATATGCTTTTGCGGTTCTCTCTGCGGCAGGGATCCCGTGACCAGGAGCGCAACGCGCAGCCGCGCCGCCATTTCGGTGAGCAGCTCATATTCATCCCGGACAGTCGTGGGAGCTTCCGTTTTGAGGAAAGAGATATTCCGGCGCAGCCGCCCGATGATCTCCGCAAGCTCCGTTTCCGTGCCCCCGGCAAGGCAATAGTGCTTCATGGCAAGCAGATTGCTTCCCAGCTCGTCGTGGAGCTTTACCTTGGCATTCAATACTTCCCGCTCCACGGTCAGCGCCACGATCTCCTGATAAACTTTGGCAAGACGTTCATTCAGCGCCGTGACCTTCCGCTGCATGGCGAGCAGCTCCTCGGTTTTCCGGTAGGCTTCCGTGATGTCGGAGGCCAGCAGCATTTGCACGCGGTGCTTTTCAAAGGGGATCTCCTGGGCGCTGATCTTCCATGCCGTCCCATCGGCAAGAACCGTCACCGGCTCCTCGCCCACGGTGATCGTCCGGCAGCCGGGCGTAAGTGCGCCCTTGCGCAGCCGCTGGGAGAACACTTCTCCGCTGAGCAGCGCTTCCCCGGTCACGCTTTGGCAGAAATCCTCCATGACGCGGTTTTTCAGCAGCACGCGGCCGTCGGACGCATAGCAGAGAATCCCGGAGGGCAGGCTGTCCGTCGCTTCCTTGATGGACATGCCGGTGATCCTGCTTTTTTCGTAACGATGGATATTCCAGAAGAGAAATGACAGAGCCGCGGCCATAGCAATTAAGAGGGACAGCAGCAGCCAGTCCGGAGTCGCGGCAAAGCGTGATATGATGTCAGCCGCGGTCTGCGTATGTGCGCCGCCGTTCATCGCCATGCCGAAGCATTGCTCCATGAAGTAGGTCAGGGCGAGTATGGGCAGCGCCAGCCAGAGCCACCTGTACCGTTTCTGACGAAGCAGTAAAGCAATCACCGTCGCGGCAAAGAAAAACAGCAGCACAGACGAAACGTCCATTACGGCCCACAGCGCCGTTTTATAGTAGGGATTGCCCGGAAACAGCTTCATTTGCGCCCACCCCCTTCCGTGAAGGTGAGGACGATCAGCATATCCTGCTTGTTCTTTGAAATGGAAACCTTGCGGGAGAAGCCCTCGCCGTTCTGCCATGCGCCGTTGCTTTCATAGAGAAAATCATCCGCTTTGAGCATCATGCGCACGATCAGCTTCCGCTTGTCGGAGCGCACCGACACCATGAAGTCGGAGAGGGTGTCAAGGCTTTCCTCCACGATGGCCTCGATGTGCTCATAAGCCGCGATCACCATTTCAGCGGGATAAGAGCCGGTCCCCACGGAGGATATGGCCGTGTTGACGCCGCACAGACGCATATAGTCCAGCGATTCCGTCACGGCGGACATCAGCTCCACCACCGTCAGCGTTCCCGCAGCGGCAAGCAGCTCCATGTTGCCGCGCCGCTTGATGTAGGCGCTGATGACCGCGATTTGCGCGATCCGCTTTTCGGGGACGCTTTCCGCACCGCCCAGCAGCGCGTCGATCTGATCGAACTGCGGCTTTACGATCCGGATGATGCTGTCGTACATGCGGTTACGGGTTTCCAGCTCCGCCCGCTCCTGCCGGATGCGGTTTTCTTCCGCAAGGTATGCGTTGCGGGCTTCGATCTGTGCGGTCGCTTCCTCGATCTGCTGGTTCAGCCCGCGCACCTGCTTCATGTCCACCGTCCACCGGATGCTGCCGCCCTGAATGGCGTGGGACATGACTTTTGTGTCCTCGCATTCCGCAAAGGGGTAATCCGCCGCGGCGGTCTGATAGACCGGCAAGCCGCCTTGATCCAGAATGACCGCCGGGATGAAGGAGGCGGAAAAGACAGTTTCATAGCCCATGTTGGCCGGGATCACGCCCACCTGAATACACGCTTCCAGCGTGCCGATGATGCAGAAAGCGGACATTTCACCCATGTTCCATATCCTTGTTTGGAAAAAGTGGTGTCCGACGTCAAGCGGGTACAGGAGGAAATAGATCACCCCGGTCAAAAAGGGCAGAAGCGGCAGCCAGCGGTATTTGCGCCCGACAAAGCGGAAGTCCTTTTTCAAAATAACGAAATATGTCAGCGCATACAGGCCGTAGATGAAAAGTTTGACAAGGGAAAACAGCCAGCCGTTCTTTTCTTGCCCGTTGTCGTCCATGACGCCGCTGGGAAAGGACTTTGCGAAGAAATGCAGGTCGTTTGTCAAAAAGCCCAGCGCCAGAAGAACGCCGAGGACGATCAGAAGGGCATAGAGGCGCGGCAGCGGCTTGTCCTTCGGGCGGTGGATCAGGACGGCCAGGAAGAAGCACAAAAGGGGCTGCGCGAGCATGGGGAGATACATGGCGTACCACAAATACCGCTGCGCTGTGACTTGACCGGAGAACATCTCGTAACGGAGAATCTGTAAAACAAATTGCAGGAGCAGGCAGACGGTGATCCACAGCATCAAGGCGCGCAGCCTGCCGTCTGTGACACGCTTCCGCACGGAGATCGCCCAGAGAATCGTCAACACGCCGCAGAACAGCGACGAAAAGCTGAAGGTGAAATCCTTGGCATACAGGAGGACGCGGAGAAAGCCGCACAGGAGAAACGCAGCCGCGAACAGGATGATATTTTGTTTTGACGCTTTGGAAAGTATCACCCGCGTTCCTCCTTTCTGAATGCTCCGGCATGTTTTCTGATTATCTA
This sequence comes from Clostridia bacterium, assembly GCA_017429165.1. Classification (GTDB taxonomy): domain Bacteria; phylum Bacillota; class Clostridia; order Oscillospirales; family CAG-382; genus UBA1206. The sequence continues at coordinate 119,292 of JAFRPL010000015.1, forward strand.
TTATTATAGAGAGGGAAAACGGCTTTGTCCCCCTCAAAAATATCAGGTTTTTGCGTTCCGTTACGGAAAAAACACCGGCTCACCGGAACAGCGACAGGCTGCTTTTGACAATGCGGTTGACGAAGGAGATCACTTCCTCCCGGCTGTATTTGTCATAGCCGCCCACAACCACATTCATCAATCCGTTTGACAGATGGGTATAGAGCATTTCAAGCTCCGCATCGGAGGCATGGTGAAGCTGATGCTTCCATACCGCAATGCTGGACGGTCTGGCAAGGTCGATCATCCGTCCGAGAACGGAGGGGCTTGCGTCGCCGAAGATCAGCACGCGGCAGGCGTCCCCGTGCTGCTCCACCATGGTATAGAGTGCGGCGATCAGCGCGCTCACGTCAAAGCCGTCGATCAGCCGCAGGGATTGTCCGAAGGCATCCAA
>JAFRPL010000016.1 GCA_017429165.1 Clostridia bacterium
CCTTGAGACCTTCGAACATCTCCTGCGCATAATGGAAAACCATGCACGCTGGCGAAAGGGACAGATTGTGGAACGGGACGACGCGCGCGTCGTGCCAGCCGTGTTCGGGATCGTAATCGCATTCGAACATATGGTCCGTGAAAATCTTGCCGAAACCGAGCTTGCTCCAATCGGGTTTCTGTTTGGGTGAATCTGTGCGTTTGATCTTGATTTCCATATTGTTTGCCTCCTGATATGAATAATCTTTCACTGCTAGCGGTTCGTAAGTTGATTATATACCATTCTCACACAAAATTCAACTGCCTTTGCGTAATTTTAACGGAAAAATATAACATTTGTAAAAAACGCAAAAAAGGGTTGAAAAACTAAGAAAAATATGTTATAATTGACACACTTAACAATATGGAGTAATTTCGACAGTTTATGAAAAGCAACTTTCCGTTAAAGGCGGCGGCGCTGATTTGCTGCGCCGTAATAATGATATCTTTCGCAGCGGCGGCGCTACCGCTTTCGCAAAGGGGCGCGGAAGGCGCCGCAGAAGTGCCCGAGTATGACTACGGGCCTCTCAAAGCCGAACAAAACGCGGTCATAGCGTCCGAAGCGACCGAATATGCGTGCGCAATGTACATCGACGGCGTGCTCGCCGGCTACTACAAGGACGTTACCGCCGCAAAAGAAGAACTCGAACATCAAAAATCGCTGCTTCTCGAGCAGAGCGGCGTGGATTACATAAGCGCCTCGTTCAGCAATAACGTCACTTTCAAAAGCGGCAGTTACGCCGTTTCTCAGATCGAAGCCGCGGAGAGCAGAGCATTTCCCGAACTTTCGGCCGAGATCCGCTATTACGAAACGGTGGGGTACACTCTCGATTACGAAGTCGAATACCGCGACAACGCCGAACTGTATTACGGCAGAGAGAAAACCGTATCCGAAGGCAGGGACGGCTATTCCGAAACCACTTATCTCGTGGTCCTTTCCGGTGGCAAGGAACTTTCGCGCACCGCCGTGGCCGAAAACATTGTGACCGAGCCGGTCAACTGTGTCATTGAACGCGGCGTAAAGGCGAAGAAACCCTCTGCCGACGTAACGCCTATTTTCATCGTTCCGTATGACGGCGCTATTACTTCCGAATACGGCACGCGTTACCTTATGGGCAATTCGTTCCATAAGGGCGTTGATATTTCCGGCGTCAAAAGCTCTTCCGAATGCTACGGAGCCGAGATCCACGCGGGCGGCGACGGCGTCGTCATCCAGGCGGGCTGGATGGACGGTTTCGGCTATGTCGTAATAATCGAGCACGCAAACGGAATGCATTCATACTACGCTCATCAGAAACAGGTCGCCTGTTCGGTGGGTGACGTCGTCAAGCAGGGCGACGTTATCGGCTATATCGGTTCCTCGGGCAGAAGCACCGGCCCTCACGTTCACTTCGAGCTCCGCGTTCCCGATGAAAACGGCAAATATTACGCCATAGATCCCGAACCTTACTTGATCGATTACGATTCTTATCCGCATCGCGGCTAAACCGTAAAAACGGCTGCGCCCGGCAGGGAAAACACCTTGCCGGGCGCTTGTTTTTTTGCCTTGTTTGCGAACATATGTTCGTTAACAATAATCCGAACAAAAGTTCGAGAAAAAGTGCCGAAAAGCGTTGTAAATGCTGGAAAACGCCTATTCCGGATCAGGTTTACGTAATTAAAAATTTTTTTGAAAAAATGCAAAAAAACACTTGCTTTTTTCGATACTTTATATTATAATAATCTCAGGTGGGGAAAAGTGGCAAATTTTTCCAAATTTTCCCATAATACTCCAAAAAAGTGTCAAGAAAGGAGCAAGGCGTATGTTCACCGGCGAATACTGGTTCAGCATGGACCAAAAGGGCAGAGTCTCAGTGCCCGCCAAATATCGCGAAGAGCTGGGCAGCGAGTTCAAGATCTGCAAGGGCTTTGACAAATGCCTCAATATTTATCCCGCCGCCGAATGGGACGCCTTCGCTCAAAAACTCAAAGCGCTTCCCGAAGCCAGCCAGCGTCACGCCAGAAGATACTTCTTTTCCGGCACAATAGAAGGCGTGCTTGACGGGCAGGGAAGAATAGCGGTCACGCAGTCGCTCAGGTCGTTTGCCGCGCTCGAAAAAGACGTGGTCATCATAGGCAACGAAAACCACCTCGAAATCTGGAGCGCCGCCGAATGGGCAAACGAGCAAAAATATATGTCTTCCGAAGGTATAACCGAAGAGCTTTCGGAATACGGATTCTGATATGGCGTTCGAGCATTATCCGGTTATGCTTGACGAGGCGGTAGAAGGGCTGCGCGTCGTTCCCGACGGCGTGTACGCCGACTGCACGCTCGGCGGCTGCGGACATACCAAAAAGATACTTTCGCTGCTCGGCGAAAACGGACGGGTGTTGGGCATAGACCTCGATACCGCGGCGCTGGAAAACGCTTCGCTCACCGTAAAAGACGGGCGGCTCGCCACCTGGCACGGAAATTTCAAGGACCTTTCGCAAGCAGCTAAAGAAAACGGCATCGAAAAGCTCAACGGAGCGCTGTTCGATCTCGGCGTTTCGTCTTACCAGATCGACACCGCGGAACGCGGGTTCTCGTATTTGCGCGACGCCGCGCTCGATATGCGTATGGATAACACCAAAGGCGCCACGGCGGCGGATCTGGTCAACGGACTTACCGCCGACGAACTCGCCCGTATATTCTTTGAATACGGCGAAGAACGGTATTCGAGGAAGATAGCGCAAAAAATCGTCGCCGCCCGTGCAAACGGAACGATAGAGACCACCGGCGAGCTCGCATCGCTCATCGCTTCCGCTTATCCCGCGAAAGAGCTCAAAAACGGAAACCCGGCAAAGAGATGCTTTCAGGCGCTGCGCATAGCTGTCAACGGCGAACTCGAAGGGCTCGACAAAGCGTTGGAAGACGCGATGGATCTGCTGGATACCGGCGGGCGTCTCGTAGTTATAACGTTCCATTCACTGGAAGACCGCATAGTTAAGAACACGTTCAACCGTTTTGCAAATCCCTGTACCTGCCCGCCCGACCTTCCGGTCTGCGTGTGCGGTAAAAAGCCCGTTGCAAGGATCATCACAAAAAAGCCGGTCGTTTGTTCGCTGAAAGAAAGCGAAGAAAACAGCCGTTCGCATTCTGCAAAGCTCCGCATTGCCGAAAAATTATAAAAGTTTACCGAATATTAAAACAGAGGTACCGAAATGGAAAAGAAAATTACAAATAAAAATGCTATAATCAAAAGGTCGAATAATATCGCTCCGGCACGTTCCGGCTCTTCATCTGTCGTAAAAAGCGTCAAAAGCGAAAAAGTTACCGTTATCGAACATCGCAAGAAGAGCAAGACGCCGCTGCCTTTGGGCATTATCTTCACCATTTGCGCCGTAACTCTGCTTTTTGTTTTTCTGGTAATGAACTATGCGGAAGTCGACAGCTACAACGCGCAGATCGCCGAACTTCGCGACGAACTCACCGAACTGCAGAAGACCGCTTCAAAACTGAAGGTAAGGCTTGAAAAAAAGAACGACCTCGTTGAGATAGAAGAATACGCCACCGACGAACTGGGTATGGTAAAAGCCGCGGGGCTTACCAGGATCAACATAACCGCACTTCCGGAAAACGGCGGCGATACGTATAAATACGACGACGGCGACGAAAACGGTATCGGCGTGCTGCTCGCCGGCTTCGGCGAGGTGTTCAGGGATTTCTTCGACTGACATCATATTTTTACTTGCCCGTCCATATTTTTATTATGTAAAAACGTGCCCGGGCATTTGTCAGGAGAAAAAACATGAATAAGCAAAACGAAAATAGTACAAGTAAAGTCATACTGGCAAGAGGGCGCTTCATGGCGGCGTTCCTCTTGCTATGTCTTTGTTATCTGATATATCGGCTGGCTATATTGCAGATTGTCGATTCCGAAAAGAACAAAAACGCCGCGACCGACCAGTATACCACCGAAATTACCATACAGGCCAAACGCGGCAATATATACGACCGCAACAACAAACTGCTCGCCACAAGCACCACGGTGCAGACCGTTTTCATCTCGCCGCAGGATATCGCGGACGACGCGCAGGCGCAGCTTATAGCCGACGGGCTTTCGCGCATACTCGGAGTCGAAAGATCGGAGATCCTCGAAAAAGCAGAACGCAAGTATTCCAAATACCAAATAATCAAGAAGAATCTCGAAGAAGACGTCGAGATGGAAGTTCGCGAATTCATCGCCGAAAACAAGCTTTCGCTGCAGGTTTGCCTTGAAGAAGGCACCAAACGCGTTTATCCGTACGGCACTCTCGCTTCGCACGTTATCGGATTCGTGGGCGCCGAAAACACCGGACTCGACGGAATCGAAAAAACGTATAACGAGCAGCTCAGCGGCGTCAACGGCAGGGCGATCCAGGGGCAGGACGGGCAGGGAAACGACCTTCCGTTCCAGTACGAAAGCTACATAGACGCGCAGAACGGCGAACATATTATAACGACCATAGATTACACCATCCAGTCGATCCTTACCAAGTATCTCAAAGAATGCTACGAACTTCACAAGCCGACCTTCGGATGCCGCGGGATAATAATGGACGTAAAAACCGGAGAGATACTCGCCTGCGCTTCCATAGACGAATACGATCTCAACAATTATACCGAACTCACCGGCGCTTATCTCGAAAAATACGAAGCATTCAAGGGGACTGATGAGGAAAAGGCGGCTTATCGCAGTTCGCTCCTGTACGATCTCTGGAAAAACAAGGCCGCGAGCGAACTATACGAGCCGGGGTCCACTTTCAAAATAATCACAACCGCCATAGGGCTCGAAGAAGGCGTGTTCACGACTGACAGCACGTTTACCTGCACCACCGAATACACGGTGCTCGGCCATACCATCCACTGCCATTCCAAAAAAGCACACGGCGTGCAGACGGTCTCTCAGGCGCTCGTCAATTCTTGCAACCCTGCTTTCGTTCAGATGGGGCTTAAGATAGGCGGCGAACTGTTTTCCAAGTATTTCAAGGCGTTCGGCTACACCGAACTCGTCAATTCCGATATAACCGGCGAAGCCAGAAGCATTTACTATTCCGATCTCAGCAATCAGCTCACGCTCGCCAACTGCAGTTTCGGACAGTCTATGTCCGTCAATATGATGCAGCATATCGCTGCGGTCAGCAGTATCGCCAACGGCGGATATATCGTGACCCCGCACCTTATAAAAGGTTATATAATGCCCGACGGCACCGTGGTGAATGACGACAGGTATACCACCAAACGTGCCGTTATCAGCAAAGAGACCGCCGATACCATTTTGAAGATGCTCGTCAATTCGACTAAAAACGCCGCCGTCTCGGGTTATAATATCTCGTCCAAGACCGGCACGTCGCAGAAGATGGCGCGCGCGGACGCCAAACCCGATGAAAAGTATTACATAGGCAGTTGCGTCTCTTTCGCGCCTGCGGAAGATCCAGAGATCGCCATCCTCGTTGTGGTCGACGAACCCACCAGCGGAAAGATATACGGCAGTCAGCTCGCCGCTCCCGTCATATCCTCGGTGCTTTCTGAAGTTTTGCCTTATCTCGAAATACTCCCGAGCAACGAAAACAACATAAAGACATTAAAAGTAGACGATTACACTTCGGCGGACATAGAAAGAGCCAGGTACGCCGTTGAAGCGGCGGGGCTCCACTGCGTCGTAAAAGGTTCGGGCTCCACCGTCGCGGATCAGCTTCCGCGCCTCGGCACCGTCATCACCGAAGGCGGCACCGTGATTCTTTACACCGAAAAAGACCATTCTGTTGATAAAGTCCGCGTCAAAGACCTCGTCGGCATGACTCCTCAGCAGGTGTTCGATTGGGCGAAGAACCAGAAGGTGAACGTTATTGTCGAAGGTATATACAACAGGGAATTCGCAAACTGCTACGCTATATCGCAGTCGGTCAGAGTAGGCGAACAGGTCAACGTCGGTTCCGTGATATACGTATCATTCAACTATAAAGAGGATATACAGTAATGCTTTTGAACATAAAAGAAGCGGCCTGCGCCATGAACGGCGAATACCGCGGAAGCGGCGAAAAAACAATAGCGGGGATGTTTACCGATTCGCGCGAATCGTTCGAGGGTGGAATGTTTTTCGCGCTCCCGGGCGAGCGCGTCAACGGACACGTTTTCGTAGCCGAAATGAACGAAAAGGGCTTTCCCTGCGTCGTTTCCGATAAAAGGTTTTTCACCGGCGAAAACATACTCGTCAAAAACACCGAGCGCGCGCTCGGCGACCTCGCGAGATGGTGGCGAGAAAAGCACGCCGCCGGCACAAAAGTCGTGGCGGTCACCGGCAGCGTAGGGAAAACGACCACTAAAGATATGATCGGCGAAGTCCTCTCTTCCACTTATAACACGTACGTGCCGAAAGGGAATAAAAACAGCACTATCGGTCTGCCCACGACGGTCGTCAGACTGGTGCCTTCGTATGAATACGCGGTGTTCGAGCTGGGCAGCTCCGATTTCGGCGAAATATCATATCTTTCCAATATAGTGCATCCTTCCGTTTCTGTCATAACATGTATCGGCAGTTCCCACCTCGAGCATTTTCATACACGCGATAATATAAGAAAAGAAAAATACGGCATTCTGGACGGTCAGGAAAAAGGCGGATACGTCATACTCGACGGGGATTCCGACGCCGATTACGCAATGCGCGAAAAACTGACTGATTACAAGCCCGTCTACTGCGGCTTTTCCGAAAGATGCGATTTCAGGATCACGACCGATTACAAAAACGACAAACGTGACGAAAATCTTTTCCGACGCAACGATTTTAAGGTGACTTACAGGTCGCGCACTTACGACGTCCACATATACGTTCCCGGCAATCATATGGCTAAAAACGCGACTTACGCTTTTGCGACGGGCGTGCTGAACGGAGTAGATCCCGAGATCGCGGCTACCGCGCTGGGCAGATACGTTCCGTACGGCGACCGGCTGCGCACTTATATGAAAGACGGCGTGATAGTCATAGCAGATTGCTACAACGCCTCGCCGGAATCGATGAAAGCGGCGCTGGAGGTGCTCGAAAAGTTCGGCGCGTTCAGAAGAAAGATCGCCGTGCTCGGTGATATGCTCGAACTGGGCGACAACAGTGAACCGCTGCACGAAGAGATCGCTCTTTCTGCGGAATTCCACGCCGATATCATCATTTACGTCGGGTATTACGCCAACGTTTTTTCCGACGCCTGCCGCGCAAAGAGAGTAAAGTGCTTTGATCTCGATCAAAAATCCGAAGCGGCAGAATACATTAAAGGATTGCTTGCTCCCGGCGACGTCGTGCTCTTCAAGGCGAGCCGCGGCGTGGGGCTTGAAAAAATAATAAAGGAAGCTGGATTATGAACTATCTCGGATTGATACTTTCGTTTGGGATCTCGTTCGCAATATCTCTTTTACTTTACATAATCTTTATTCCCGTGCTTCGCCGCGTCAAACTCGGCCAGAAGATACTCGAGATCGGGCCCAAGTGGCATAAGTCCAAAGAAGGCACCCCCACCATGGGAGGTCTGTTTTTCATAACGGCCATGGCGCTGACGGTCGGCGGCCTGTATCTCAGCGGCACGTTCGACAAAACAGGAATGTTTTTCTCCATAAACCTTTGCTTTGCCTTGCTTAATGCCGCTATCGGCTTTGTAGACGATTACGTAAAGCTTTTCAAAAAGCGCAACGAAGGTCTTACAGTCGTTCAAAAGCTCGTATTGCAGGTTACCGCGACCGCGGCTTATCTTGCGTCATTGCGTCTTACAGGTTGTATCAACACATTCGTTCCGCTGCCGTTTTCAAGTCAAACTGTCGATCTCGGCTGGTTTTACTACATCTTGATCGGAGTCGTTATAGTTTACATAATTAATACTGCCAACCTGACTGACGGGCTCGACGGACTCGCCGGCAGCGTGGCTTTCGTGATCGCGGCGCTGTTCGTGATAGTCGGCATAAACGCGGAAATGATAGATCTCTATCTCACCGAGGCGGCTCTGGGCGGCGCACTGATCGCGTTCCTCATTTTCAACTTTTATCCCGCAAAAGTATTTATGGGCGATACCGGATCGCTGTTTTTGGGTGCCATGCTCGTCGGCTGCGCAATGCGTCTGGGCAGACCGCTCGTTATGGTATTCATCGGACTCGTCTACGTCCTGGAAGGCCTCTCGGTGCTCATCCAGGTGCTGGTATTCAAAGCCACTCACGGCAAAAAGCGATTCTTCAAAATGGCGCCTGTACACCATCATCTCGAACTCTGCGGACTCAGCGAAGTCAAAATAATGGCGATCTTCCTCGCGGTGACCGCCGCAGTCTGCGCGCTCGCCTATATATTCGTCTTCGCGCCGTTCGTTATTTGATAAGTTTTTCACAAAAAGGGAACCGATATGCAGAACGACAAGCCTACAAAAGTGAATAACGCAGAGCTTCCCGCGCCGCCTTCCGCGCCCGAACGCGAAAAAAGCGAAAACGTGCTGATCCGCTGGATAGGCGGTATCGACAGGCCTTTTCTCTTTTTGCTCATCGTGCTGCTCGCTCTGGGTACGGTAATGGTATTCACCGCAAGCTATTCGTTCGCACAGACGCGTTACGGCGACAGTTATTACTTTTCTAAAAAGCAGATTATCTGGATAGTCGCCGGACTCGTCGTGATGATGTTCGCCATACATATCCCGGACCGCTGGGTCAAAAAGTATTCATGGCTCGTTTATCTGCTGGCCGTGGCGCTCAATGCCGCGGTTTACATAATGGGCGTCGCCAAACACGGCGCGCAGCGCTGGATAGACATTGGTCCAATACGTTTCCAGCCTTCCGAAGTGCTGAAATTCGCCACGATACTCGTCTGCGCCAAGGTCATAGCGAACAATACCGAAAAGATTAAAAAGTTCAGGTTCGGGGTGCTGCCGTTCATTGTGTTCGCTTTCATCGGCTGCGCTCTGCTCGTACTGCAAAGCCATCTTTCCGCCACCATAATCACTTTCGTCATAATATTTGCAATGATGTTTATCGGCGGCAGCAAACTCTTATGGGTGGGGGTCTTCGGCGGTATTCCGGTCGCGATCGGCATATACGCGGTCACTAATATAGATACGATCATAAACTGGAGTTTGGTCCAGAAGTTCTTAGGTCACACTTATACGCGCCTGCTTGTCTGGACGGATCCTTTCAAATATATGCGTGACGACGCAACCGGATGGGCGGGATGGCAGCCGGCGCAGTCAATATACGCCATATCCTCCGGCGGGATCTGGGGAGTCGGGCTCGGCCAGTCGATGCAAAAACACGGATATCTCCCCGAACCGCAGAACGACTACATATTCGCCATACTTTGCGAAGAATTCGGCTTTGTCGGCGCCGTTGCTGTCATAGGTTTATTCGCCGCGCTCATAATACGCGGTTTCATCATAGCGCGCAACTGCCGCGATAAATTCTGCCAGATGGTCATTTACGGTTTAATGATCAAGCTCGCGATGCAGGTCATATTCAATATCGGCGTTGTGACCGGAACGCTTCCCGCCACCGGTATAAGTCTGCCGTTCTTCAGTTACGGCGGCACCGCGCTGATAATGTCGCTTGTCGAAATGGGCATAGTCCTTTCGTTTTCAAGGTATTCTTACACCGAAAGGGGAACGGATAAATGAGATATTTGCTTTGCGGAGGCGGTACGGGCGGACATATCAACCCCGCCATCGCCATAGCGCACGGAATTGAAAAGGTCGATACCGAAGCCGTTATTGAATTCGCGGGAACGTCCCGCGGTATGGAAACGCGCCTCGTACCCGCGGCCGGCTACAAACTGAACACCGTCGACGTTTACGGGTTCAGGCGTTCTCTTTCGCCCAAAAACATAAAGGCGCTCGTCAAAGCGTTCACTTCGGTCAAAGAAGCAAAAAAGATTATAAAGGGTTTTAATCCGGATATAGTGATCGGCACAGGCGGTTACGCCAGCTGGCCTTGCGTAAAGGCGGCGGCGAAACTGGGGGTCAAAACGCTCATTCAGGAACAGAATGCTTTCCCCGGAGTCACCACCAAAAAGCTTTCAAAATACGTCGACACCGTGTGCATCAGCTTCGACGAATCGCGCCCGCGTTTTGAAGATTCGGTGCAGAACAAGCTCGTGCTCACCGGCAACCCTGTCAAGGAAAACCCTTTTACGCGTGAAGAAGCGCGCGGCAAGCTCGGCATTGCCGACGACGAGATCTACGTCCTTTCGTGCGGCGGCAGTCTCGGCGCCGAAAAAGTCAACGAATACTGTCTCGACGCTATGGAGATCTATAAAGATAACGCCAAGATAAAGCAGATCCATTCGGTAGGCAAGATCGGCTGGGAGGAGTTTTCGGAAGTTGCAAAGAAAAAAGGGCTCGATAAGCGCGAAGGATTCATGATACGGGAATACATATACGATATGCCGCTACAGCAGGCGGCAGCCGATATTGTCATAAGCCGTGCCGGCGCAATGACGTATTCCGAGCTCGCCTGCCTGGGAAGGGCGGTCATATTCATTCCGTCGCCCAACGTGGCGGAAGACCATCAGTACAAAAACGCCGTTGTGCTCAAAGATGCCGGCGCCGCCGTGGTTTTCAGGGAAAGTGAACTCGACGGTAAAAAGCTCGCGTCGTGCATACTGGATCTTGCGGAAGACGGCGCCAAGAGAAATGCAATGGCAGAAAAAATGCGTTCGTTCGGCAAACCCGACGCGTTGGATAAAATAGTATGCGAGGTAATGAAACTTGCCGGAAAATAACAGATTCAACGACGAGGAAGTTATACTCGAAAACCGCGTCATAAAGGAAGACGCTCTCAAACGCTCGAGAGTGCGCAAGAACCGTCGCCGCGCCATAGTTTACACGCTTATGGTCGTTGCGGCGCTCGCCGCGTTTTTCGTGCTGGTTTTCACGGTATTCTTCAAAATCAAACAAGTAGATATCGTCGGCACCGAACGTTACGGGATATCCGATATCGAACAGTACGGCGGTATCAGTTTCGGCGCGCCTTTGTACGGATTCGATTCGCTCGGCGCCGAAACGGCGCTCACCGAAGCGCTTCCGTATATCAAAGAAGTCGACATCACGCGGAGCATACCTTCCACGGTAAGGATAACCGTTACCGAAGAAACGCCCGCTTTCGCTCTGCGCGTGGAAAACGACGATTATATTTTATCCGACGATTTCAAGGTGCTCGAACGGGTACCTGCCGGCGAATCTCCGGATGAACTCGTATTCCTGAGCACCGGAACCGTTGCCGACTGTATTGTGGGCAGCGAGCTTTCTTTTGCCGAAAAAAAGTTGCTGGATTCGTTCAAGACGCTCTGGCAGACGCTGCAGACGTATTCGCTTTGCGAGGAAATCGATTATATAGAAGCCGCCGAGCGTTTTGACATATATTTCGGCTATAAAGGTCGTATCCGCGTGTATTTGGGCGATATAAAGGATTGCGATGCGAAAATAAGATTTTTTATAAAAATCATGGAACATATATACGACGAACAGACCGGTCTGCTCGATTTGAGCGACAAAAAAGAGGCGACTTTTTCGCCATATGACACAAATTGACAAAAATATGTAAATATTTCCGCTAAAATTTGAAAAAAACTATTGAAAAAAAGGCGAATTTGTTTTATACTACGATAAAGTAATGTGATTTAATGACTTGGAAGGAGAAAATGAAATGGATTTTCAAACAGGAACATACAGCGGAAATGTCATAATCAAGGTCATAGGCGTAGGCGGCGGCGGCAATAACGCCGTCGACAGAATGATCGAAGACGATCTTTCCAATGTCGAGTACATAAACGTAAACACCGACGTACAGTCGTTAAGCAGGACTTCGGCTCCCATCAAAGTAGCGATCGGCGAAAAGGTGACCAGAGGCCAGGGCGCCGGCTCTAACCCGGAACTCGGAAAACGCAGCGCCGACGATTCCGCCGAACAGATCGCAGACGCCATCCGCGGCGCAAATATGCTTTTCGTTACCGCGGGCATGGGCGGCGGCACCGGCACGGGCGCGGCTCCCGTAGTGGCGCGCATAGCAAAAGAGATGGGTGTGCTCACCGTGGCTATCGTCACCAAGCCCTTCAATTTCGAAGGCAAACACCGTATGGCCCAGGCGGAAGCCGGTATCGAGCTGCTTTCGCAGTACGTCGATTCGCTCATAGTCATCCCCAACGAACGCCTCAAACTGCTCACTGACAAAAAGATCACCTTCCTCAACGCTTTCCAGGAAGCTGACGATATCCTTCGCAAGGGCGTGCGTTCTATTTCCGAACTTATTCTTAACGAAGGTTATATCAACCTCGATTTCGCCGACATTTCCACCGTTATGACAAACGCCGGCCTCGCTCATATGGGCGTCGGCGCCGCCAAAGGCAAGGACAAGGCCGAACAAGCTGCCAAGATGGCAATGTCTTCTCCTCTGCTCGAGACCAACATCAGCGGTGCAAAAGGCATCATCGTCAACATCACATCTTCGCCCGACATCAGTCTCGACGAAGTCGACCAGGCGGCCACCATCATCACCGACGAGGCGCATCCCGACGCGACCGTTATCTTCGGCTCCGTTATCGATCCCACGCTCGAGGATGAAATGCGCATAACCCTTATCGCCGCCGGGTTCGAAAAAAACAACGCCAAAAAGCCCGCCTCTTCCTACGCGGCTCCCGAACCTTCCGCTCCCGCGGTTTCGGCTACCGAACAGAACAGGCAGGAATTCAACGAGATCTTTGATCTTTTGAACAGAAAATAATATTACGGAGGATATAATATGCCTAACGAAAACGAATTCAGCACCAGCGTAAAAATCAAGGTCATAGGTGTAGGCGGCGGCGGCGGCAATGCGGTTAATCGCATGGTCAGCTTGAACATAAATCCCGAAAGTGTCGATTACATCAATATCAATACCGATAATCAGATCCTTGTAAAATCCCTCGCTCCCACCAAGATCCAAATCGGCGAAAAGGTCACCAAAGGCCACGGCGCCGGTTCCAACCCCGAGCTCGGCGAAAAAGCAGCCGAAGAATCCATCGAACAGATCACCGACGTCATCAAAGGCGCCAACATGGTGTTCATCACCGCCGGTATGGGCGGCGGCACCGGCACGGGCGCGGCTCCCGTCGTTGCAAAGGTCGCTAAATCTTTGGGCGTTCTCACCGTTGCCATCGTTACCAAACCTTTCAAATTCGAAGGCCGCAACAGAATGATCCACGCCGAAGAAGGCATAGACAAGCTTTCGCAGTTCGTCGATTCGCTGCTCGTTATCCCCAACGAGCGCCTTAAACTGCTCACCGACAAAAAGATCACCTTCCTCAACGCTTTCCAGGAAGCCGACGATATCCTTCGCAAGGGCGTTCAGTCCATATGCGAACTCATAACGACCAACGGCTACATCAACCTCGACTTCGCCGACGTTTCCGCCGTCATGTCCAACGCTGGCCTCGCTCAGATGGGCGTGGGCAACGCCAAGGGCAAGGACAAAGCTCAGCAGGCTGCCAGGATGGCTATGTCTTCGCCTCTGCTCGAGACCACTATCGAAGGCGCCAAGGGCGTGCTCATCAATATCGTCTCTTCGCCCGATATCGGACTCGACGAGATCGACGAAGCCGTCTCCCTCATCACCGATTCGGCTCATCCCGACGCCACCGTTATTTTCGGTTACGCGTTCGATTCCACGCTCGAAGACGAAATGCGCATAACCCTTATCGCTACCGGTTTCGAACAGGACAAGAAATCTTACGAATTCCGCAAAGCCGTTGCCGAAAAACAGTCGACCGCCGAACCTTCTCCAGAGCAGGTAGTAGCCGACAAGACCAACGCCAACGACGAAATAGACAATATCATCTCGCTTCTCAATTCCAACAGACGGACCGACTATTGATATTGCTGCCAAACTTTTAACTTAAAGCCACCGTCCGGTCACGCCGGACGGTGTTGTTTAAATACAGGTATACTTATGGCATTTTCAAAATATAAACTTATAGTATGGGATTGGAACGGCACGCTTTACGACGACCGTGACATATCGCTTATGACGGTGAACTATATCCTCGACAAGCGCGGCATGCCGCCCATTACGCTCGAACAGTATTATTCATACGTGGATACGCCGATCACCCGGTTTTACGAGCACCTGTTCGATATGAGCAAGGTCTCGTTTGACGATATTGGCAGGGACTATTATTACGCCTACGGTAAATATTCCGAATCGCTGACCGTCAGCCCGGACGTCGTCAAGCTCCTCAACGACCTTCACGCCGCGGGGTGTATGCAAAAACTCATTTCGGGTTACGAACATGGTCATCTGTGTGATTTTGTAAAAAAATGCGGGCTCGACGCCTGCTTTGTACATATCAACGGCGCCGATAACCGCCGCGCGGAATCCAAGCACGACCGCATAGAAGCCGCTGTAAACGAAAGCGGATTCGAAAAGAGCGACTGCGTGATAATAGGCGATACCGAGCACGAATATCAGATCGCCGCATCGCTCGGAGTGCCGTGCATACTCGTGGGGTGGGGACACCGTCCGGGCGAAGAACTTATAAAATGCGGGTGCGGCTACGCCGGCACCGTAAGCGAACTTTACGGCCTTTTGTTCGAAAACAGTTGAATTGTTCATATGTTACGGCTATAATATAGTCAATCGGTAAGCGGCGCCGCCGTACCGTAAAAAAGGAAGACAGTATTATGAAAAGATTTATTGCATTGATTATTTGCGCGATTTTGCTCATTTCGGCGCTCGCATCCTGCGCCGGAACAGACGATATCGAGAAAAATTCTTCCGCGGAAGAACAGGTTTCGGCCGACGAAAGCGCCGACACGTCCTCCGAAGAACCGCAGGGCGTTCAGGCGCGCATAAAAGAGCTCGATCTGCTGCTCGAAAACGAGCTTCCCGTGGATTTCGAAAAGCGCAACATCGCGTCCGGCTGCTCGTATACCTACACAAGGGAGCCTCATAAATCCTGGCAGGATAAGGGCGGCGCGCTCACCGACGGCGACGTTTGCGACGTCGACAGCGAAAACTGGGTGGGATTTATCGGTAAAAAAGAAGATATTGTCGTTACCCTCGATCTCGGCGGGCTGAAGACCGATCTGTGCGGCGCTTCGCTGAACGTCCTGCACAACGAGCACACCGGCAGGAATGTTCCTAAAAAATGCGAATTCTGGGTGTCGGAGGACGGCGACAATTACGTCCTGCTCGGGGTCTCCGAAAGGTATCCCGCCGTTTTCAGCGGAGAATTCGTATACACTCATTCCTATTACTCACGGAAGACTTTTTCTGCCGCGTACGTTAAAGTCGTGCTGACCGATTTCATATCGCTTTGGACTTATATAGATAACCTTTGCGTTTACGACGTACACGGCAAAACGTACGATCCCAACGAAATGGATTCATATTATATAAACGATCCCATGCCCGAAGTCGTCGCGCCGGAGTATTGGCCCGAAAGCGACGGCTGGGACGCCGAGACCAACCTTATAAAAGGATTGGGACAGCGTATTTACTCGTACGCCGACATTTCAGAAGATCTTGCTACCGCTTATTACAACACTCCTGCGAATTCGAAATTGCTTACGAACGGCAGACGCGCCGGCAGCGATTATTCCGATAACGAATATTTCCACGTCACGCGCGCTTCCGGAAGGCGGTTCGTTTACGATCTCGGCAATGTTTCCGCTCTGACGCGCGCAACGGTGGGGATGTTCACCCGCGAGACCGCCGGCATATCCACTCCCGACAGCATAAAAGTACTCCTTTCGGCAGACGGAAAAGACTGGCAGACCGTGGCAAAACTCGATTCGTCTGAGTATCCGAGATTCAGCCAGAGCCGCGGCGAGATATCGTTCGATTTCGACGGTATCTATAAAGCGAGATTCATAAGATTCGACCTCGATGTGTCTTCGCACGTGTGGCTCGACGAATTCGAAGCGTACGGTACCAAAAAGATACCCGAAAACGCAAAAGACGTCGTTCCCGATCCCGAGGAAGTGTACGATAACAGCTATAACGATCCCGCGGATTTAGGCGGCAGCGAAAACATATTGCTCGCATACACGTTTATCCCCAATTCCGACTCCGGACATGTCACCAAGGAAAAATACCTTCCATACGTCGCATACGTCGACACCGAAGGCAATATACTCGATACATTTTTCGATTCGTATCTTTTCCTTCCCTGCGTGCGTCAGCTGGCATCGGGCGCGTATCTGTTTTCGTCTTCGGCAGTCCCGGCGGTTATGAACGATTGGCTCGACTATCAGAACGACGTGTTTTGGGAAAACGCCAACGTCAACGCCCTTGAACAGGCGGCGGAAGAAGTGAAGACGGCGCTTGGCGGCGATACCGAAAAGCTGAAAGTCTTCTTTACCATACTAAACCCCAATAGGAAAGCCGTATCGTTCGGCGACGTCGACGGCGACGGAGTCAACGAGAATATGCAAAAGATCGAAGACCGCAAAAAAGTCGTAAAGTGGTGGATCGATTCGTATATCGAGCGTTTCAACGCCGGCGGATACGAGAATCTCGAACTCAACGGCTTCTATTGGTACGACGAAAGCGTCGGGCTCAACGACAATCTTGTAAAAGAAACGCTGGCGTTCGCCGCGGATTATGTCCATCAGCTCGGCTATTATCTCATATGGATCCCTTATCACCAGGCGGCAGGGTATTCGGAATGGAAAACCTTCGGCTTTGACGCCGCGAATATGCAGCCAAACTATATGTTCAACGCAAACCAGACCGTCCAGGTCGTTTACACCAACGCCGAACTCGCGAGAAGGAACGGTATGGGCGTGGAGATCGAAATGGACGGGACCGCGCTGAGAGATCCCGAATATCGCAAGCGTTATATAGAATACCTGAGGATAGGCGTGGAGACCGGTTATATGAACGCGGTCAAGATGTATTATCAGGACGGCTGCCCCGGTCTGCTTCTGCACTGCGCATACGAGACCGGCGCGAACCGCTATCTTTACGACATAACGTATAAATACGCCAAACGCACGCTCACGCTCGACGGAACGGATATCACCGGTACCGAATTCACAATGCAGAAAGACACGACCTATGTCGGCGAGCTGCTTTCAGACGGTCAGCTTTGCAGTAAGTGCGAAATCGTTATGCATCCGTTGTACGGAGTTGCTTCCGTGTTATCGGACGGATCGATCCGTTACACACCGATAGAGGGGTTCACCGGCGCCGATTATTTCGATCTTGAACTTCAGACAGGTATTGCGCCGGTGCGCGTGAGAGTGAAAGTCACAGTCACCGATTGACTCGCAGGGAGGTAATCTTATGCAGGAACAACACAAAAACGCCGCATTCTGGCCGCGGCTGAAAGAACTGGTCAAAGGGCGTCTGTTTACCGTGACTATAGCGGTCTTCGCGTTCGTCAGCGCCGCAAGCATAGCATATGACGTAGTCGCGTTAGGGCCTCTTTACGCGATCAGCGGATTGCCCGCGGTATTGGAGGTCGTCTTCCTGCTGATGTTCCGTTCGGCATGCCTTGCCGAAGATGAACCGCCGCGCACGGCCGGCCTGACCGCCGTTTTTGTCACGCAGATCGTCATTGGCGCAGTGACGGTCGTCGCTCTTGCGGCGGCGGGTATAGTATTGGCGACCATGTCCGAAGAGTCGTTTACGGAACTGCTCAAAGAGATATCGCTGAACAAGGTGCTTAATCTGAACGACTATCTCAACAGCATTCAGGCATACGTTTCTGCAACGGATTTCAAAATATATATCGCAGTGCTGATCTTAGGCACCGCGGCATTGTCTGCGCTTTATTACGCGCTCACCGCTATCGGCACAAAGCGCGTGCGCGATTCGGTAAGGGACGGCTTTTCCCGCAAGCCCGTTCCGGCGGGCCTCATAACCATCCTGGCGCTGACCGCCGTCGTTCAGCTGATATCCGTATTCGGAGCCGCGAGTTTTCTCGTCGCGGTCGTTTCGGCGCTCGAAGCTGCCAAGGCCGGATTGTTCGCTTTCTGCGGATATAAATACAATACCGAATTTCCCGCCGTTCCCATATGACTTTTACAAAAAAACGGACTTATGCAAAACGCATAAGCCCGCTCTTTTTTGTATTTGTCATTTGCAAAGCTCGGGGATGATGCAGCCGATGCTCGGCATCACGTGGTCGGGACGGTTTTCGTCGTTGATATCGTCGAGCGTGCTTTCGCCGGTGAGCACGAGTATCGATGTGATCCCGTGCCTTTTGCCCAGCGCTATATCCGTATAAAGGCGGTCGCCCACCACTGCGGCGGAATCGAAATCCACGCCCGCCATGCGCGCCAGATAATCGGCGGTCTCGTAATACGGCTTGCCGAAATAGCGCGGAAGCACGCCGGTGGAAGCGGTTATGCAGGCGCATATTGAACCGCTGTCGGGAATGAACCCGTCCTTTGTCGGACAGTTGAAATCCGGATGCGTGGAATAGAATATGGCTCCGTTGCGTATGAGCCGGCAGGCGTTATCTATTTTTTCGTAAGTGAGAGTGGTGTCAAAAGACGATACCACGATATCGGCGCGACTGCCGTCGGTGAGCTCTATACCGGCCGAGATAAACGATTCCTCCAGCGCCGGCGTGCCGACCAGATATACGCTTTGATTTGGGTGCTCGCGCTTCAGAAAATCTATTGTTACGTCGGCAGAGGAATAAACGTCGCCGTCATCGACGGGGAACCCTATGCGGCGGAGCTTTTCGTAGTACATCCGTATGTTTTTGGAAGCGTTATTGGTAAAATAGATTATGCGTATCCCGTGCGATTTGCAGAACTCCACGAACTCTATGGCTCCGGGTATCGGCGTGGAATCGAGATATATCGTTCCGTCCATATCTAAGACGAAAAGCTTTTTAAATGAAAGGTCATTGTTCATAAACGCGCTCCGTTTTGTTCAGTATGACTTAATTATATACCACGTCTTTGTAAAATGCAACGAAAAAAATAGTAAATATTGAAAAAAGAGATTTTTGGTGTTATAATCAATAAAAGAGGTGATATTTGTGTTCAGGAACGGCGGAAGATTTTATATCAGCGTGGATCTCGAAGGTCTCGCCTGCGTAATAGGCGAATACGGCAAAGGGCTTGGTTTCGACACTCCGGGGTACGCGTTTGCGCGCGGCGAAGCGACCGAAGAAGTCAACGCGGCGGTAAAAGCGCTCTACGATCGCAAAGCAAGCGAAGTCTGGGTCTGGGACAGTCACGGCAAGGGGTATAATCTTTTGTACGACAAGCTCGATCCGCGCGCCAAGATCGTAATGGGTGCCGGCAGCAAAAAGCGTTTTCCGCTTATTGAGACCGGTTTCGACGGGGTGCTGTTTATCGGTTACCACGGTTACGACGTTCCTAACGCCGTGCTCGCGCACGTTTATTCCTCGGCGACGTACCAGTATATGCGCGTAAACGGAAGAGACGTGGGCGAAGCGCAGATCGACGGCGCCATAGCAGGCAAATACGGAGTCCCTGTCATATTCCTTTCTTCCGACGATATATGCGTATCGCAGGCGAACAATTCGTTCCCGGGCGTAAAGACCGTAGTGACCAAACGTTCGCTCGCCTGGAACAGCTGCGTCAGCGAGCATCCCGAGACCGTAAAAAAAGCCATCTACGCCGCGGTGTGCGACGCCCTTGAATCGCCGGCGCCGGAACCGTTTGCTTTCGGATCTCCGTTTGAATACGAGATCCGTTACAAGCGCATAGAATACGCCGAATCCTGCTCGCTCAGGAGCTTTGACAACACTCCGTTCGAGCGTGTCGACGCTTATACCGTGAAGGGTACTCTTGCCGACCCGGAGGACATTTTAAGGTGAATTAAATGGATGACAATACATTCGTTTCGTATACACGCGAACAGAAAAAACAGATGCGCGCCGACAGAAAGCGTATCTTTCACGTCGTCGAGCATTTTGATTTCATAAGCGTAATAGATGATTCGCCGGTGCAGCTCACCGACGGCTACGTTATTTCGGACGTGGAAACGCACGCGCTTTTCGCGTCGTTCGAATTCCAGAACCTTTCGCAAAAAGAAATATCGCGCCTTCACATACGTTTGCTCTTGTACAAGGATCTCGAAAACGTCCCGTATATAAAAATACCGTTCACATATTCGCACCGCAACCTTTCGTGGGGCATCAGGCGTATGCCTCAGGACGAGCAGAAAAAGTTGAAAAAAAAGAGAGAGCCGGTGAATATACGCGTTATGGAGTATTTCGGCAACGCGGCGTTCATCAAGATGCCCGAATCGTATTTCAAAAAGATTAAGCTCGAGCTCATGGCGGTGGAGTACGCCGGCGGAGAAGTCGAACAGCTCGGCATAATCGTCAGCAACAATGTCAAGCGTGTGCGCGATATGGGCGACGAGGAGATCTATGCGTATACCAAGCTGAACATTTACTCCGAAGCGGAACAGTATTATCCGGCAAACTACGTGCCTCAGGTCGCCGAGCACGCGTGGCTCTGCTGCTGCGGGAGCAAGAACCTCATTTCCAACGAGATCTGCCCGCGCTGCGGTCGCGACCGTGAATGGCAGGTCGTGCATATCAACGAGGAAGCGCTTACCGAAGAAGTGGCTGCGCTCAAATGCGAAAGCGACAAGCAGCTCTTCGACAGGACGCATTTCAAGGCTTACGAAAAAGAACTTACCAACGAAGAAAAACAGCAGAAAATGCGCGAATACGAAAAAGTCCTGCAGCGCGTCGCCGAAGACGAACGCAGGAGCGAGCATCTCAAAAAGATGATACTGCCGAAGATATTGCTGTTTTTCGGAGCGATACTGCTTATCATTTATATAATTGATAATTTTTGACAAATAAAAACGGCAGAAGGTTTCTTCCTTCTGCCGCTTCTTTTTTTATTTCAATATATTCTTTGGAACTTCCTTACGCCCCAGCCGAGCGTTATTCCGTGAAGAATGAGGAACAGGAACATATACAGCGCCGCTACGCCCATGACAAGAGTGAGCGAATCGAGATGCAGGAATATCATCCCGAGCACCGCGAGCCCGATGAAGAGCGTGGCTATGACAAACGAAAACAGAATATACAGTCCTGACGCAGCGCTTTGTTTTATCACCTGCATTTCGTTCTGCCAATCAAGTTTCGGGAACAGCAGATTCGTGACCAACCCGCCGTAAGAGGCCGCGAGCAGGACGATCGCCGCCAGAGCCAGAAGAAGCAGCGACTTTACTATCGAAAAGCCGAGCACTATGCAGATGAATATTATAGCTGCTGTCGCGACCGGCAATTGAATTATCGCGTTTGTCAGCGCTTTTGCGTTGAATATGGTCTTGA
The DNA here is from genome assembly GCA_017429165.1 of Clostridia bacterium. Taxonomy (GTDB): domain Bacteria; phylum Bacillota; class Clostridia; order Oscillospirales; family CAG-382; genus UBA1206. Next base: position 21,308 of record JAFRPL010000016.1, read on the forward strand.
TATCGACAGGTATCGATCTGAGGATCCAAAGCGTTTTTGCTTCCAGCGATATCGAACTTGCGGAAGTGGATGTGAATCCGCACGCAAGCGCTATCAGCCCTGCCATCGTCAAGTAAAGGATATCTTCCGCCAATTCCGGCGACACGCCGAACAGCTGGTCCGGCAGCGTTTTGAGTTTGAACGAAAGGATGGCGTACATACCGAGCATCAGCATGCTTGAGCACGAATTGAGCAAGTACATCGAAGATGTAAGCACGCGCTTGATCTCCTTGGATAAAAACGTGCCGAAAGTGCTGCTCGCGCTGCCCGCGGTGTATATATAATCCGAGCTAGTGCGCTCGGTATTGAACGACGCTACGAGAGAAGAATAGCGCAGTGAAACGAGCAGGAACAGTATGATCAGCGGCAGCACGTTTACGGCGATGAACAACAGCAGCGAAAGGACGTCGCCTTCGAACGCGTTCACGAAAAGCCTGGTGGGGAAATATATCGAAGAAACTTTATCTATAAGCGCTTTTGCGTTTGCGATAATAAAGTCGCCCTGCAGGTTGCTTGCGGCGTAATAAGCCAGTACGAGCGCCACAGAAGAGATGACGGTGATCGCTGTCGTGATCTGGTTTTTATACTTGAAGTTGCGGATAAGCATCCCCACGCCGAACGCGATCGCCACGCCTATGCTCATAGGCAGCAGGGGAGCGATGAAGATGCCGACTACGCCGGTGATCAGGCCCATAAGCGTAACGCCGTCGAGCACGTAGAACGTCACCATCGAAACTCCGAGCGTGATAAGCGAAATGAGCACCTCGGTCAGATAAAACTGCGTGAATTTGACCGCGAGTACGGTCCGGTGTGAGACCGGCAACGGGAACAGTATGGGAAGATCCTTGGCCTTGAACAGGAAACCTGCCGAAGTGAACAGCGCGCTCAGCAGGTTGAGTATAGCCGAAGCCGATACGAACAGACTCGGTATGAGCATCTTGAGCCCCGCGGCAGAGACATTTTCGTAAAACAGCACCGTAATTATCGCCGAAAACGCGGCGAGATATATGCCCAGGAACGCAAACAGTATGATTATTCCTATCTTTTTGCCTTTGCTCTTGGAACCGAAGCCCATTTTGGACGACGCGAACGTATATGAGAGCCCGGCTTTGAGCAGCAGGATGAATTTGTTTTTCAATTCAAAGCCCTCCGTTTTTCAGACAAGTTCCAAAAACAGATTCTCAAGCGTGGAATCGCCGCGCACGTCGTCAATGAGACCGCTGCGCACGAGCTTGCCTTCTTTGATTATGGCGATCTTGTTGCAGAGTTTTTCGGCGACTTCGAGTACGTGGGTGGAAAAGAATATCGAACCTCCGCCTGCGCAAAGCTCTTTCATGAATTCTTTCAAAGTGTATGCGGCTTTGGGGTCGAGCCCCACGAACGGTTCGTCGAGTATGAGCAGGCGCGGCTTGTGTACGAAAGCGGCTATGAGCGCAAGTTTTTGCTTCATACCGTGCGAATAAGACGATATCGGCGAGCCCAGGTTGCCGGTCAGTTCGAACGCGTCGGCGTAACGGGGAATGAGCGAATCGCGGTCCTGCTGCGAAACTGAAAACACGTCGGCGAGGAAATTGATATATTTAATACCGGTCATGTTCTCGTAAAGATCGGGGTTGTCGGGGATATAAGCTATATTGGATTTATAAAGCTCGGGCTGCTTGCTTAAGTCTATGCCGTTGAAAGTCACAGTCCCGGATTCAAAGGGGATTATGCCGGTTATGGATTTGAGCGTGGTAGTCTTGCCGGCGCCGTTGTGACCTATGAAGCCGTAAATGTCGCCGTCTTCGATGGTGAGCGAAAGATCGTCGACCGCTTTCTTTTCCGGCGAATAGGATTTTGTGAGCGATTGTATGACGAGCATATTGGATTACCTCCGGTTATACATAGTGAAACGCTGCCGCGTACGGCAGCGTTTTTATTATTGGATATAGGGCGATCAGTGAATGATGCACTGTTCGGTCTCTTTGTCGAAAATGTGGATATGATCGGTATCGATAGAGACTTTGATCTTGTCGCCGGCCTTGGTTTTGGTGCGGGAAGAAACGCGGGCGATAAGGGTGACGGCGTCGTCGAGATCATCTTCACCGGTCTTGGCAACGTCCATGTAAAGGTAGGTCTCGGCGCCCATAAGCTCGGTGAATTCGATGTATACGTCGATAGAGGCGTCGGGGTTGGCGGCGACGATCTCGGGGTTGTCGTTGAGAAGCTCGGGACGGATACCGATGACGACTTCTTTGCCTATGTAAGGTTTAAGAGCGTCTTCTTCGGCTTTGTCCTTGGGGATCTTGAACCTTGCTTTGCCCTCGGCGAATTCGAACCAAACGTCGCTTTCGCCTTTTGCCTGGGTCAGTTTGCCTTCGACGAAGTTCATCTGAGGAGTGCCTATGAAGCCCGCAACGAACATATTGCAGGGAAGATCGTAGAGGTTCTGCGGGGTGTCGACCTGCTGGATAAGACCGTCTTTCATAACGACTATGCGGGTAGCCATGGTCATGGCTTCGACCTGGTCGTGGGTAACGTAAATGAAGGTGGTCTTTAATCTCTGGTGAAGTTTGGTCAGCTCGCTTCTCATTGATGCGCGCAGTTTGGCGTCCAGGTTGGAAAGAGGTTCGTCAAGAAGGAATACCTTAGGTTCGCGCACTATTGCACGGCCCAGAGCGACACGCTGTTTCTGACCGCCGGAAAGCGCCTTGGGGCGTCTGTCAAGCAGGTGGGAGATGTCGAGTATTTTAGCGGCTTCTTCGACACGGCGTTTGATCTCGTCTTTTCTGACTTTGCGCAGTTTAAGACCGAAAGCCATATTCTCGAAAACCGTCATATGCGGATACAGAGCGTAGTTCTGGAACACCATTGCTATGTCGCGGTCCTTGGGGGCCACGTCGTTGACGCGCTTGCTTTCTATAAACAGTTCACCGTCGGTGATCTCTTCCAGACCGGCGATCATACGCAGGGTAGTGGATTTACCGCAGCCGGAAGGGCCGACAAGAACGATAAATTCTTTATCTTTAACTTCAAGGCAGAAATCCGAAACAGCGGTGACGCCGCCGGGATATCTCTTATAAATATGCTTAAAAAGTACGCTTGCCATTGTTAACCTCCTGAACGCAAGGTCATGCCTTGCTCATTTCTACGCTATATAATAGCAAAAAAACACACAAAATAAAAGAGGGTATTTATCCAAAATTTTATGCCTTGCTTTGTTCATATTGCATAATGTTACCCGAAACCGGCGCGGCGAGCAGTTTTTTTGTTTCTTCCGGACTCAAAATACGGTATTCTCCTTCTGCCAGTGAGCTATCCAGCTCCAGCGGTCCGAAAGAGATCCGCTTGAGATATGTTACTTTGTTCCCCACATAGCCGAACATACGTTTTATTTGGTGAAATTTTCCCTCAGTGACGGTGATCGTGCCTTCGCGTCCTTCAAACGTTATCAAAGCGGGTTTGGTCGTGTCGCCGTCCATCGGGATCCCCGAGCTCAGAACGTCGGCGTCGCGACGGCTTAGTTCGCGCTCGAGCTTAAAGAAATATGTCTTCGAAACGTGCTTTTTCGGCGAAAGCAGTTCGTGCGCGAGCGGGCCGTCGTTTGTGATGATTAGAAGCCCCACCGTATCCTTGTCCAGCCTGCCGACAGGGAACAGACCGCGCGCTTTATCCCCGGGCGAAAGCAGATCGAGCACGGTCGGTCCGCTGTCCTCGGTCGCGCAGACGCAGCCGGCGGGTTTGTTCATCATATAGTAAAAGAATTTACGCCGGTCGATCGGCTTGCCGTCGACATATATCACGTCGCCTTCTTCGGCTTTCTCGTCGGAAGAACGCACGACGGCGCCGTTCAGGGCGATCCTCCCTTTTTTGGCGGCTTCCCGCGCCTGTGAACGCGTCATTATATTGCTTTCGGAAAGTATTTTGTCGATCCTCGTTTTCATCAGGCCCCTCCGGCAATGAGTTTTCCGATTTCGCGTATGATATAAAGCAGCTCGGGGTATATGAGCAGCGTGGCGGCGGCAAGCGCAAAGAATACTATAAGTCCTATAACGAACCCGGAAAAGAACGGGTGCTTTTTCACGATTATATCACCGTGCATATTATTGCCGCCGGAACGCGTTTTTAATCTATGCCGAAACCGTGTACGAATCCGGCTCCGTCGAGCCCCGCCACGTCGCCGCCGATTATATCGCCGCGGTAAACGAGCATGGTAAACGCCACCTTTCCGTCGTAGTTGGGGTAATTAGTGACGTAATACGTATAGCGCGTTACGGTCTTGCCTTTGTAATTCTTCAGGTTCAGCCCCTGTGCGCGCTGGATGTCGTTATACTTTGTATACACGGCGTCGAATTTGTCGGGTATGATGACAGTCTCGGTTTCGTAACCCTGTTCGTTTATCTCGTAGCCGAAACTCTTAATAAAAGCCACGCGCTTTTCGTTCGTTTCCATATCCGAATAATCGGTGTTTATCATAGCGACTTCGCCGGCTCTGCCGTATGTCGGGACGAGCGCCGCAAGCAGTACCAGCGCCGTCACAGAAACGAGCAGTACTGCGAAGAATTTGATGTTGGAAGCTTTTACGGTGCAAATGAGCATTGTTATCCCTCCGTCGGTTTTGTTACATTATATTTCCGGCGGCGGGAGTATATGCTATACGTCCGCGTTCAATTCTTCTTCCAGCGTTATATATTCGTCGTAATATCCGTCAAGCGTAGCGCGTATTTCGTTCTGTTCGGCGTCGAGCGAAGCGAGCATCACGTAATCGGCAGGGTTTTCGGCAGTTTCGGCCTCTATTTCGCCCAAACGCGCTTCCAGCCGGGCTATTTCGGTAGTCAGATATTCAAAGCGCTTTTCACGCGTGCGGCGTTCGGATTTTTTCTTTTTTGCGTTTTCAAAAACCGTTTTTCCGGCGGCTTCTCCGGTTATTTCTTTTACTGTTTCCGATTTGCGGCGTTTCTGCAGGAATTCGCCGTATCTTCCTCTGAAATCGAAATACCCGTTTTCGTATCCTTCGCGGTCGATCTCTATGATGCGCGTTCCGAGACGGTTGATGAAATACCTGTCGTGCGAAACGGCGAGAACCGTGCCTTCAAAGGATTCGAGCGCCGCTTCAAAAGCTTCTTTTGAAGGAATGTCAAGATGGTTGGTAGGTTCGTCGAGTATGAGCAGCGACACCTTTTTGAGTATGAGCTTCGCTATCGAAAGCCGTGCCCTTTCGCCGCCGGAAAGCACGTTCACTTTTTTGAATGCGTCGTCGCCGGTGAAACCGAACGATCCCAGTATTGTACGCGCCCGGACAGGGATAAGCGTTTTATCGGCCTGCAGCATTTCATCGAGCACCGTGTTGTTTTCGTCCAGCAGTTGTATTTCCTGGTCGTAGTAACCCGCATTCTGCGCGTATCCGAGCTCGCATACTCCCGAATCCGCGTCGATCGAACCGGTTATTATTTTGAGCAAGGTGGATTTTCCGCAGCCGTTGGCGCCGATCACCATCACGCGCTCTCCGCGGCTTATTTCAAAAGAAATGCCGTCGAACAGCACGTTGCTGCCGAACCGCTTTGCCACGTTCCGCACCGAAAGCACGGAATACCCCGAGCTCTTGGATTGAAAGTTTATCTTTACGGATTTCGGCGGCGCCTTTGGCTTTTCCACGCGCTCTATCTTGTCAAGCAGTTTCTGGCGAGATTTTGCGGCTATAAAATTCTGCTCCTGCCCCCAGCGGTACTGATTGTCTATATACGCTTCAATGCGTTTGATCTCTTTCTGCTGCTGTTCGTAATGCTTCTGCTGTGTTTCTATGGCGCGGCGTTTCTTTTCCGCAAATTCGCTGTATCCGCCCGTGTACCGCGTAACGGTCAGGTTTTCCAACTCCAGCGTCTCGGTAGTGACACGGTCGAGAAAATACCGGTCGTGCGATATGATGATATATGTGCGCGGCGAAGAAAGTATAAAGTTTTCCAGCCATTCGGTCGTATCCGCGTCGAGATGGTTGGTCGGCTCGTCTAAGATTATTACGTCGCTGTCCGATATCAAAAGCGAAGCCAATGCCAGCCGTGTCTTCTGCCCTCCGGAAAGCGAATCTGCGGGGAAGGCGCGCAGCTCCGCGCCGAACCCGAACCGGGCGAGCATCGATTTGATGCGCGTTTTGTATTCGTTGCCGCCCTTGATTTCAAAATCGTGCCTTAGCTTTTCGTATTCGCTCAGCTTGTCGGGATCGTTCGCCGATTCCGCGAGTATTTGCTCCAGCTTCGATTCCGCGCATACCAGATCCGAAAAACACGCTTCCGCAACTTCATAGACCGTCCTTCCGCGGAAATCGTCCTCGGCACGCTGACCCAGCATCCCTATCCTGATCCCGTTCTGCACGTAGACCGCGCCGGAAGTCGGCTCGGTCTTGCCGGCGACGACCGAGGCGAGCGTCGATTTTCCCGCGCCGTTGACTCCGATGATCCCCATACGCGTCCCGGCGTTGACCGAAAACGAAACGTCTTTCAGTATGTATTCAGTTCCTATCATCAGCGACACACCGTCGCATGTCAGAATGCTCAAAATATACGCTCCGCAGTATTGTATTTGTGAAATTATACCATAATTGCCCGCCATTTTCAAGTGTTGTGATTGACAAATACGAAAATACGTGTTATAATTAGTCAAATCTTAAAGAAAGCAGGTATCATTATGGGACTTATCAAAGCAGTTTTAGGCGCTGCCGGCGGCTTCCTTGCTGACCAGTGGCGCGAGTATTTCTACTGTGAGGCACTCGACGCCAACACACTTGTTACAAAAGGCATTCACCGCACCGGTAAAAGAAGCTCCAATACCAAAGGATCCGATAACGTTATCTCCAACGGTTCGATCGTCGCCGTCAACGAGGGCCAGTGCATGATCATCGTCGACCAGGGCAAGATCACTGAATTCTGTGCCGAGGCAGGCGAATTTCTTTACGATTCTTCCAGCGAGCCTTCGCTCTTTTACGGTAAGCTCGGCAAGAACCTCATAGAGTCATTCAAAGCGGTAGGCAAACGTATCGCATTCGGCGGCGAGCCTCCCAAGGACCAGAGAGTTTACTATTTCAACACCAAAGAGATCACCGATAACAAATTCGGCACTCAGAACCCCGTACCGTTCAAAGTAGTCATAAACGAACAGCTCGGTTTCAAGCTTTCCGTCGACCTCCGCTGCCACGGCGTGTATTCTTACAAGATCGTTGACCCGCTCCTGTTCTACACCAACGTGTGCGGCAACGTCGCCGAGAGTTACGATCGTTCCAATATCGACGCAATGCTCAAAGGCGAGCTCATCATGGCGCTTCAGCCCGCGCTTGCGACCCTTTCCGCAGCAGGCGTTTCCTATGACCAGATCCCGGCTCACACTAAAGAAGTGCGCGACGCTCTCAACGTCGAACTCAAAGACGAATGGGGCAAGCGCGGTATAGAAGTATTCTCAATGAATATGGGCGTTCCTTCCATCCCCGAGGAACAGCGCAAGAAGATAACCGAATGGGAAGAAACCAGCATGACTCTCAATCCCAACACCGCCGCGGCCCGTATGGTCGGCGGCCAGATCTCGGCCATGAACACCGCTGCCGGCAACGAAGGCGGCGCTATGACCGGGTTCCTCGGTATGGGTATGGCAATGAACGCCGGCGGTGCAAACGCCGCTACGCTTTACACAATGGGTCAGCAGAATCCTCAGGCTCCCGCACAGCCCGCTCCCGCAGGCTGGACCTGCGCATGCGGCGCGACCGGCAACACCGGCAAGTTCTGCTCCGAATGCGGCGCTGCCAAACCTCAGGACGCTGCCGGCTGGACCTGCGCTTGCGGCGCGGTCAACAAAGGCAAATTCTGTTCTGAATGCGGAGCCAGAAAACCCGCCGACGCACCGCTTTACAAGTGCGACAAATGCGGCTGGGAACCTGAAGATCCCAAGAATCCTCCCAAATTCTGCCCTGATTGCGGCGATCGTTTCGACGATAAAGACGTTCAGTAATTTATGTTATGGATGGTAACCATCTCAACATAAGCGAGGAATTCTACGCAAATCCCACAATAGCAGATACACAGCGCGAGACGGACAAACATTGTCCGTCTTGCGGCGCTCATATGCACTATGACCCCGAGACCGGTATGCTCAAGTGCGATTACTGCGGCGAAAAGCGCGCGTTTGAAGACCCCGAACCGCCCAAAGTAGAGGAGATACCAATCGAGGAAGCAAAAGAGCGCGAGAGTCTGCAGTGGGGGAACTCCGTCAAAAGCGTTATATGCAAATCCTGCGGCGGCGAATCAATATACGATGACCTCAAAGTATCGGACGTTTGCCCGTACTGCGGTTCCAATCTCGTCGTGGACGCCGACGCGCCGGAGGCGATGCCTCCCAACGGCGTATGCGGATTCCGCGTCACGCTCAAATCGGCTGCGGAACGGTTCAAAAAATGGATCAAGCACCGTTTCTTTGCGCCTAATATCGTGCAGAAATCCGCCAAACCCGAAGCGTTCACCGGCGTGTATATCCCGTACTGGACTTTTGACGCCGATTCGTATTCCACGTATACCGCGCGTTACGGTATCGACCGCACCGAAAGGGACAGCGACGGCAGGACTCATACCGTCACCGACTGGTACCGTACCAGCGGCGATTTCGAGTTTTTCATAGACGATCTCCCCGAACCGGGGACCGATCGCTATGACCGCTCCATCCTTTCGCAGATCCAGCCGTTCGACACCAACAACAGCGTGCCGTACCGTCCGGAATACATAGCCGGCTTCCTTGCCGAGCGTTATTCGATCGGTATCGACGACGCGTGGGAAAACGGCAAGGTCAGCGCAAAATCGCTGCTCGAATCGCGCATACGCAACAAGATCATGAACGAGCATAACGCCGACAGAGTCTCCGATCTCAACGTGGATTGCAGTTTTTCGAACGTGAAGTTCAAATACATAATGCTCCCCGTATGGCTTTCCTCGTTCAAATACAAAGAAAAAATCTATAACTTTATGGTCAACGGACAGACCGGCAAGGTCGGCGGCAAGACTCCGCTCGCAAAGTGGAAGGTCACTATCGCCGTCATACTCATTCTGGCGCTGTTCGCGGGACTGCTCTATTTGTACGTTACTACGCAAAACTAAAACAGCGGAGGTCACAGGTGAAACATATCAGATCACTAATGGCTTTTGCCGCGGCGTTGGCGCTGCTGTTCACGGCAGCGCTTTTTGCGCTTAGATTCGATATCTACGCCAAAGATTCCGCGGTACTTTATATCAACGCAATAAACGTAAGCGGCGCCGAAGGACATTCGCTTATCTATACGCCCAAGAAAGGCGCCAACGTCGGCACCGGCGAAACGGCGTTCTGCTGGTGGCGTTCCGCCACTTTCGAATGGAGCGACGAGGAACACGCCTATATCGTGCGCAGCGTGGACCTCACCGCCGACGGCTATAACGGCAAGAACAACTATATCCCGCAAAACGGGTTCGTTCTGCTCGTGAATATAGGCAACGATTACGGCAACATAAACTATATCAATAAGTATTCGACCGATACCTATAACGCGCTCGCTTCGGTCAAAGCCGGCGACAAGGCGTACCTTGCGGGGATCGACCTTGAAAACGGCAAGATCGATATCTCGTCCGGCAGGCATTACGAAAAAGATTTCGTCACCAACGCGCGGATCTATATCAACGAAAAACCCGAAGACGTCGAGATATACGAGCCCGACATTTCGGCAGAACGCCTTCCGGAAGTCGAATTGGATATTCCCGGCGCGTTTGCCGAAAACGGCGATATAGCGTTTTCGTGGCAACCGGTCGAAGGCGCCGAGTATTATATAGTCAACGTAAATACCGCGTCTGTCATACCGGACGGGCACCTCGTCTGCGCAAACGCCAAAACTTCCGAGCCGAGCTTCAAACTCGACGCTAAAAAGCTGACGGTCGGCAACAAATATACCGTCAGCGTTACGGCGTGCGCGCAGGGGAAGCGCGATTCGTTCAACGCGCGCAGTACTTTCTTCTTGGTCAGCGAAAGAGCGGCTGACAGTCCGTTCATCGGCAAGACGGTAGTCGCGTTCGGCGATTCGCTCACCGCCATTACCGGGTGGGTCGCGATGCTCGCGGGCGAGATCGGTACCGACGTCATCAATTCCGGCGTGGGCGGAGACAAGACGACCGAAGCCGTTTCACGTCTTAAAAAAGACGTCATAGAAAAAGAGCCCGATATCGTGCTCATTATGTTCGGAATGAACGATCAGGCCATGCAGATCGCTTCAAACACGCCGCTTGTAGGGGTAAATGCGTACGAGCGCAATTACCGCAGGATTATCGATGCGGTGCTCAAGATAGGCGCCGAACCGGTGCTTATGACCTGCAACAACGTCTGTACGGCTTCCGGCTATTATTCCAAAGGTCAGTACGGCCTGGATTACGGCACAGGTAATATTCAAAACTATTTTGATGTTGCCAGAAAGCTCGCCGCCGAATACGGTATCAACCTTATCGATATAAACTCCAAGATAGCCGAGGAAGGTCTCGCAGACACTTATATATGCGCTCCCGGCGACGGCATCCACCTTTCCAAGAACGGTCAGGAATGCTTTACAAGATGGATATCCGACTATCTGTATAACGATTTCTTCGAAAGCATAAAGCAGAACGAGGAAAGCAGCGAGGAGCCGGCGCCCGAAAGCTCAGCCGGAGAAAGCGCTGCTGCTTCGGAAGAGCCAGGATCCGAACCGGAACCGGTATCCGAGCAGATATCCGCGCCCGAAGAAGACGGCGGCGGCGCCGGAACGAGTATTAAGATCATTATCGGCGTTTGTGTCGCGCTTGTCGCTTCCGGATTCGCCGCGTTATATGCCGCGCGTTCCAAAAAGCGCAAACAATAACGTTTTTACCGCAAAAAAACACGGCTGAAAGGGAATTTCCTTTCAGCCGTGTTTGTTTTATTTGAGCCGGTTGTTGAACCTGTTTTTCTTTTCGTAGTTCTTGCCGGAACACAGGTCCTCGAATTTCTGCAGCGCTTCTTTCTGTTTGGAATTCAGCGATTTCGGCACTTCCACGTTCACGGTGACATACAGGTCGCCGCGTTTGTCGGAATTGACGTACTTTATGCCCTTACCTCTGAGCGAGAATACAGCGCCCGACTGAGTCCCTTCGGGGATGCTGAATTCGCTGCTGCCTTCAAGCGTGGGGACCTTGACCTTGGCGCCCAACGCCGCCTCGGCGAACGTCAGCGGCATTTCACAATAGATGTCGTAATCGCGCCTCACAAAGAAACTATGAGGCTTCACGGTAACCTCCACGATAAGATCGCCCGAAGGTCCGCCGTTTGTCCCGGCGCTGCCCTGACCGCGCAGCGAAATGCGCTCGCCGTCGTCTATGCCCGCAGGGATATTGAATTCGAGCGTTTTCTTGCGACGCACCGTGCCTTCGCCCTTGCACTCGGGGCAAGGATCCTTTATTATCTTGCCGGTGCCGTGGCAATCCGAACACTGACGCGTGGTCTGCATCATACCCAGCATGGTACGCTGAGTCACTTTCACCGTTCCGGTGCCGTGACAGGTGTGGCACGTTTCGGGCGAAGACCCGGCTTTTGCGCCGCTGCCGCCGCAAGCGGAACACTTTTCAACGCGGTTGAACGTTACTTGTTTGCGGCACCCGAAAGCGGCCTCTTCAAAGGTGATGGATATCCCCATACCTATGTCAGCTCCGCGCGTCGCCGCCGTGCGCGATCTCGTCGATCCGCCGAACCCTCCTCCGAAGAACGAGCTGAATATATCGCTCATATCAAAGCCCATACCCGAAGCGTCGAATCCGCCGGCTCCCATTCCGTTGGGATCCACGCCCGCGTGGCCGTACTGGTCGTACGCCTCACGCTTTTCTTTATCCGAAAGTATAGAATACGCTTCGTTTATCTCTTTGAACTTGCGTTCGGCTTCTTTGTCGCCGGGGTTGGCGTCGGGGTGATACTGCTTGGCAAGCTTGAAATATGCTTTTTTGATCTCCGCGTCCGTGGCGGTCTTCTGTACGCCCAGGACTTCGTAAAAATCTCTTTTTTCTGCCATAAGTTTATACCGTCGATAAGCGGAGCAAAAACGCTCCGCTTACCGCTTTTATGTGATTATTTGTTGTCCGTGTCGGTGAAATCGGCGTCGTACACGCCGTCGCTGTTGGGCTGAGCGCCGCCGTTGCCGCCGCCCATATCCGGACCGGGATTACCGGCGCTGCCCTGCTGATTGTATATCTTGGAAGATATATCGTAGAACGCCTTCTGCAGCGCGTCGGTGTCGGCTTTCATAGCGTCGGTGTTGTTGTCCTTGATATCCTGGCGGAGCTTTTCTATAGCCGCGTTGACGGGAGCTTTGTCGGCTTCGGTGATCTTGTCGCCGAGTTCGGTAAGCGTCTTTTCGGCGGAATAGATGGCGTTTTCGGCGTTGTTCTTGGCTTCAATGCCTTCGCGCTGTTTCTTGTCTTCGGCAGCGTGCATTTCGGCGTCGCGTACCGCTTTTTCAATGTCTTCCTTGGACATATTGCTGGAAGACTGGATGGTGATGTGCTGTTCCTTGCCGGTGCCTTTGTCTTTTGCCGAAACGTTGACTATGCCGTTGGCGTCGATGTCGAACGTGACTTCGATCTGAGGAACGCCTCTGGGTGCGGGAGCTATGCCGTCGAGTATGAATCTGCCCAGCGACGTGTTGTCGCGCGCCATTTCACGCTCGCCCTGAAGTACGTTGATCTCAACGGAAGTCTGGCTGTCGGCCGCGGTAGAGAAGATCTGGCTCTTCTGTACGGGGATGGTGGTGTTTCTGTCGATAAGTTTGCAGAACACGCCGCCCAGCGTCTCGAGTCCGAGCGAAAGGGGAGTGACGTCGAGCAGGAGCAGGTCTTTCACTTCGCCGCCCAGCACGCCGCCCTGGACCGCCGCGCCGATAGCGACGCATTCGTCCGGGTTGATGCCCTTGAACGGTTCTTTGCCTATAAAGTTCTTTACCGCGTCCTGGACCGCGGGGATACGGGTGGAACCGCCCACGAGCAGCACTTTATCTACCTGCTGCGGTTTCAGGCCTGCGTCGGAAAGCACCTGGCGCAGAGGCACCATGGTCTTTTCCACGAGATGCGCGGTCAGTTCGTTGAATTTTGCTCTGGTGAGGGTGGTCTCATAGTGCTTGGGGCCGGTGGCGTCGGCGGTGATGAACGGCAGGTTGATATCGGTGCTCATCATACCGGAAAGCTCGATCTTTGCTTTTTCCGCGGCTTCTTTAAGACGCTGCAGCGCCATTTTGTCTTTTCTGAGATCTATGCCGTTTTCTTTCTGGAAATTGTCGGCGATCCAGTCGATGATGATCTGGTCGAAATCGTCGCCGCCCAATCGGTTGTTGCCGGCGGTGGCGAGCACTTCAAACACGCCGTCGGATATTTCGAGCAGGGAAACATCGAACGTGCCGCCGCCCAGGTCGAATATAAGGATCTTCTGATCGAGTTCTTTGTCAAGCCCGTATGCGAGCGCGGCGGCGGTCGGTTCGTTGATTATACGCAGAACGTCGAGCCCCGCGATCTTGCCGGCGTCCTTGGTCGCCTGACGCTGTGCATCGGAAAAATACGCGGGAACGGTGATGACCGCTTTGTCGACTTTGGTGCCCAGATACGCTTCGGCGTCGCCTTTGAGTTTCTGGAGTATCATCGCGGATATTTCCTGCGGCGTATAACGCTTGCCGTCTATATCCACGCGCCTGTCGGTACCCATATCTCTTTTTATGGAAATAACGGTCCTTTCGGGATTGGTGATGGCTTGTCTTTTAGCCACCTGGCCCACCATTCTTTCGCCGCTCTTAGAGAAAGCGACTACCGAAGGGGTGGTCCTGCTGCCTTCGGCGTTGGCGATGACTACGGGTTCGCCGCCTTCGTAAACGGCGACGCACGAGTTAGTCGTACCTAAATCGATACCAATGATCTTAGACATAATAAATACCTCCGATTTATTAAAAATTTAATTTGCTACTTTTACCATCGCGTGGCGCAGGACTTTTCCGGCCAGCATATAGCCTTTCTGAAAAGTCTGCACGACCACGGATTCTTCTTTTTCAGGATCTTCTTCGTGCATGACGGCGTTGTGGAACTCGGGATCGAACTTCTTGCCGTCGGATTCTATTTCTTCAACGCCCAGTTTGGCAAACGATTCGTTGATCTGCTTTATTATCATTTTCACGCCTTCGTTTTCGGGATCGAACGCCAGCGCCCGGTCGAGATTGTCGAGCACGGGGAGCAGCATCTTTACTGAGTACGCTATCCCGGCGGAATACGAATCGCCTTTTTCTTTGTCGGTGCGTTTGCGGTAGTTGTCGTATTCGGCGCATACGCGCACGTATTTGTCTTTGAGCTCTTCGAGCTCTTTTGCGCATTTTTCGGCCTTTTTCAGCTCTTTTTTGCGCGCTTTGGCTTCTTCCTCCGCTTCTTCGGTGGGGATATCCTCTTTGGGGGATTCAACAGTCTCTTCTGCCGGCATTTCTGCGTTTTCCGTATCCTCAGCCGTCTTTTTCTGTTCCTGATCCATTATGTTCTCCTTTTAATAGCTCGGTCTTGTTTTGCTCGTCAAGCTCCACGCTTATGCCCGAAGCCAGATAGTTCAAGCTTGCAATGACCTTTTTGTAATTCATCCTCTTGGGGCCTATAACGCCTATGGCGCCTATCTTCTTGCCGTTGACTTTTATGGGGCAGAACACGCAGCTCGTGTCTTTTACGGGCAGCTCTGCTTCGCCTCCGTCGTCTATATAAAGGTTGAGATTATCGCCCTTCGCACCCGAAAGCAGGTCTAAGAGTTTGCTTTGTTCTTCTATTATGGAAAGCACGCTCTTCGCGCTCGAAATGTCCGAAAATTCGGGGTACGAAAGCAGCTTGGTCACGCCGTCCACGTGGACTTCCTCTTTGCTGTCGCCGGAAAGCATATCGTACACAGCTTTTACGCAGGCAGAAGCCATGCGCGCAAGGCCGCCCAGCGATTGCTCGAAATTGATGAAGACCGGCATGGTGATCTCCTCGGCATGAAGTCCGGTCAGCGAAGCGTTCATCGCCGCCTGGATCGTCAGGAGTTCGTCTTTGGTGATCGGTTCGCGCAGCTTCACGCGCTCACTGCGGACCACGTCGTTGTCGCATATCATAACTACAAGGAAATCGTTTTCGTCAATAAAGACCGTTTCATATCTCAGCGCGGTGCGGTCAGGCGCCTGCAGGACAGCAAACGAAGCGTAGTTCGTCATCTTACTTATCAGCTTGCTCGCCTGCTCCAGCGTGTCGCTCAGCTCGGTCATTTTGAACGAAATAAGCTCGTTCAACACTTTGAGTTCATCCATGGTGAGCAGGTATTTTTCCATAAGGGAATTGACGTAGGTCTTGAACCCCAGCGCCGTTGGGACGCGTCCCGCGGAAGTGTGGGGCTGCTCAAGGTATCCCATATCCTCCAGCTCGCTCATCTCGTTGCGTATCGTGGCGGGGGAAACGGTGAAATCGCAGCTTGTGGTAAGGTATTTGCTGCCTATGGGTTCGCCCGAAGCAATATATGAATCGACTATGGATTTTAGTATCCTTTTCTTTCTTTCGGAAAGCTCCATCGTTTTCACCTCCGTTAGCACTTTATGTGCTCGACTGCTAACATTGTGTAATATAGCACAGTTTTCTGCGCTTGTCAATAGATTTGAAATAAAAAATGTAAATAATTTTCGCATAATTTGTTAGCACTTGCGTTATTAGTGTGCGAGACCGCTTTTTTGCTGTCGGCGCTAATATTATTGCATTCATTCTTCGGGCGCGCGGCTTATTTTTGCATTTTACCTTCCTTTATTTGTATTTTGGGTATAGTACGCTTGCAAATTGCGCGACTATAGTGTATGATGATCACAACAGCGCTGAACGATTTGTAAGGAGGTAAATCGATGCTGATCAAGATCATCGAAGATCCCAACGTGGCCCGAACGGAAATCAGAGTCGTCTGCAGGAAAAGAACGCCGGAACTATACGATGAATTGACCGATCTGGGCGTTATAGCGGATACGTTTGTCGGCAGAATAGGGAACGATATTCATTTTATCGAACTTCAGGATATTCTGTATTTTGAAACGGTCGACGACAATATCTTTTTTTACACGGAAAAAGAGGTTTATCAGACAAATCTCAGACTCTATATAATAGAAGAAACGCTTGAGAACACTCTCTTCCAGCGGATCTCAAAATCGATCATTGTAAATCTGCGTAAAGTAAGCTGTATTCAACCCGCCGAACACAGCAAACTTGTCGCTATACTACGATCGGGAGAAAAACTTATAGTCTCAAGACACTACGTTCACGAAATAAAAGAAAAATTGAGGTGCGGAAATGTATAAAAGATTTTTTACTCTTTTTGCGTACTATTTTAGTTTTGGAGTCATTATAGCGACGCTTTTTGATTTTTTGCTTCCAAGAATAGAAATAGACCGCAGGTGGATAGTCATCTTATTTGCCTTGTGTCTGTTTAACGCATACTATTGGTTTGTTGTTATTGATAGAATCGATATCGGTAAAGTTCGATGGGCAAAGATCGCCGGTCTTTGTATCGGAAACGCATTGATCACATACGGTCTGGTGTTGGCTTTCGGCTTTATAAAAAACTTGCAGACATGGGCGCTGATCGTCATACCCGCCGGGCTTGCGGCGTACGGTTTTATATGTATCGTATTGATAGTGTGGTTCGTAAAAGCCGCAAAAAAACATGATTTGGCAGAAATTAACGAACGGCTCAAAAGTCAATCAAAAGAGGACGATATGAAATAAAAGCACATTTTACGGTACGATTTGAAGAGATATGACGTTAAACCCGCGTGTACGTATAGAAAAAAGTTTGGCAATATGTTGAAAAACTCTTGAATTTCATCACCCGGTCTGTTATAATACATATCCGCAGGCCGGTGTGATGGAATTGGCAGACGTGACGGACTCAAAATCCTATTCGCCGTTTCCCGCGTCCGGAGCCGGAAACCCTTGATTTTACTGGGTTTTTGAAAATCAAAAAACACGGTTTTTTCGAAATCGACCTCCAAATCGACCTCCGATTTCCACGGTCCGTTTTTTGAGGCGATTCGGTTTTCACGATGACCACAACTTAATAACGCATACTTGCCGGTGTGATGGAATTGGCAGACGTACTGGATTCAAAATCCAGCGGTGGCAACACCGTGCGGGTTCGACCCCCGCCACCGGCACCATCCCGAAAGCCTTGATTTTACAGGGCTTTCGGGACTTTTTTATGCTGATAGCGGGAACCCGATTTCGATATTTCCGGTCTTCCGACCTCCAAATCGACCTCGCGCTCTTATTCCGGGAAGAAACCCATGATCGCCTGCGCGGACGCCACCTTGGAATTGAAGTCAAGATGCGTGTAAATGTTGCTCGTCGTGGAAATGTCGCTGTGACCGAGCCACTCCTGAATATCCTTCAGCGCCACGCCGTTGGCATAAAGCAGAGTCGCGCAAGAATGACGCAGATCGTGGAAGCGGATGCGGCGCATCCCGTGATTTTCAAGAAACGCCGGGAACGCCTGCGTCAGATAGCCGGGCTTCACACGTTCGCCCATCGGATTGACGTAGATATAATCCTCGTAATCGTAGTTGTAGCAATCCCCGCAGAGTTTCTTATTCAGATCCTGCTGCTGCTTCATAAGATGCAGAAGCTTTTCAAACGGAGGCACCAACGGCAGACTACGGTTTGAAGACTGCGTCTTTGTGCGATCCTTTTCAATGATCGTGCTTTTGCCGTCGATACGCGCCTGCGTGACCGTGTGACGAATCGAGATCGTTTTGTTATCAAAGTCGATAGCGTCCCACTTCAGCCCGACCGCTTCGCCCCGTCTCAGACCGTAAAACGCCGCGAGGATCACGCCGAGTTCCAGATCGGTACCCTTGACCGCTTTGAAAAGCGCGTCAAGTTCAGCCTGGTTGTACGGCTTTGATTCAAACCTGATTTTCTTCGGGCGCTGGATCTTATCGGCGGGGTTGCTGTCGATCTGTCCGGTCTTATAAGCGTACTGAAGCGCCTTGCGGATGTTGGCGTGACGGTGGATCACCGTGTTTGCGGAAACGCCGCACACCTTCATTTCATAGGTGTAGTAATCCTGAATGTGTTTGGGCGTGACGTCCTGCAAAAGCAGATTCGGAAATCTGCCGTCGAAATACGGGATGATCTTGTTTTTGACCGTCATTTCATAAGCTGCAAACGTCGTCGCTTCAACGCTCGTTTTCATCATATCAAGCCAGTCGATAAGAAAATCAGTAAACCGCACCTTGTCCGGCAGGATCGTCATACCGCTGCTTTTACAGCGAACGCGGTATTTCAATTTTTCCTCCATTTCTTCGCGGGCTTGTACGAGCATCGCCTCCGCCCGCTTTTTGTTGCCCTTTACGGGCAGTTTCGTGGAACGGGACGGCGTCTGCCGCTTCCCGTTCTCATCGATATAACTCAAGACGATATGATAATATCCGTCTTTTTCTCGCAGATGTCCTGCTACCATAATAATGAACTCCTTTCGTGCAGCTTGTATTCATCTGCCATCGACGCGGACAGTATAGCACCTGTCCGCGCCGACGGCAAGTGTGCGAGGTTTTACACACCGGATTTTTCGAGGTCGGTCATATATTCGATAACGAAAACCTTTGGGATCCTGTACTCTCTGCCTACGTGCAGACTCTTGATGGTCCCCTTTTTCAAAAGCCGGTACACCGTTTTTACGCTGACGCCGCCGAGCATTTTGCCGAGCTGCTCCGCGTCGACGATATCCGGATACTCCGTGAACATCATCTTATACAAATCTTTTATTTCTGCCTTCGTCACAGAAGACCACCCCCTCTGACCGCTTTTTTGCCGAAGCAAAGAACCCTGTTGACACGAATAAATGAAATCTGTTCTTCCCCGGCTCCGATAAACGGAACCGCTTTTTTCATAAACACACCTTTTTAACCTTTCTTATCTTGCGTTTTCTCTCTGCTTGCGCAGATATTTCTGATACCATTCGAGAGCTTTGAAAACATAATCCTCCTGCTGCTCGTGGGAACAATTCTTCGGGATCAAACCTTCCAGACGTTCAGCCGGGATCGAAAGCTTTTTCCGTTGGTTGGATTCCGGATCCCGCATAATAATACTGATGGCGTTATAGTCAAGTTTGCCTTCCTCAAACGCTTTGTGCATCCTGATCGTTTGGCTGTGCGACGGGAACGACTCGGTCTCGTCGATCAGATCCACAACGTCCCGCTGTGCCTCTTCGTCGAGATACGAAAGCTCCACGGCGGGGTTGATCTTGATCTTTCCCTCATCCACAAACTTCTGAAGCTCGGGGGTCAGATAAGTCAGACGGATAAATCGCGCGATCTGCCGCGGGCTGTCGTTTACAGAGGCCGCTAATTCATCTCTCGAATTCACCGGCTTTAACTTTTGGCCAAGTGGGCTGGATTTCAAGTCGGTGCGTTTTCCCTGACGGTTCATAGCATCCAGCCGCATCTTGTAAGCCTTTCCTTTGTCGCAAGGTGAGATCTGTGACCGCTGACTGTTGCTGTCCACCATCAGGATGATCGCCTCGTCCCGGCTGATATCAACCACTTCACACCTCATCGAAAGCAATCCCAACTTTTCGCAGGCGCGTTTGCGGCGGTGTCCCGAGATCATTTCGTACCTCCCGTTTTCCTTTCTGCGGATTAATGCAGGCGTAATGACGCCCCGATCTCTGATCGACTCCTCCAATTCCTTAAGGTCTTCGTCGTCCAGCACCCGATAAGGATGCTCCGGGAAATCGTCGATCTCCGACAGCGGAACGTCGTAGATCTTCGGCAGCCGGTTCTCCTTGCGCTCCTCGTCGGTCATGAACAGTTCATCGTAATAGTTCATTCCGAGATCAATCTTTTTAACTTTACTCATTTTTCAATCTCCTTTTCCTTGTTTTTCATTTTGTACTCCGCTTCGGTGTCAATACCGCATACGGCGATATAGATCATCGCGCGTTTTACGAGCTGGATATACTGGTCAAAAGATTTATAGCGCCAGAACAACTCGGTTTTCACCTCGTCCGATATTTTTTTAGACATAAACGCGGCGTTGACGGAAATCTTACCAAGCTGATGAAACACGTCGTTAATACCTTCAGGAGGATATTCACGAAGCGTGTCGCCCTGAAGCATTTTTATAAGCGCCGTCTTTTCGGTGTGCCGACACGCTTTTACCATCTGAAGAAACCGCCCTTTCTCTTCGGCGGTAACTTTGACTTGAACGTAGTGATCGCTTGTTCTCATCTTCCGTCACCTCCGTTTTCAAGATGCGCCGTATGCTCGCGGAGATCCTTCAGAAACAGATCGGCTGTTTTCTTGATTTCAATCAAGATCCTGTCGATCTCATCACAGTCAATCTCACCGGTCGTGTTTATCCGCTTCAATCGCTCATTGAGGTTTCTTCCGAGACGGCGAAACTCTGACGCATAAAGCGCGTAATCAACATCAGTTGCCGGGATGACTTCTGTTTCACTCATCAGTTTCCGAATATACGCCGAGCGGTTCAGCCCTGCTGCTTTTGCTTTTTTGTCGACTAATGCGAGCTCATCGTCGTCAAGCCAGAACTTGATTCTTTCCGTTCTTTTCAAAATGACTTCCTCCTTTGTGATCTCTTTTCTTTAAGGGTTTCAGGGATTTGCCCTGACAAGTGCGGGCGGGTGCGTGCACCCGAAGGCGATGCTTGCTGAGCCGACGCCAAGCTGACTTTGGACGTGGAAGTCCAAAGTCGTTGCTTGTGCAGGTGATCCCGCAAGCGGATTCGGTGCACCCGAATCCAGTGCTTGTTAAACCGCTCCCGCGAGTCGCGGTCAGATCGCCGCCGCAGGCAGGGGTGACGGCGGTGACGCCGATGACGGGCAATTTGCTACATATCATTTTCACCGTCTCCTTCCGTCACCCCGTCACCTTTCCGGAACGTCAGCAGGCGCGCGGTCTTCGTTTTCTTACTGTCAAAGACGATCCCGGCGGGCTCTAAAATATCGCAGTAATACTTCACGATCTGATTCTTTACCATGGTCGCGGGCGTGATCGGATCGTTCAGGTTTTCGAGCAGCTCAGTCGCCGTGCCGGTCCATTCCGTGCGGTCGCGCATGAAGTCCACCAGCTGAATGAGAAAGAGCGGCGCTTTCTCTTTGACGATCTGTTCGCCGTCCTTTCGTTCCACAAACACCCAGCGGAGATTTTCAAACTTCAGCGTGATCTTCTGCATCTCGATGTCGCGTCCGGTGGCGATGAGTGTCGCCGTCTTCGACTCCCGGCTTTCCTTCTGCAGAACGTAGGAGGTGTCCACCGCGCCCGTGATCCCCGACGATCCCGAGACCTGATTGAAGACGTCGCTGTCCTTCTGCTTCCTCAGATGGTGAACGAGAAGGATCGAAACGTTCCGTGAAGCGGCGATCTCCTTCAGCGCGGAAATATCCTCGTAGTCGTTTGCGTAGATGCCGCCGGAGTTATTGCTTTTCGGCGAACGGATCCTTTGCAGCGTGTCGATGATGACGAGCTTCGTGTCGGGATTGGAGTACAGATAGTTTTTCAGTTCTTCCTCAAAACCTCCGCCCAGCGTTCCCGCCGTCACCGCAAAGCGCAGATTCGCCGGCGCCTCGTCCGTCAGCTTCATAAGCCTGTCCTGGATGCGTTTGAGAGTGTCCTCGAGGCAGAGGTAGAGAACGCCGCATTTCGCGGTGTTCTGCCCGAGGAACGGTTCCCCGGAGGCGATACTGAGCGCCAGATCGAGCATCAGCCAGCTCTTTCCCACCTTCGGCGCGCCGGAGATCATATTGACCCCTTCCGGCACAAGTCCGTCCACGAGAAAGCAGCTGTTCGGCAGCGGCTTGTCCATCAGCGTTGCTGCGTCGATGGAATTGAAGCCCTTCATCAGCTCGGCGTACGGGTTGTACACGCCCGTTCCGTTCAGCCCGTTCATCTGCCTCCCTCCTCGTCGGATCCGAAGAGGCACTTCATCAACTCGTCTCTCCGAATGACGAGTTTGCCGCCGTCCCAATAGGACGGTACCGAGCCGACGTGTGTCACGCCTTTCGCACGCTTCAGATACCGAAGCTTCTTCGCCCTCCCTCTGTCTGTGGCCGACGCTTCCGGGATGTCAAAAACAATGACGTCGTTTGGCTTCTTCAGCCCGTTTTTGGAATTTGTTCTCATAACAAATCCTCCTTTAATAAATTTACGGATCGCTTCGTATGTAAAAGCCGGACAAACGGGATATGTTTCAGGCGGCAGAAGTGCGTCTTCTGCCGTTGATTTTTTTTGCGGAAAATGGGGAGAAAACATGGGGAGAACTCGACTGTTTTTATCAATGTTCAATTGCCGAAAACCCTTATATTTCAAGGGTTTTCGACGCGCGAAGTTCCAAACAGCACTG
The DNA here is from genome assembly GCA_017429165.1 of Clostridia bacterium. Taxonomy (GTDB): domain Bacteria; phylum Bacillota; class Clostridia; order Oscillospirales; family CAG-382; genus UBA1206. Next base: position 43,753 of record JAFRPL010000016.1, read on the forward strand.
GGGATTCTGGATCAGCGTGGCTCCCGTGTATATAGCTGCTCCCCGAGGAGCAAAACTGTTTTTGAAAACAAAAAAGTCCTTTCCCGATTCAGAGAAAGAACTTCGAAGCGAAAGAATGCGAATTTTTAAGCGAAATCTATGCGAAATGAAGCGAAATTTGTTTCGCATATTTCGTTTATCGGCTTCCGCAAACAGGTTGCCGGAAAAGCGTGTCAAGAAAAGTGCGGTGATTCAGCGAAAAAGTTCATGGAAAAGTGTAAATTATATCTTGATTTCTCCGTGGATTTGTGCTATGATAATACCATCGAGAATTATGGGAGGATGAAAAATGCTCCAACGTAAAATCACAAAGCAAATTGAAGAGTTCTACAAGGACAACCCGAAAAAGGCGCTGATGATCATCGGCGCCCGCCAGGTCGGTAAGTCCTATATAATCGAGCAGTTCGCAAACGACCACTACGACAGCGTGATCAAAATGGATTTCATCGAGAATCCGGATTACATTCCGCTTTTTGAGAACGCACAGGGTGCAGACGAGATTTTATTGCGCCTTTCCGCGCTTTTCGGTGACCGGATGATCCCGGGGAAGACGATGATCTTTTTCGACGAGGTGCAGGAGTGCAAGGAGCTGATCACGCAGATCAAGTACCTCGTGCAGGACGGCAAGTATTCCTATATCCTCAGCGGGTCCCTGCTCGGAACCGTTTTCAAAGACATCATCTCCGCCCCGGTGGGATACATGGACATCATCACGATGTACCCGCTGGATTTTGAGGAATTTGCCTGGGCGAACAACGTCGGCGCAAAGGTCATCGACGCGCTTCGTGGATCGTTTGAGAAGAAAAAGCCCGTGGACGCATTTATTCACGAACGCATGACGGCGCTGTTCGAGCTTTACCTCATCGTCGGCGGCATGCCGGAGGCGGTCTCCACTTATCTGGAAACGAAGAACCTCCGCAAAGTCGCCGACGCGCAAAGCGCGATCATCCGGCTTTACAAGCGCGATATTTCAAAATATGACGAGAAAAACCGTCTCTATCTCAACGAGATCTTCGACCTGATCCCCAGCGAGCTGAACGCGAAAAACAAGCGCTTCATCCTGAAAAATCTGGGCGAAAAAGCGCGATTCGACAAGTATTACGACAGCTTCCTGTGGCTGAAGAACGCCGGCGTCGCGCTCCCAGCAAACGTGGTGGACGAGCCGAGAGTGCCGCTGCTGCTCTCCAAGTCACAGAACCTTTTCAAACTGTTTTCGAACGACGTCGGTTTGCTTGCCGCGCAGTACGGGAACGAGATCCAGCTCAAGATTCTGCAGCACGAAACGACGATCAACTTCGGCTCCATATACGAGAATGTCGCCGCCGAGGAACTGACAGCGCACGGATATACGCTCTATTACTACAACAGCAAAAAGTTCGGCGAGCTTGATTTCGTGATCGAAGAGGACGGAAAGATCCTGCCGATCGAGATCAAATCCGGCAAGGACTACTACCGCCACAACGCGATAGATAACGTGCTGAACGTTACGGACTACGGCATTGAAGAGGGCTACGTCTTCTGTAACGGCAACGTCGAAACAGACGGCAAAGTCACCTACTTCCCGATCTATATGCTGATGTTCCTGCAAAAGCAGGAATTGCCGAAGGAGATCCTGTTCAACACCGATTTTTCGGACCTGAACGACAAGATATAAAACCGCCTCGATTCGAACCCCCGCAGGTTCCGTTTTTTGACCGACGCTCGAAAACAGAGCCGGCGTAATACCCTGTGGGTTCGAATTGAAAGAAAAATGTTAGGAGAAAGCTCTATGCTAAGCCCATTTATTGAAAATGAAAACGTTTTGGCAACAACAAGCGATTATCTGTCGCAATGCGGCTTTAATTGCACGGTAAGAGTATTTCAGTTGCCGGTAAGAAAATAAAAAAGCGGTTTCCATAGTTTCTGTTCTTCGCCGAGCAGCAGCGGATCGTTGACCGTTTAGACATACTCCTCGCCGTGTGTGATGAAATGAAGGTATAAAGATGGCAAATAAACTTCAAAGAATGCTCTTCAACTTATCTACTATTTCGCCGATTGCATTTTTCTTTAGCGTCGTTTGGTGGATTCAGTGCGGATATAAAGAAGTCTGTACGGAAGATGGCAAAATTCAACTTACGGCAAAAGCAATTGTCATTTCTGTTATTGGAATAATTGGTCTTCTTTATGCTTTTCGTTCTGTTTTGATTGTAAATATCGGCCGCAAAAAATTGGAGATTGTGCCAATCAGCGTAAGTTCTGTAAGGTCAAACGACAAACTCTCTATTGTTGCTATCGTCACCTATGTTCTTCCGTTTTCAAATCTTATACTAAAGGATTTTAATGTTTGGTTGACACTGTTAATTATAGGTATTGTGTTACTGTTTATTTTCTTGAGCAACACAGTATTACCAAATCCTATCTTGATGCTTCGTGGATATCATTTTTATGAAGTAACAACTGTAAACGGAAGCGATGGGATATCAATGATTTCAAAGAGAAAAAGCATTCAAGATGCTAAAACAATAAAAAAGGTTATTATCCTGTGGGACTATTTTATGGCTGAGGTGAAACAATGATGTTTTCAGATAGTGTACTCTTTGCCTGGATGGATACAAAGGACAAGTCTATCCAGATCAAGCGTGTTGTAGAAGATCGCGAAACGCAAAAGGCGATCGATCATCTTTTTGATGATGCGTCAAATCAAATGGTTGCAGATAAAACCCCGGTTGTATTTGATGGCAAATACACGCCGGATCCTGACGGAGCAGAGTATTTATTCATAGAGGGTTTTTCGCTACCTGAAGAAATAATATCCGCGATTAAGAATCCGCAGGCGTTAGAGGCATTAGAGCCTGAAAGTGACGAGATTCCTAAGATCAAAGCGTTGTTTGTTGGAGTGCATTCTACTGTGAACGGTGTTGATACTTATACGGCGGCGTTCCAAAAATTCAAGTCCGATCAATACATATCTGCTAAAAAGATCCACTTGTTTTTATCCGGCAACACTTTTGTTGCAGATAACAGAATAGGAATAACGATCGGCAAACATATCGACTGTTTGTTTATTGAGGGTAAATTGCAATTCACGTCATTTTTCTTCGCACGTCAAGTTTTCAATTTGTCGGATTACTACAGAGAAGCAACCAATTCTGATATAGTCGATTTTATCGGAAATAAAGCTGTTTCTATGGATGACGGTGAAGCATTTTCAGCGGCAGCAAATAGTTGGGAACGCAGAAAAATCGCTTCAATTATGGATTCGGGTATTTTGAGAGATTATACTGCAGCAAAAATAAAAAGCATCGCCAAACAAACCGGTATTGAATTATCAGTTAAAGATAAGAAGATTGTAATCCCTACCGACAAAAAGAAGCGGCGTATTGTTCTCGCTTTTCTCGATGAAGAGGTGTATAAAGGGGCGTTTTCTCAAACGATCTATCAAACCAACTCCAAGAGAAAAGCGAAATAAAAAGTGTCGGACAGGCCTTATCCGTATACGGAGGAAATGATCCGGGAACAGGTGCGTCCGTACGCCTGTGATATCTGGAACTGGAAGGTTCAGGAGCCGGGAACAAATCTGATTGCGGCGACAGAAAAAGAGATCGTTCTCATGCTGCTCCCGCGTACGGAAGGATAGTTTTCCCGCTATGGGCTCATCGTCAACAAACTACGCTATCACAGAGATGGATACAAAGAAGAATACCTCGGCGGCGGCAGATTTGGTCAGAGCCTGACGGCGATCGCGAAACTTGCCCCGGAAGCTGTTATAGGTGAAGGTCTGTCCGTCCATTATTCCGGCGGTTCATCGCTTCCTTCGGACGTAGCAGCCTGGCTGAAGAAGAACGGTATCGGCGCGTGATAGAGATCGATACGCTCAAACATAACGATTCTATTCAATAATTGCATAATAATCTATTTAAAAACGACATTTTACATTTATGAGCCTCCGTGGTATAGTTGTATCAACAAAGAACAACTGCAATCAAAAGTTCAGGAAAGGTACAGAAGGAGGATACGATATGTTTACCAGGAAGAATACTTTGAAAGAGATCATGACCGATCCGAGGATCGCACCATACGCAGATCGGTTCATTGTGGGTCTGGACCTGAAACAGGCACCATTTTATGGATCGACGATCGAAGAGATCTCCAGACAGAGGATCTTTCATGGATATTCGTTGTTGAATGGATTCAATCGCCTCCTGGAAGCGGCTGAAGAAGGAGATTTCACCTATCCGTTGTATACGGAAGAAGAGATCAAAGCTGACCCGAGAAAGGAAGAAGCATATTTCATGTACTTCCCATCCATGGATCCGGATGCGGATGAGAGACCCTTCCTTGTTTGTGTTCCCGGCGGCGGCAACACCCAGATCTGGAACATATCCGAAGGATTCCCGATCGCCAATCATTATAATCAGCTGGGATATCATGTGGTCGTATTGAATTACCGCGTCGGTGGAAAGAAATTATATCCGGCCCCGCTGGCGGATATGGCGCAGCTGCTCAGGTACATCGAAGCCCATAAAGCGGAACTGCATCTGAACGCAGGCCATTACTTCATCGCAGGCTTTTCTGCTGGCGGCTATCTGGTCAATTCCTGGTGTACGGACAATCACGGCTATCCTGCTTATGGCCTGCCTGCACCGATCATAAATATCTCTGTATATGGCTTCGTTTCCTGGAGAGGCGTGCGCACAGGGCATGATGTCGGAGGCTGGAGCATGACGACCCATGGTTTCAGCCTGGAAGAAGCTGCGGAGTCCGACTGGAATGTGGAAGACCATATCAGTTCATTCCCGCCGACCTATATCCTGCACGGGGATAACGACCATGCCTGTGACTTTATCAATTCCCGCATCCTGGCAGATGCTTTGCAGAACGCAGGCATCCCGTATGAATTCGAGATCGGCCATGGTATGGATCATGGCTTTGGAGAGGCTTTGTTCAGTGAGCTTCGCGGATGGATCGAGCGGAGCGTGGCTTTCTTGAACAAAATCGAAGGAGTCGCGGAGCGCAAATAAAGGATCATGGAACACAACACCCCCTGGACCGTTCATAACGGCCGAGGGGGTGTATTTGTCTTAAAAGTTTTATTCTTCCTCTGGGTGATCCAAATAGTCCAAAAATACCTGCACCGCAGGAGAGACTGCTGAGTTTTGCTTCCAGATCAGCACAGGCTCACTTTTTCGGGTCGGAGCAAAGGGCACAAAGACCAGCCCGTGACTGGAGGTCGCCGGCATATCCAGGCAGACGAGATGTCCGCCGCCGGCCAGTTCAAGCAGGATGGCGTTTCGTACCAGAGTATAGGTCGCACGCACATCGGGCTGTCCGCCGATCCAGCTCAGGACCTCCTTGCGGAATACGGTGTTCTCCGGAAGGATGAGAGGCGTTTTGCGGAGTTCTTTTGGATCGAGGGCATCCCTTTCCGCCAAAGGGTGTTCTCGGGGCAGCAATACGCCCCAGTGCTCCTCCCGGCCAATGGCCAGGTTCTCATATTTTTCCGTGCTTACGGAGCGCATCATAAGGCCCAGATCCAGCAAGCCTTTGTCCACGTCATCCCGGATCTTTTCTGCGTGTGCCGAGAAGATGTGAAAGCATACCTTAGGGTATCGTTCTTGAAATGCTTTGATCTGATCCGCAAGGGCAGAGAAGGACTCTGTCTCTCCTGAACCCAGATAGATGTCACCGGACAGTTCCGTGCTTTGCGCATGTTTCTCCTGGGCTTTTTGGTATAAAGCCAGGATGTCCCGGGCGGTTTCACGAAACATAAGTCCATCGGGTGTGAGAGTTACACTCCTTTTTCCGCGGATCAATAAAGTACTGCCGATCTCTCTTTCCAGTTCCATCAATTGTCTGGACAGTGTGGGCTGTGAAATATGCAGGATATCCGCCGCGCGGCTGATGCCGCCGACCTCGGCCACCGCAAGAAAGTATTCTAAAACACGCAGGTCCATCGGATCGCCTCCCGGTATAGTATGGAGTGAGTGTAGCATCTTATGCCGGAAGATGCAAGAAGAATCATTCAAAAATCGAATAATTCGATATACAAACCAAGTATTTTACATATTATGCCCGGGGATGGTATAGTATACTCAGAACATAACACGGAGGAAATCACATGGTCTTCTATTTTACAGCCACAGGCAACAGCCTTTACGTAGCCAAGCATCTGGACACAGAACTCATCAGCATCCCTCAGGAAATGAACAAGACCGACCGACATTATAAAGCCGATAAGATCGGCATCGTATGTCCACTGTTTGAATTGGATCTGCCCGATTTCATCAAAGATTTCATCCGCAGCTCCACATTTGAGACGGAATACTTCTACATCATCGTCACCTATGGAATGCACCATGGCGGCGTTGCGGAACGTGCGCAGGAATTCCTGGAGAGCATTGGGAAAAAGGCTGATTATATCAACACGATCATCATGCTGGATAATGCCATCATCGTCTTCGACATGGAGCAGCAGAAACTGCTTGAGCCGGAAAAGAAAGTCGATGAGCACATTGCTATGCTGAAAGCAGATATCGACGCCTGCAAACACGAGATCCAGTTTGCGGCGGAAGAGGAGAAGACTTTCTACCAAGGGTTTATGAAGATGACGGAAGAGTACGGCCGCATGTATTCCTTCCCGCTGTATGGAGTCACAGATGCCTGTGTAGGCTGCGGCACCTGTACCCGTGTCTGCCCGCGGGGATGCATCCGCGTAGAGAACAGCAGACCTGTGTATGACTATACCCACTGTGTCAACTGCATGGCTTGTGCACATGCATGCCCGCAGAATGCCATCAAACTGGTATGCGTCAAGGAGCCTAATCCGAACGCACGGTATCGCAACCCCAACATTTCGTTGGCAGAGATCATCCAGGCCAATCAGCAGAAGTAAGATAAAGCGTCGTCTCCTGTCCTGTACTGTCCGGTCTGCGCGCGGCAGAATCCGGTGACGGGCGACCGCTGCGAGAAATGCGGCGCGCCGCTGCTGAAATAAAAACACGGTAATGAAAATCATGGTCAGCGCCTGTCTGATGGGCGAGAACTGCAAGTATAACGGTGGGAACAATTGTAACGAAAAGGTCCTGCGGCTCGCGGCGGACAATGAGATGATTCCTGTGTGTCCGGAGCAGATGGGCGGCCTGCCGACACCGCGCGTTCCGTCAGAGATCGCGGACGGCGTGGTTACGGCGAAGGACGGACGGAACGTGGACAGAGAGTTCCGTCTAGGTGCGGCCAAGTGCCTGAAGATCGCTTTGCGCGAGCAGCCGGATCTGATTGTGCTGCAGTCCAGGAGCCCCAGCTGCGGAGTAAAGCAGCGGTATGACGGCACATTCACAGGAAAACTGATCGACGCGCCGGGTGTGACCGCAGAGCTCCTGATGAAGAACGGATTCCACTGCGTGGATGTCGAGGACCTGAACTAAACGCAGGCCTGAATAAAACAAAAATGGAACCGGCTTATTAACCAGGCCGGTTACTTTTACGATCTGCGTGTTCTGTGAACTTATTTCTCGGCTCCTACACATCCCAGATACAGTTCCCACGTGTCTACGGGATCACGGGGCAGATCATGGTAGACGAGGAACGAACTGTCGGTGTTCTCCTTTGTGTAAGAAACTGAGAATGAGGTTGTTGAGGCGGAATAACAATTGAGGCAGCAGACAGTGGTCAGCGCACCGTTCGAATAACCGAGGAGCGTATAGTCGGGGTACATGGAAGAATAATTATCGCCTATTTCCTGGTCGTACTTTACATAAATATAGAGATGGCCGTTCTTGAACTCGGGTTCGCCCGGGGTGAAATGATCTCTGAAATCTTCCGTATCCATGTTCGCGATCTCCAGGATCTCATAATCCATGTGATCGATCTCAGGCATCTCTGTACCGGTACTGATATCGTATTTGAAAACCGTGGGCAGGGCGAAGGCTATCGGATAGTTTTCAACTCCGGCCGGTATAAAAACGGTATCCCTGAATGTTTCTGAATACGTGCCTTTCAGCATATTGAATACTGCCAGCGCATTGCCGTCTTTATCAATAGCTTTGTACTTAAACGTGACCATGGCGGGCACATCTCCGCTGTTGGTGCCATAGGTCAGAATGTTGTAACGATCCTGGTCGCCCGGATCCTGATATAGCACAGGATCAAATGTCAATGTAACGGCAGCTTCCGGCTCCGGTTCCTCCGCGGCACTTTCAGTCGTGCTCTCGGTCACACTCTCGGCCGGCACAGTGCTCTCGGCAACACTTTCAGCCGGGGCAACGCTCTCGGCAGGCTGTGATGCCTGCTCTTTGCTGCTTTCAGCTGCTGCAGAACTCTGGGCAGGCGCCGGCTCTTCAGAGCTTTTCGCGTTGCAGGCAGCGCACAGACACAACAGAACAGAAATGATCAGTACCAATGCTTTTTTCATGATAAACCTCCAATGTTGCATAATGAGATCTCCAGAAGATTATACGCCTGAAATCACCGAAAAACAATTGTAAACCTGAAGGCGGTCCGGCAGGAAAAGAATCTTGAAAGAATCCGGCTTTTATGCTACCATGTAGAAAACACCCCTGATACGCAGCGGAGCTGCCGGCGGCATTGCCGGTACCGTTCCGTCGCTGTCCGCACAATCCGTTACTGAAAACCGAAAGGAGTCCGTCTATGTATAAGTTGTATGATCTCTCGCATGTCATCGACCCCAAGAACGCGCCGCGCAAGTTCCGTGTCGAGACCATCGGGGCCGATACCGTCAACCATAACGTTGTGCGTCTGGAGGGCCAGTGGTACATTATGAGCGATATCACGATGGTGTCGCATATCGGGACACATATCGAGATGCCGTATCATCTTTTCCCGGACGGCGCGGATCTGGCAACGATCGACATTAACACGCTGTGCGGCCCGGCCGTGCTGCTGAGTCTGAAAGACGTCCCGGCGGGTGAGCCCATCACGGTGCCACGCCTGGAGGAGGCCATCGCACGCGCGGGCGGCATCAAGCCGGGCGACGTCGTGGTCTGCAATCTGGGATACAGCGATAAATACGGCACGGACGAATACAGCAAGAGCCCGTATTTCACACCGGAAGCCATCAAGCTGCTGGTCGACTCCGGCATGAAGCTCATGGCGGTTGACGCTGGTGGCGTCGAGGTCCCCCGCAGCGAAGAGCACGTCAATCACATCCAGCTCCTGGAGAAAAACATCTGCCTGATCGAAAACATCGCGCACCTGGACGACCTGCCGACGGACCATTTCTATTTGACGGCCTTCCCGATCCCGGTGGCCGGAGTGGAGTCATTCCCTGTGCGCGTCGTGGCTTACGTGGAGGAATAAGCAGCTAAGCCAGCAAGAATTGCACACGGATGAGTAAGGGACAGAAATGATTTTGAACAGAAGAGTATAAACCATCTAACTAAAGAAAGGAGCACTACTATGACAAAACTGGTTCTGCAGTCGGATGATTACGGGATCACTCCCGCAGTCGCAAGCGGTATTATCTATGGCATCACGCACGGCGTGATCCGCAACACAGGATTCTTCCCCAACATGCCGTGGGCAGAGGAGTGCGCGGAGATGATCCGGCCGTATCTCAATGATATTGCGCTGGGTATCGATTTTAACCTTTGCAACGGATTCCCGGTATCCGATCCGAAGGATGTTCCGTCCCTGGTCGACAGCGAGGGCCGTTTCATCGACATGAATACACACCGCAGGCGTTATGCCGAGGACAACGGCGGGTATAGTCCCATGAATACGAACGGCAAAGATCACTGCGATCCGGATGAGGTCGCACGCGAATTCCGCGCTCAGCTGGAACGTTTCCGCGAGCTGATCGGCCGGGATCCTGACTATTTCCACGGCCATGCATACGGGACGGCCTGGCACAGAAAGGTCACGCAGTCGCTGGCTAAGGAATGCGGCAAACCGAGCTCCGGCACCATGCACGCGAGAGAGGATGTCTACAACGCCGGGATGGGCTGGTATCTGAATCCGCCGACATACGAGAATCAGATGAAAGCCGATCTGCTCGGATATCTGACGGATGAAAAGAAGCTGCCCGACATGCTGCAGAAGAAGTACATTTACGTTGTCTGCCACTGCGGCTATGTCGATGAACAGCTCTTCCACGAAGGGAATTTCAACGTCGTCAGGACTCAGGATCTGAAGGCCGCAACGTCTCCCGAGATCTTCGCGTGGCTTGAGCGAAACGGCATCGGATTAGGAGATTTCAGGGAGATCTGCTGATGTGCAGAGCATAGAAAATGACACTTAAGATCAAGAATGGACGTCTGATCACGGACAGGATCCTGGAAGGAGTCAATCTCTATCTGTCAGAAGGTGTGATTCAGGCTGTAACATCGGAATCGCTGCCTTTTGATGAGGAACTGGATGCCAAGGGACAGTATGTATCCCCGGGATTTATCGATATTCATACGCACGGCGGCGGGGGAGCATGCTATACGGACGGCGGCACAGAGGCGATCAAGACCTCTATGCGTGTACATTTTGAGCACGGTACAACGACCATCTTCCCGACGACCAGCAGCTGCAGTCCCACTGCTCTGAAGAACACCATCGCTGATCTGCGGAAAGTCATGAACGATCCCGGCGAGAGGCTCCCGCATATTCCCGGCATACATCTGGAAGGACCGTATTTCTCCGTTAAACAGTGTGGAGCGCAGGATACAAAGTATATGACGGATCCGATTCCGGAGGAGTATCGGGAGATAGTGGAGTCAGGAGCCGATGTGATCCGGAGATGGGATTTTGCGCCGGAGAGGAAAGGCTCTCTCGAATTCTGCCGGTATCTGACCGACCATGGGATCATCCCGGCTATCGCGCATAGCGACGCGACGTATCAGGACATCCTGCCGGTGTATGAAGCAGGCTGTCATCTGGTGACGCATCTGTATTCGGGCATGTCTACGATTACACGGAATTACGGTTATCGCAGTCTCGGGGTTATCGAGTCGGCCTATCTTCTGGATGAAATGGACGTTGAGATGATCTCCGACGGATGTCATATGCCGCCTGAGCTCCTGCGGCTGATCTATAAGTCTAAAGGACCGGACAGGATCTGTATGGTAACGGATTCGATCCGTCCGACAGGGATGCCGGAAGGCGTTTATAGTTCGACCAACGGTGAAGGGGAGTCCGTAATCGTAGAGGACGGAGTCGCTAAAGTGATGGACCGCAGCTGCTTTGCCGGCAGCGTCGCGACGACCGACCGTCTGGTGCGTACGTGTTATAAACTGGCCGGAATACCACTTACAGACTGCATTCAGATGATGACGAAAACTCCTGCCCGGGTAATGAAGCTGGATAAGACTGGAGAGCTTAAGGAAGGATACGCAGCGGATATCGTTATTTTCGACGATGATATCCAGGTCAGCAAAGTGATTCTCTCCGGAGACCGGGAGGGATGAGATATGTACAGAGTCGGTATAATCGGTTCCGAGAACTCGCATGCCAAAGCGTTTTCCAAATGCTTTAATCTGTCCGGAGAATATGATGACGTAAAGGTTATCGGTATCTGGGGAGAAGAGCCGGAAGCCGGGAAGAAGCTCTCCGAGGAGTGTTCTATCCCGATCATGACTCCGGAGGAAATGCTTGGGCAGGTAGACGGGATCATGGTGACCAGCCGTAACGGCAAGCTGCATCCCGGATACGTCAGACCGTTTATCGAGGCGGGCATCCCTGCATTCATCGATAAGCCGTTCGCCAACGATTATGCAGAGGCCGAGGCCATTGCGGAACTTGCCGAGCGGAAGAACGTGCCGATCATCGGCGGATCGTCTCTTAAATTTGCGGCTCCGACACTGGAGCTGAAGAAATTCGCGGACGAGGCCAAAGCGCAGAACGCTTTGTATTCAGGCCAGGTGTATGCCCCTGTCAATCTGGCAAATCCGTATGGTGATTTCTATTTCTATTCTTCCCACCTGGTCGAGATCGCATTGACCGTCTTTGGATTTGATCCGGTGGCAGTCACCGCGGTCAGGGTCGAAAAAGGCGTGGCTGTTATCCTGGAGTATGCTTCTTTCGCTGTAACGCTGTCTTATAACGATCATGTTTACCGTTATGGAGGGACAGTCATTGCCGCAGAGGAGACGCTCAGCATTCCGATCACGGATCCGGACGCGTATCATAAGGAGGCAGATCATTTCGTGAAGATGCTTAAGACCGGCGAGGTGCCGCAGTCTAACCGTGATCTGATCTATCCGGTCCGTGTGCTGAACGCGATCGAAGAATCTTACACCAGGCTGACAAGAGTTCTGCTGTAGGATTATTGTTCCGGCAAAAGAGCCGGAATGTCCGGTATGATGATATATTGACAACAGAGGTGATAAACAATGAATCTGCAGTACAATTTCCAGGTCCGCAGATATGCTTCCCGTGAGGAAATGGGTCTTGCGGCGGAGAAGGACGTACGCGACGCGATCGTCTCCCTCCTGAAGGAAAAAGAAACGATCAGTATGATCTTTGCTGCCGCGCCGTCTCAGAATGAATTCCTGGCTGCCATGGCAGCGGATCCCGAGATCGATTACAGCCGGATCATCGCGTTCCATATGGATGAGTATGTCGGCCTGCCGTCAGACGCGCCGCAGGGCTTCGGCAACTTCCTCCGGGACCGCCTCTTCGGGTTGGTTCCCTTTAAGGAAGTCCATTATCTGAACGGGAATGCGGTAGATATCGAGGCTGAATGTGAGGCTTACGGCGCGATGCTCAAGGACGGTGTGGACATCGTCTGCATGGGGATCGGGGAGAACGGACATATTGCCTTTAACGATCCGCATGTTGCGGATTTTCATGACGGGAAGGCCGTTAAGATTGTCGGACTGGATGATGTGTGCCGGATGCAGCAGGTCCATGATGGATGTTTTGCCGCAATAGAGGAAGTGCCGACGCATGCGCTGACGCTGACGATCCCGACACTGATGCATGCGTCCAGACATTTCTGCATGGTCCCGGCAGCGACCAAGGCGGAAGCTGTCTTCCGGACAGTTTATGGTCCGATCGGTGAAAAATGTCCCGCAACAGCGCTGCGGCTGTGTCCGGACGCGGTTCTCTATACGGATATGGACAGCGGAAGGAAATTGTAAAATAACCTGTTGACAGATCTTTAGTCCTGCTGTATAATATGCGTGCCGGGTCAGGGAGGCCCCGCAGCCCGGCGCAATAGTGTACAAACCACAGAGCTGATTATTACATGAGAGATCATGGAATAACCAGCTCTTTTTGTATCCCATGACGCGGGGCCGGAACCGCGTAGAGTCTCCCGGCAGCCAACCTCGCGGGCTGACACGCAGAGGGCGCGGCGACAGACCGGATACACATACAGGCATACAATAACAGACAGGAGGACAAAGATATGGAACTGAATTACAAAGGCATCGTCTGCGGACTTAAGCTGTCGGAAGGCTTCACCTGCACGGGTTTCATGCCCGACGGATACGGCCGCGAAACGATTATCTACGCACTGACACGGTTCCTCCGCAGGAACGGCGAAGCGCGCGCGAAACTTGTCCGGATGAGCTGCGAAATGCGCTTTGCAAAAGGCAGGGAACGCAAGCCGCACCGCCTGACGCTCATGGCTCCGGCTGCCGCGATGGAGCTCCCCTGCGGAACGGCAAAGATCCGCCTCACCGTCACAGCCTTCGGAGTCGAAGTGCAGAGCTTCCTACTGCTCGACGCAGCCTCAAAACGCACAGACCCGCTCGTATGGGAGGAGGCGAACCTCCTCCCCAGGCGGGAGGGGTGAAAGGGAAAAACAGTTGGAATGGGTAGAGAAAACTGCTGTCGCAGGAGCACGATGACGGCTATAATCGTCAACTGATGATTGAAGAAATCAGATAGTGTATTTTTTATTGAAATCAGGTAGGCTATATGATAATATAATTATAATATATGTCCCTGGATTTATTGATTTGAGAGTATAATTCGTGAGGTATAATATGGGAAGCGGCTTCTATACAAATAACAGTGAGACCAAGTTCATTGATAAGCTGAAGAGAAGTATTGATATGTGCCAAGCATTCTATTTCTCGGTCAGTTTTATTAAGAGACCTGGTCTCCGTTTGCTTGCGCCTAATATTGAGGCAGCAATTGCACGAGGCGCCAAGGGTCAATTGATTACCTCCACATATCAGAACTTCACGGACGTCGATTCACTTCAGTTCTTTTATGATCTCCAGAATAGATACCCGGATCGCTTCACATGTAGATTGGATAGAGAATGCTTTCATGATATAAATGGCAACGCTGTCGGCTTTCATTCCAAGGGATATTTGTTCGAATTCTCCGATCATAATGAGTTGCTCGTGGGTTCGTCCAATATTACAGTCTATGCGCTCCTGAAGAACATAGAATGGGACGTATCCGTCATCGACGAGAATGACGATACGACATATTCATCAGCCAAAGCGGAATTTGATTCCCTATGGAAACAAACGCTGCCTCTGTCACGTGAACTGATAGATGAGTATCGAACGAGGCTGTATTATTCCATTGAAAGATGGGATATGGACTATGATATCGCCAATTCAGAAGTCAAGCCAAATTATATGCAGCGAAGGGCTTTGAAAGAGCTGAACAAAGTCCGCGTAATGGGAGCTGCGAGAGCTTTGATTACGGCCTCCGCGGGTTCCGGCAAAACTTTCCTCGCGGCTTTTGATGCCTTGAATTTCGCGCCGAAGCGGCTTTTATACATCGTCCATGAGGGTTCAATCCTGATGAAATCCTATGAGACCTTTCAGAGAGTTTTCGGCAGCGATAAGACATATGGCATTTTCAATGGCGAGTACAAAGAACAGGATGCGGATTTCGTGTTTTCAACGAATGTCACGATGGCTAATTCGCTGGAGCTTTTTGAAAAACATACCTGGGATTACATCATTATTGACGAATGTCATCATGCAACGGCAGAGACCTATCGGAAAATCATCAATTACCTCGAACCACAGTTCCTTCTTGGTATAACAGCAACTCCTGAACGAATGGACGGAGAGGACGTATTCAGTCTTTTTGATCAGAATGTGCCTTATGAACTGCGTCTGCGGGATGCGATCATCAATAGGCTTGTAGTTCCATTCAAATATTATGGTATTCGCGATGAACTGATCGAATATGGCATCAAAGAAACAAAAGGTCATAAGTTTGTTGAACAGTTTTCGGATGATAAACACTGTGGTTTTATCTATCAGATGATAGAAAAGCACAGGATTCCGGGACAGAAGCTTAAGGCTTTGGCATTCTGCCGTGATATCTCTCATGCGAGCCGTATGTCTCAGGCTATGGAAGAATATTACCATACACAGTATCTGACCGGACGGAATTCCGTTGGCGAACGAGTACGCGCTTATAATGATCTGCAGAGTGATTCTGCGGACCTGGAGATCCTTTTCACTGTGGATATTCTGAATGAAGGCGTTGATATTCCGGGCGTCAATATGGTCCTGTTCCTCCGGCCGACAGATTCCCAGACGATTTTTATCCAGCAGCTTGGACGTGGTCTTCGCAACTATGAAGGCAAAAGATATGTTACGGTTCTGGATTTCATCGGAAATGATTATAAAAGAAGTGTCCAAATCGCTTTCGCGTTAGGAAGCCTGTCAGAGAATTTCGTGGTCGAAAAGAAACTGGTAGCAAGTCTGATAGAGGACAATTATATGAGTGTCGGCCTGGCCGATTATGGGGTAGAGATCCATATTGACGATCTGAGCAAGAAGGAGATTCTGTCATATATTGACGAGGTTAACTTCAATACGAAAACGTACCTCCAACAGGACTACATGAATTTCAAAAAATACATCAGTGCCGCCGGATATCCACAGCATGTAGATTATCTGAATAATGATTATGCTCCGGACTTGATCAAGTTCATGCAGTCCAGAATCAGTGGCAGGAAGAATTCGTCCTATTTGGGCTTCTTGCAGGCGATCGGAGAACAAGAGCTTCCATACTTTAACGAGCGGCAGGAGGACTTTATTAAGTATGTTTCAGAGATGCTGCCGATCGTTCGCCCGTATGAATATCTCATGATACAGGCGCTGATTCTCCATGCGGGACGCAGCAATATCATAGATGTCAGGCATCACGTCGTGACGAATACACGAATATTCCAACAGGAAGCTTTTGATCATGCGCTTCACTATATGATGAGAAGCGGTTTTTTCGAGTTGATGTCTGGAGAACTGTCCCTCAAAGACATCCGAATCGATGTTGAATTCGATGAATACATGAGGGATCTTCTGGAATACGGCCTTGGTAAATACGACGTCGATTTCGATAATGTCAAGTCGGATGAAGTTTTCCATCTGTGGGCTAAATATCGTAAGGAACAGGTCCAGCAGCTTTTGCTGAATAATCCGAAAGACATCATGCTCGGAACAAAAATCTATGATGGTGTTGCTCATGCTTATGTTACGGTCATAAAAGGCAGCAGCACAAAGGATGAGCTGAAATATGTGGACGGTTACATCGATGCGGATACATTTCAGTGGGAAACTGTCGCCAACGTTAGTGAGAGAGAATTGAATGATCTGAAAAACAGCAAAAGGATGCATATTTTCGTCCGGAAGGTCGACAATGAAGATGGAATCCAGCTGCCATTCACTTATATTGGTTCCGGAAAGATGGAGTATATCGAAGGCTCAAAGAAACCAAACGGAGCACATTTATTCCGAATTCCGATGGAAACAACGGCTCCGGAAGATATTTTCTTTGATTTTAAGCTTCCGGCAGAGGGGTAAGACATCCGCCCCTCCCTTGACAGACACAAAACCGGTATGATACAATTAACTCCGTAGTCGGTTCTTTAACAGATTTTCAAACCATTTATATGGAGGATACAGATTATGAACAAACCTGTCGTACTGATCGTCATGGACGGTGTCGGAGAGACCTCTGAAACACTCGGCAACATGGTACTTCGGGCCAATACCCCCACCCTTGACTGGTTCAAGGAGAACTGCCCCTGGCAGAAGATCAAGGCACATGGCGGCGCGGTCGGACTGCCGACTGACGATGACATGGGTAACAGCGAAGTCGGCCACAAC
>JAFRPL010000017.1 GCA_017429165.1 Clostridia bacterium
AGCTTTTCGATGCTGTGATCAAGAATTGCGGTGATGAACTTTTACGCGGTAATGCGATCATAGGGATCACTCAACTGCTCGGCTGGCGCGGCAGGAAGGATGAAGCAAGACGTTATGCGGAAATGCTTCCCGAACGTGCTGAAATAACGCGAGACGATGTAATGGAAAACGTCCTTGAGGGCGATGAGCTCCTGCGTTATAAACAAAACCGGTTGAATAATAAATTTCTAGAGATACTTTGGGAACTATCGCTTATGCCTAACGGAAATTATTCCGATCTCATTCAGCGCCTGGTTCAAGTGATGATCCCGGACGGTAATTATCTTGAATACAATCATCGTCTATACTACAGCAAGCGAAGTGCAGTCAACCGCGCAATTAAAACAGGCGAGGATAAGGAAGTAATCCTAACTCTACTCGAAGAAATGAAGCACTATTCAACTGAGTATGATAGAATTCTTTTCGACGCGCCCGGTATTTACAAATACACCGTCCCGCAACTTTGTATGGTTGAAGAAGATACCCGCGAATGGATCGGTAATCAAGGGACACGAATGAGCGATGAATTCGAAGAATATCTGAGCCAAGAGGCGTTCGGTTTTCTGCGCAGTGATGAAAGATTCCGGAGATTGCTGCAATAATGCCGTCAATTCAAGAAAAAAAATAGGATTTTCCATTACTTTGATTGACGAATGATATTGACAAATGCCGGTTTGCTGTGATAACGACGCATCTATTCTGCACGTTTGCAAGCGGCAAAATACATCTGAAATGTACGTTTGCTTTTCCCGAAATACCATAAAAAGCCGGCTTTTTATGGAAATGCATCTAAATTGATCGCGACGGTCAGAAAAGCCTCGTCGAAAGACGAGGCTTTTCAACTAAATAAATCCCTTGCGGGATTTGTGAAATGCGCTTCGCGCGTGAAATACGCCTTACGGCGTGTGAAATGCCTGCGGGCGTGGGTGGATTTATTTAATTTCACATTCGGCGCACGCCGAATATTTCACATTTGCCGTTAGGCAAATATTTCACATCGAGCGCAGCGAGATATTTCACTGAAGCCCACGGCGCTATCCGCCGTATGCTCATCGCCTCGATCAATACCTCGAAAGCATAATGATATGCTATGACTGCAGCCAATAATAAAGTGCGCTTTATTGTACTGTTCAGTTATATATTCGGCAGGTGAGTCAAATGTTAAGCCGACTTGCGCAGAATGAATTTGAATAATTACAAGCGAGTCTTGAAAAACCGCCGTTTCCGCGCAAGCGGAAAATATCACGTTTTACTCATGCCGAACGCACGATTCAAACATAAAAGCGTCCGTTATTTGCGAGGTGTCCTAAAGGACAGTTTATAAAAAACCGGCTGAGGCAAGAATCATTCCTGACTTCAGTCGGTTTTTTGTCGCATATCCGTGCAAGCAGGACGTTTGTGTGCCAAACGTCCGGAAAAAGTGATGTTTGCCCTGCGGGCAAGTGATGCAGTTCGCTTTGCGAACAATGATGTTTTGCGGCTTTGCCGCAAAATGATGTGATGTGTTCCGCTCACGCACCGAAGGCGCACATCATGCCCGAAGGGCGCATCATTCGGCGCAGCCGTACATCACGTTCCGCTGTCAGCGGAACACATCGTTCTTATGAGGGCGGTCACAGCACGATATTCGTTATCATGTAGTTCAGATATTCTTTGAACGCCAGGCGGTCGGCGACCATGCGGCGCATATCGTACAGCCGGTTGGGCGGGATAAGGTCTTCTTCTTCCTTGGTAAGCTGGTTTTTCATCATTTTATCAAGATACAGCGCCTCGTGGATATCCATGGTCTCTATGGCGCTGCCGCGCAGGCAGACGACGCGTTTCATCTGTCCGCTGACCAGCGATTCCACCGCCGCGCAGCCCATCTGGGTGGCGAGGACTCTGTCGCGCAGCGTAGGCGAGCCGCCGCGCTGGATATGCGCGGGGCGGACGAAGCGGGTTTCTATACCGGTCTTTTCGCGGATCTCGTCACAAAGGTGCTCGCAGTAATCCTTACCCACGCCTTCGCTGGTTATGATTATAAAGTTGCGCTTGCCGTTTTTGCGCGCGGTGATCATTTTTGTATAAAGCTTATCGAAATCGGTAGGCATTTCGGGCACGACGGCGCACACCGCGCCAACGGCGATAGCCGTGTTCAGCGCGATATCGCCCGATTCGCGACCCATGACCTCGACCACGTTGCAGCGCGAATGCGATTCGCCGGTGTCGCGCAGTTTATCCACCAGCTCCACGACCGTGTTCATTGCGGTGTCGTAGCCGATGGTGGCGTCGGTGGAAGCGACGTCGTTATCTATGGTCCCGGGGATCCCTATGCATGGGACGCCCGCGTCTGTCAGTTCAACGGCGCCGCGGAACGTGCCGTCGCCGCCTATGGTGACTATGCCGTCCAGACCAAACTTGCGGCAGGTCTCCACGGCTTTGTCTATGCCTATTTTTGTCTTGAATTCCTCGCTGCGGGCGGTGTAAAGCATGGTGCCGCCGCGGTTTATTATGTAAGAAACGTCACGCTCGCCGAGCTGTTCCATTTCGCCTGCTATAAGTCCGCGGTAGCCGTTATAAATGCCGAAAACTTCAATACCCTTAAGCAGTGCCAGACGCGTGACCGCACGCACCGCTGCGTTCATCCCCGGGGCGTCGCCGCCCGAAGTAAGGACGCCTATCCTGTTGAATTTGCCCATGCTTGAAATGCTCCTTTCGGAATTACGTATCTATATGATGATTATATCACATAAATCACATTTGTCAATCGATTTTTGCCGCCGGCACTTGACTTTTAGAACAAATAATGATAAAATCAAATCAAGTAAAAACAAGGAGGAAACACAATGGATATCAAAGCGATAATCGAAAAGATCGTAAACAAACTCAAAGGCAGCCCCGACCTGCTGGGCAAATTCAAATCCGATCCCGTAAACACCGTAAAAGGTCTTGTGGGCGGGCTCGACGACGACGCCGCTTCCAAAGTGGCCGAAGGCGTGAGCGCCGAACTCGACGCCGAAGGCATAGCCGACAAAGCAAAAGGCGTGCTGGGTACCATCAAAGGCATATTCGGGAAATAAAAAACATCCGTAATCAAAAACATAAAGGAGAAAGCAGTATGAAATGTATCCACTGCGGCAAAGAGATCGCCGAAGGCTCGAAGTTCTGCCTTAACTGCGGAGCAAAGATAGCCGATATGGTCACCGAAAACATCACCGCGCCCGAAGTACCTGCCGAACCCCCTAAAGCCGAGATCCCCGAAGAGGTCAAACCCACGTTCTGTGCAAAATGCGGAAGCCCGCTTGCCGAAGGGCAAAAGTTCTGCCTTAAATGCGGAGCCGCCGCCGATGGCAAAGCCAAAGCGGCGAAATCCGGCAAAGGCATAGACAAAAAATGGTTCATCATAGGCGGCTGCGCGCTCGCGGCCATAATAATCGCGGTCGTGCTCATCATAGTCCTCGCCGGAGGCGGCGTGGGCAGCAACGGCGCATCCTCGCCCGAAGCTGTCGGCAAGGCCTGCTTTGAGACTCAGCTCGACGGCGACGCGGAAGGCTATTACGGACTCTTCTGCACTCCCATACTCAGAGATAAGAGCGGCATGGGCGAAGACGCTACCCGCGAAGATATGATCAAAGATCTCGCCGAGAAGAATTCCACTATGGGCGAAGTTGCCGATATGCTCGCCTACGGCGTCAGCATCGACATAAAAGACGCCGAGGCCGAGACCGGCTACGAAATCTCGAGCTACAAGTTCTATGATTTCACCGAAGAAGAAATGGCTAAAGTCGAAGACACCGCAAGAGTCACCGTCACGATAGAATACAGCATGAGCGGTTTTTCGCAGACCGACACCGAGACCGTGTATTGCGTAAAGATCGACGGAAAGTGGTTCCTGCTCGACGATTGATAATTATAAAACGAAATAACGGGCGAAGAGTCAAACTCTTCGCCCGCGTTTTTTATACGCATCAATGACTTGCGAGATATTCCGTGTATTCTTCCAGGCACATATTGAGTTCGTGCATCTGGGTGGCGGCTTCGCGTCCCACAAAGCGGAAATGCCACGGTTCCCATTCCACGCCGGTCATGTCTTCCTTATCGGCGGGATACCGCAGAATAAACCCGAACCGCCAGCAGTTTTCCGCAAGCCATTTGCCCGCCTTTGTGCTGCCGAATTTCTGCTGCGCCGATGACAGGTTGTGCATATCGCAGCACAGTCCCGTCTGATGCTCGCTGCAGCCGGGTTTCATGGAATAAGTGAGCACTATCTGTTCCGCCTGTTCGCGCGTGAGCGAAGAGTTTTTGTTCATCTCTTTTTCCACGTACGAATTGAACAGCGATTTCTGATACGAAGCCGAACGGTAGGCGCTGGTGATGGTGACGTCGGTTATGCCGTTAGCCGCGGCTTCTTTCATAAGCGCTTCCAGCGCCTTTGCGGCGGTGTTTACGAGCTTTTGCCCGTCCCTGCCGTCTTTGCGCGTATACTCCGAAACGACAAGGTTTTCGGGCACGTACTTCAAATCGAGCGGGTGGTCGAGATTCACGAGCGTGAGATATCCGTCGCCAGGCTCAATGTACTGCAGGTATTTGGAAATATCGACAGCGTACTTTTTGCCGGCGCGCTGCTCGTATTCCGAAAGGTCGCCCTGCTGCGAAACGGGTTCCGAGCTTTCTTCCGGCGTTTGTTCTTTGCCGGTATAGCAGCTGTCGAGGAATTCTTCGGGTATGTATTTGAGCACGGTCTTGAGCAGGTTGGCTTTGCTGAATTTGCCGCCCACGAGCGTTGTGGAATGATCTTTTTCGCGCTGGACGACCTGGTGCTTTTTGGCGAGTTCCTCGGTGTAGTCGTTGAGCACGTACAGCTTATAGTTGCGGTGTCCGGTGTCGCTGCTGTTAAGGCCGCTGCCCGGCTTGGTGTAATGAGTCACCACGGGGGTGAGCAGCACGTTCTTTACATTTATTTTGCCGGTCTTGCCGTCTTTGACTATATCGAAATCGAGCATACCGCCCAGCATATTGTCGGCGTTGAGCATTCCCGAAATAAAGTTGCCCAGCGAATACACCAGAAGCGTCTTGTGCCCGTTTTTGCCCGTGCGCCAGCCCATTTCCTGCAGACAGTGCGGATGCATTCCGATTATCACGTCCACGCCCAGATCGATCATCTGCTGCGCGTAGCTGCGCTGGGTGCTGTTGGTCGTGTAGCTGTCTTCGCTGCCCCAGTGGGCGGAGACGATGACGATATCGGCGAGCTTTTTCGCCAGCGGGATCTGCCGCTTGAGAAGTTTTTCGGAAAAATACGGTATGACCGTGTCGGAAGAAGACGGAAGCTTTATGCCGTTGGTGCTGTCTGTATACGCGAGCAGCGCGATCTTTATGCCGTTCTTTTCTATAACGACTATGTTGTCCACCGCGGCGTCGTTCTTGTAGTACCCTATTACGGTCTTGCCGCGCGTGGTAAAGAAGTTGTAGCAGTTTTTAAGATATTTGTCGTCTTTGGAATCGAGCATATGGTTGTGAGCGACGTTCATAATGTCAAAGCCCAGCGTGACCAGATATTCGCCCGCCGCTTCGGGAGAGTTGAACGTGGGATAGCCGCTTATCTTATTCTGATTGCCGCCTATGAGCGTTTCGACGTTGATATACGACAGGTCGGCCGCCGCAATGTGCGCCGCCACGTTTTCGTAAACGGGAGAAAAATCGTATTCGGCGGTGCCGAGAGAAGAATAATCGGGCTTTTTGCCCGCGTTCTTTGCGGCGCGCTCGAGCGCGTCGTAATAGACCGAAGGATGGATTATATTATCCGGGCAGGCGAGGAAGTGCACCACCCTGTCTTTGCCGTCCGAAGGGATCGAGACCGGTTCGGAACTTTCTTCATTCGGCTCGGAGCTCTCTTCCTTGGGTCCGGAACTTTCCTCAACGGGTTCGGAGGAGCTTTCGCTTGCGGATACGGCAGAACTTTCTTCTTCGCCGGTGACGTCGGACGAAGGCTCGTCTTCGGAAAGCGCGGGGCTTTCGTCAGGACTTTCTTCTGACGGGACGCCGGACTGCTGCGGGTCTTCGCTTACGCGCGAATTTTCGGAAGCCGAAGATTCGCTTTCGGAAACCGGCTCGGCGTTGTTTTTGCCCAAGGTGAGCGACGTTATGAGCAGCGCCGCGATCACGACCGCAACGAATATTGTGAGTATCAAAGAAGTTTTTTTCATTTTTTCTCCTTAAAACGCCGAATAGCCGGCGCTTATCACCGCGGCGCGGGCGAGTATTGATGTGGGGTCGGTGAAATCGCCGCGCAGCGAATAATGCTCCGCCGCGAGCGGAAGCTCGGTGCAGCCGAGAATGATTTTCTGCGCGCCGTTTCGGGCGAGCGAATCGATCCCGCGCTGAAGCGCGGAAACGTCGAACTCCGCTCTGCCGGCCTTGACGCCGTCGTAGATCACTTCCATGACTTTGCGCTGGAGCGCGGGGCGCGGCAGCATAAGCTCTATGCCGTGTTTTTCGCAGGCGCGGGAATAGACGCCGGTCCTGACCGTGCCGTCGACCGCGAGCAGCGCCGCGCGGGAAACGCCGTTTTCTTTGAGATGCGACGCCGTGAGTTCTATCATATTGAGCAGCGGGATCCCGATCTGACTTTGTATTTCTTCTATAAAGCAATGCGCCGCGTTGCAGGGCATCGCCAGGATATCCGCGCCCGCGTTTTGCAGAAGCCGCGCCGAACGGACGATGCTTTCCACGGGCGATTCCCCGCCGTGCAGGATAAATCCCGTGCGGTCGGGTATGGAAGGATCGTTATCGACAATAATATGTATGTGCCCGGAATCGGAAGCGGCGTTTGTGGCGCGTATTATCTTGGCAAAAAGGTCTGCCGTGGCAAGCGGACCCATTCCGCCTATTATCCCTATGGTCTTCTTTTTCATATATCATATGCTCCGTACATAAGAGTTCATTATATTATAACGCGCATATCGCTCCTTGTCAATAACAAGGAGTTGACCTTTTTGTGAACGCGCGATTATTGTTGACAAGCGCCGGCGCGGGTGATATAATCAGCTTATAAATATAAAAAAGGGATATTGCGTTATGCGTAAAGTTCACGTTTTAAGCGAATATATTTCGGCGCTTTGCAAACGCGGCCTGCTCGTTTGGGCAAACGGAAGCTGCGCCCTTGACGCGGAGGTTTCGGATATCACGTTCGACGACCGGGAAGCGGCGCAGGGCACGCTGTTCATTTGCAAAGGCGCGCGCTTTAAAGAGGAATATCTGCGCCGCGCGCTTGAAAAAGGCGCGTTTGCCTACGTTTCGGAACGCGAATACGGCTGTTCGGACAAGTGTATAAAAGTGAACGATATCCGCAAAGCGATGGCGTATATCGCGCGGCTTTACACCGACGGCGCCGCGGACAGACTGCGCATAGCCGCCATAACCGGCACAAAAGGCAAATCGACCACCGCGTTCTTTGTGAAAAGCGCGCTCGACGCCGCGTCGCACGGAAAATGCGGAATGGTTTCGACCATTTTGAATTACGACGGCGGGACCGCAGCCGAAGCCGAGCTTTCCACGCCCGAATCCGTGACCCTTTACAAATATTTTGCCAAAGCGCTTGAAAACGGAATGGAATTCTTTGTTGCCGAAACGTCGTCGCAGGCGCTCAAATACGACCGCGTGCTGGGCATAACGCCGGAGGTGGGCTGCTTTACGAATATCGGGCGCGACCACATCAGCCCCGCCGAGCACGCCGATTTTGAAGACTATTTTACTTCCAAGCTCAAGATTTTCGATATGTGCAGATACGGCGTGATCAATTCCGGTATGGAATTCTTCGACCGCGCTTACGCCTGCGCGCGCGAAAAATGCGAAAAGGTATACACTTTCGGCAAAAACGAAAGCGACGACGTCTTTTGCAAAGACGTAAAAGTCTGCCGCGGCGTGACGAAGTTCACTGTGCGCGCGCCGTATTTCGAACGCGAGTTCACCACGCGGATGCGCGGCGGATTCAACGTTGAAAACGCGCTCGCCGCAATAGCGTGCTGCGCGGCGATGGGCATAGACGCCGGCGCGATCGCCGAAGGCATAGCGGCGACGACCGTCCCCGGCAGGATGGAGATATTCGAAAGCGAAGACGGCAGGATAAAGGCGGTAGTCGACTACGCGCACAACGGGATGAGTCTTTGCGCGCTGCTCGACGCCGTAAAGCGCGAATTCCCCGGCGAGCCGGTAGTGACCGTGTTCGGCTGCCCCGGCGGAAAAGCTCCGGCCAGGCGGCGCGAGATGGGCGAGATATCGGCCAAGTTGAGCGCGCTGACCGTTATAACCGAAGACGACGAGGGCGAAGAGCCGCTTGAGGATATATGCGCCGAAATAGCGCGCAGCGTAAAGGAAAACGGCGGCGAATACGTCGTCATCACCGACCGCGAACAGGCGGTCAAATACGCGGTGTGCGGCATAGACGGCGCAAAGACCGTGGTGCTCGCCGGCAAAGGACGCGAAACGCATCAGCGCCGCAAGGGCGGCAGCGTGAAGGTGCCGACCGACGCCGACTACGCAAAAAAATATATAGCCGAATATGACGCCGCGCACAAAGCGGCGCACGTCTGAGGGGTGAATATATGGAATCGTTCAGAGCGGTGATACTCGGCGGCGACGAAAACGCATACGGAGTCGCCCGGCTGTTTTACGAACTCAACGGCGAAAAGCCTCTGCTTTTGTGCACGCGCCTGCTTCCGTTTACCGAAAAGAGCACTATCCTGGAACTTGAGATAGTGCCGCAGATCGACACGCCGGAAGTATTCCGCGAAAAGCTGCCGGCCATTCTGGAGCGCGAGCGCTCGAAAAACGGCAGAACGTTCCTTATACCGTGCGCGGATTACTACGCCGCGCTGTGCATAAAGTACGCTTCCCTGCTCGAGGGGCTTGTTGAAAACAGATTCATAAGCGAAGAGCTTTACGAAAAGCTCGAGACCAAGGACAAATTCGGCGCGCTGTGCGCCGAATACGGGCTCGTCCACCCCGAGACCGTGATAATTTCCCCCGAAGAGCGCGAAAGCGCGGCGGACGGGTTCGGGTTCGGGTATCCGCTGGTGCTCAAGCCCGAAAACAGCAACGCGTACGATTACCTCCATTGCTCGTTCGCGGGGAAAAAGAAAGTGTACTACATAAAGGACCGCGAGGAATATCTGCGCACCGTGCGCGCGATGACGGAAGCCGGCTATAACGGCAAGCTCGTGGCGCAGGAATATATCCCCGGCGGGGACGACGCGCTGTACGTTATGAACTGTTATTCCGGGCCCGACGGAAAGGTGCGTATGATGAGTCTGGGGCGCGCCGTACTCGAGGAATGCGCTCCCGGCATGCGCGGCAACTACGCGGCGATAATAACGGCGAACGACCGCGCGCTTTACGAAAAGATAAAACGGTTTTTGGAAAACATAAACTACGTGGGCTTTTCGAATTTCGATATGAAATACGACAGCCGCACCGGCGAATACGCCGTGTTCGAGATAAATCCGCGCCAGGGCAGGAGCAGCTTTTACGTCCGCGCCGGCGGGCTGAATCTTATGCGCGCCGCGGCGGAAAAGCCCGATGAAACCGTGTACGGTACTGAAGAGGCGCTGTGGTCGGCGGTGCCCAAATGCGTTATTAAAAAGTATTGCGAAAGCGAAGGATCAAAGCGCAAAGCGCTGGACCTGTGGAAAAAGCGCGGCGTCGCCAGAACGATGTTCGAAAAGCGCGACAAGTCCGTAAAGCACAGACTCAACGCGCTCAAGCGCTACTGGTATTCGGTAAAGACATTCAAGAATTATTACAATAACAAAAACGGAAGCGACTGAGCTTCCGTTTTTTTATATTCGTTTTTTTATATTCGTTTTTTTATTTCGAAAGGATGCTAAACATATCGCCCATAAGGGAATCGCGGTGGATATGCGTGACGCGGCGCATGGTATGTCTGCGCGGGTCGAAGGCGTAATGATTATCATATTCAGGTATCGGCGCGGGAGTGAATTCGGACATCATGAACCGGTCGCCGCCGTTGAACAGCCAGCCTACGGCAGTGACGTCCCATATAACGCGGCTCCATACTCTGCCTTTTGCATATGATTCCGCCGCCTCCACGGTGTGTTCCACAAGATAATCGCACAGCGCGTTTTTGCCCTTGAGCCAAAAATCCAGTTCGGGACGTGTGGAATAAAACTCCGAAACAACGCCTGCACACGGGAGCTGGACAAGCGGGGCACCACAGCCGAATACCACTCGCGCAGCCGCCACGTCCTGCATCATGTTGAATTCGGCAGTGTCGCACCAGTGGGGCGAATGGCCGCCGAGCCACACGATCACCGTATTTTCGGCTACCGCCGGATCCATTATAATTGCCGAAGCGATATTGGTTATGCAGCCGATCGAAACGACATAAAGCGGATTTTCGGGAGAATGCTCGCCTGCAAGCCGGCACAGCTCGCGAGCCGCGTCCGAAACGACCGGCGTTTTTTCGTCCGGAAGATAACGGTCGGATCCTTTGAAGACGAGCCTGTTCATATCTTCTTTGCCCATGAGCGAAATCAGATTGAGTATTTCGGCATGGCTTTTTTCCATTCCGTCGCCGGGGGACGTCGAATTTTCGTTGAAAAACGGCGCGGCGAAAATCCCGCGGACGTTTGCCCTGCCGCTTTTTAAAAGATAAGAAATCGCAAACTGATCGTCGGTCTCGTTATACGCGTCGGTATCGATCACGCAGTCGAACCCTTCCGCCGGCGGCGTGAGGTTTTTTATTCTCGTTTGTTCGTCCATGGCGCACCTCATTTATCCATTTCATTTTTGTCTGTTTGTTCGCTTTTGCGCTTTTTATGCAGATATATGATCGACGCGAGCGTTACTGCGACGGCGCCGGCGGCGAGCGCCGCGACGATGCCGAGCGGGAATTCGCTCCCCTGCCCGGGCGCTGAAGATCCGCTTTGCTCTTCGCTTTGCGGTTCGGAAAGATCGGCGATTTCGGGGTCATACACCGTGACGTTGACGCGGCATTCGGAAACGTCGCCGAATTTGGTGGTGAATTTTATTGTTATGACGTCTTCGCCCGTGTAGCCGGATTCGGGCGTGTAGAACACGCGGCGGTTGGAAACGAGCATCTGGCATTTGCCGTGCAGCGCCGAAACTTCGGCTGCCAAGTCCGCGGCGTAGAGGTCGCCGCCGACATTCAGGTCAACGGCAAAACGCTTTTTGTCTTTCGGCACTCGGACGTCTTCCGCCTCTACGCGCGGCGCGCCCATTTCGGCGCTGCGCTTGATATAGCGGTAGGTCAGCGTATAGAGATGATTCATATACGGGTCGTCGGATACGTAAAAGTTGTATATCGCGCCGGGGCCCGCGCCCTGATAGAACGTCTGCAGGGCGTTCATATACCCCGTCTTTGCGCCGTAATACAGATAATTCTCGTATATCTCACCGTTTTTCTTTATATCTTCGGCAGAGCGGAAATTGCCCGGCTCGGCGGTCTCGATCTCCACGCCCAAACCGTATTTGTTTATTGTCCGCGCGAACTCGCCCAGCATTTCAGTCTGATAATAGCTCGTGCGGAACACCAGATTGGGCTGCATCACCGCGCCGTCGAAGCCGTATTCGCGCCATTTGTCGAACCCCACCGAAAGGTAGAACGGGTCGTACAGCACGCACGCCGACGGGCGGATCTCGCGGACGGCGGCGAGAGCCGAAGTTATGAATTCGAACTCGTCAGCCGAATCGTACCCCGCGATCTCTTCGCGGTACCAGTAAAATCCGGCGAGCTCTATGTGTTCGTATCCCGCTTCGTCGAACAGGGCGCACACTTTGCGCACGTACCACTTTATTATTTCAACGCGTTCGGCGGCGGTGCGGGAGTATTCTTCCTTTCCGTCGCCGTCTATATCGCCGAACGGCTTGCTTTGGACGAGCGGATACGGGATGGTGAGCAGGACTTTGACTTTGGTATCTATGCCCAGCGCGGAGTTGCGCCCGTACGCGGCTTTTTCGAGCGCCGCGAGATTATATTCGGCGTGGAAGGTGCGGCTTATGTAGAGTTCCCAGTCGCTCATAACGGCGCCGGGTTTGCCCGAAGTTTTGGTGAGCCGCCCGCCCGAAGGATAATCGGTATGACATGGGACGAACGCGACCGTGTCGAACATCGTGTCGAGCACTTCGCCTTTCTGCATATACGCTATATACGGGAGCAGTTCTTCGGCGGTGTTGTCGGCGCGCGCCTGATCGGAATAATAGCCGTCGTATATCTTTATGATCGACGCGATACCGTTCATTTCCGCGCTGCCCTGCGGGAAATATCCAGCGTCTTCGGGCTCGGTATACCCGGGCAATCCGCTTGCCGCGGAAACGTCACCGCCGCCGAAAACCGTTATCTCGTCGCACCAGACGAACACGCCGCATTCGAATTCCACTTTAACGTACCTTGCGCGGTAGGTCTTTTCGGTTTTGAGCTCGTATTCGCGTTTGACTGTTTCTTCGGAATATCCGCCGGTGCGGTATTCGTGCACGCAAACGTAATGTTCGCCGTCGGCGGAAAGCCACAGCCGCAGATACGCGGGCTCGTAGACTCCGCCGCCCGCGTGCAGAAAACTGCCGCCGTAGCCGCTGATTGCGACATCAGCGCCGAAATCAAAGCAGATAAGGCGCGAAACGCTGCGGAACGCCAGGTAGTAGCGGGCGTCTTTTACGTTCGCGGCGGCGTACACGCCGTCGGTGAGGCAGCCGGTATCGATATCGAACTTTTCGCCGTTTTCGGTATAATTGCGGTATGAATATTCGGTAGGGGCGCCGAATTCCACGGCGTACGCCCTGCCTTTTGCTATGTTGCGCGCGCTTTCGGCGGCGCCTGTTTTAAAATTCGTAACGAGCATAAGCGTGAGCAGCAACAGGGCTGCGAGTTTATTCTTCATTTGCTTTTACCAGTGAGTTCCATTTCCGCCTGAGCAAGCGCGCGATGACTTCGTGGCCGTATCCGTTGGGGTGCGGATCGAAATCGAGCGGCGCGCCGAGCGAAAACGCGGTGTTTGAATTGAGCACGTCGTATTTTGAGTTTTCGAATTCGGTGTAAACGTCGAGCACTTCGCAGCCGCACAGCTCGGCGGAGCGGTAGATCACGCGGTTGAGGCTGCACACGAATTCGTCGACCAGCGCCGAAACGTTCTTGTGATAAATGGCGGGAACGTTTATGACCAGCCCCTTGTAGGGATTATACACGGTCTGTATGATGACGACGGCGTGCGGCGCCTTGCGGCGGATCTTTTCGAGCAGGTCGGGAAGTTCTTTTTTGGTCTTGTCCAAGCCGCGCCGGACTTCGGCGCGCAAAAGTTCGTCGTCGAACGCGTCTTTGAGCGCTTTGAAAAACCTGTCGACGCGCGCCTTGTCGCCCAAACCGATAAGCGTTTTGGCGTATTCCGCCAGTATGCCCACGCCGAAATCCCGGTACAACGGCAGGAATCTGTCGCCCACGGTGTGGAGCACGTTGTTGCCGCCTATCGAGACGGTGACGAGGTCGGCGTCTTCGATATTTATGCGATCAAGCTGCGAAAACAGGTCGTCGGTCTCGTACCCTTTTACCGCGTAATTGCGGTAATCGCATTCGCCGCACATAGCCGCGAACAGCGCGCCGTAGCATTTGCGCTTGGGATCGTTGAGCGCGTAGCCCGAAGCGATGGAATCACCCAGCGCCACGTATACGAAATCGCCGTCCGGCAGATACACGGGTTCGGTCTCGGGTTCGGAATTATATCCTATGGGGTATGTCTGCCCGTACGAAGGCCGGCTGACATCGGGCAGCGAGGTGTTCTTGCCCTGTTGTTCGGAGCTTTCTTCGGGCGGATCTTCGCTTGATCCTCCGGATATTTCTTCAGCTGCCTCCGTTTTGCTCGCTTCGGGCGCGAAAAGCTCGCCCGCAAAACGGTCAGGTGTTTCCGAAACATCCTCTTCCGCCGAGCAGGCGCAGAGCGCGCAGAACAGTATTGTCATTGTGCATAGCAAAGCGAGCGCTTTTTTCATAAAGCAGGTCCCTTCCGGCGGCGCGCCGCCGCTTTTTTCAGCCGCCGCGTTTTATCTTGGCGGAGGTGGTCTTTTCGAATTCGACCGTGCGGATGAGGAAATCCTTAATGACCTTGTGGTTGGGCTGACCTTCGTTGTAGCGGTCGAGTATCTCCTTGACCGCGCCTTCCACGTCGGTTATATTGTTATCTTTGATATATTTCTGATCCGGGTATATCTCGGCGCCGACGACGTGTTCGCCGTTGGGGCGCACGAATTCGCGCACCATGATCTCGCCGAGCAATTCGGACATACGGTGGAGCTTGTATTCGAGCTCTTCCGGATACACGTTCTTGCCGTTGGGCAGGATTATGATGTTCTTGAGTCTTCCGGTCACGCACAGGCGGTTATCTTTATACAGTTTGCCTATATCGCCGGTGCGGAACCAGCCGTCTTCGTCGAACGCCAGAGCGGTCCGTTCGGGATCCTTGTAATAGCCCATCATAACGTTGGGCGCCTTTACGCAGATCTCGCCTTCGCCTTCGTCGTTGGCGTTTGCGATCTTGACTTCGACGCCGGGCATTATGGTGCCGACCGAGCGGTAATCGTGGAATTCGGGGCGCGTGATGGTGATTATGGGCGCGCATTCGGTTATGCCGTAGCCGGTGCAGATGGTTATGCCTATGGAATAGAAGAAATCCGCGATCTCGGGTGCGAGCGGCGCGCCTCCGCAGATTATCTCAAGCAGTCTTCCGCCGAAGGTGGCGTGGATCTCCGCAAAGAGTTTCTGACGCATGTCGATACCGCATTTGAGCAGGAAATCGGATATTTTTATAGCTTTTTTGACCTTTTTCGCCTTGCCCTGCTCTTCGATCTTTTCCCAGATGGAACGGTACATTTTCTCCACGAACAGCGGGACGAGCTGGACGTCGGTGGGGCGGTATTCCTTGAAGTTGGGCATAAGGGTGCGCAGGTTTTCGTTTATGTGATTGGTGTTGCCCGAATGGAACATCCCCAGCAGCCCGCAGGTCGATTCCAGCGTGTGGTAATACGGCAGCACCGAAATGCACGAATACGTGACGTGCATTATATCCGGCGAATGCGATACAACGTAGCATATCTGCCGCTGGTTGAGCATAACGCCCTTGGCTTTGCCGGTGGTGCCGGAGGTGAACACCAGCTCCGAAAGCCGTTCGGTATCCGGAACGATATCGGTGTAGCGCGTGTCGCCGGCGAGATACAGCCTGCGCCCGGTCTCGAGCACGTCGGAAAGCGAAATGTGATTCTCGTCGCGCACGGCGGGTTCTTCCATACAGATATAAAGCTTTACGTTGGGGAGACGGGACTCGAGCGAGCGCACCTTTTTTTCCGCTGATCCGGCGTAGATGATGACCGTGGAATCGGAGAAATTGAATATGTATTCCAGCTCTTCTTCCGAAAGCATGTTGTCGGTGGGGACCGCCACTCCGGCGGAAGCCATGACGGCGTAAAACGAAAGCGCCCATTCATAGCAGTTGTTGCCGATAATGACGATATGCTCTTTTTCTATGCCGTATTCGCAAAGTCCGGTGCCCAGCGAGTTGACTTCGGTCTTGAATTCGTTGAACGTGACCGAAACGGGTTCGCCGTTCCGTTTGAATTTCCACGCCGGTTTGTCGCCGTATTTTGCGACGCAGACGTCGATAAGTTCGCGCACCGAGCTGACGTACGGGCAGCAGCGGTAATAGGGATAGTCTTTTCTGCGATTGCGAAAACGCTTGAATTCGGGTTCTTTTGCAGACATTGCCGCACCTCGTTGAAATTTGATCGATTTGAAAAATGTGTTTTTCCGTTCATATTATACCATTCGGGCGTGCAAAAATCAATACCGTTTTGTCAGCCCGGGACGCGCGCGAATAAACTGGAACGAGGTGAATATTTGTATGAGTGAAACGCTTGACCGCACCGCGCTGCTCACGCCCGACCTCGTTTCGCCTGCCGCGGTCGCGTTCGACGGCGAAAAGTTCTATACCGTGAACGGGTCAGATCCGTTTGCGTTCGTGTTCGCGCGCGACGGCACGTTTTTGAACAAATGCCGTACCGTGCGTCCGTACCGCACCGCGCGTTACGACGCTCAGACGCGCACGTTTTGCTGCTTGGGCAGCGGTTGCGGCAGAACGGTCTATTTTACCGACGAACGGTTCGCAGAGACGGGCTGCACGCGCATAGGGAACGCTCCGCACGGCGACGGGGGATATATCGCAGACGCGTTTACGGGCGAAAACGGCGAACTCTTGAACGTCGTACGCCCCAAAGCGCTTGAAGTGTATTCGTCCGGCGGCGACTATCTTTTGACTTCCGCGCGCGCGGACGAAGGCACGGAATACCTGCTTTGGGCGCGGGGCGAAAGCGGGAGCGCTTTGTGCTTTGAACAAAACGGCGTGCGCTTTATAGAAACGGCGGACGAAACGCGCGTTATGGAAAGCTGCGTGAAACTGCGCTCTTTCGTCCCGTACGGGAACGCCGTACTGGGGGCTTTTTCGGATAATTACATCTACACTTACGTTTCGCCGCTTTTCGATCCAAAGCGTGCCCGAGCCGGATACGCTTTTCCGCGCCGAAAGTGCGGAAACGTTTGAATTATAAAGCAGAATATAGCAAATGACTGTTGCATTCCCGCTTAAAGTATGGTAGAATCATAATACAAAGACGTGAAAGGCGGTAAACCGGTATGAAATACGAAAACGTTTTTCTCTCGGCTTCATCTGTAAAAGAGGCAGACGGCAGAGCGGCAGGCTACGGTATCACATCTTTTATGCTAATGGATAACGCCGGCCGCGAGCTTTTGCGGTATATCGAAGAATACGGCGCCGACACCTCTTCCGTCATCATCATGTGCGGCAGAGGCGGCAACGGCGGCAACGGGTATTCGCTTGCGTGCCGCATGCGCGAGCGCGGCATCAACGTGCGCGTGGTATGCACCGCGCCGCCCAAGAACACGGATTCCGTTGCGTTTATGGAACGCTTTCTGAACAGCGGCGGCGAAATAATACGGTTTTCCGAAGACAGCGACACTATCTTTGCGCTGTTTCTGGAAGCCACGCTGGTGGTCGATTCGTTCCACGGCGCGGCGTTCAACGGCGAGCTCCGGGGCGACGAGCTCAAAATGGTGGAATGGTGCAACGCTTCGACAGCGAGCATACTCGCCGTGGATATCCCTACCGGAGTCAGCGCCGACGGCAGAGTGCTGCCCAACTGCGTGGACGCCGATTTCACCGTCACCTTCACCGCTCACAAGGCCGCCACGGTATCATACCCCGCGCTGGATTACTGCGGCAAAGTGTACGTGGCGGACATAGGCGTTCCCGACGAGGTGTTGAAATCTCTGCGCCCTTCGGGCTGTATAATAGACGAAAACGTGCTTTCGTATCTTCCCGATCGCGCCGCCAACACCAACAAGGGCTGTTTCGGCACCCTGCTCGCATTCGTAGGCAGCGGAAATATGCCCGGCGCCGCTTATCTTTCTTCGCTCGCCGCGCTGCGCGCCGGCGTGGGACTTTTGAAGGTGGTTTCCGACGACGACACGCTCGCCGTGCTGAAAAACCGTCTGGCGGAGCCCGTATTCGTGCCGCTTTCGGAAGAATCGGTCGACGAACAGAAATATTCCGCGCTGCTCGCGGGCTGCGGCCTGGGGCGCGACAACGACGACGCGCTGGGCTGGCTTTTGAAACGCCAGAACCAGATAACCATAATAGACGCCGACGGCATAAATTATCTCGCCGCGCATATAAATGTACTGATGGAAATGCAGGGCGATATAATCCTTACGCCGCATCCCGGCGAGATGGCCCGCCTCATGGGCGCGGATATAGAATACGTTAACAGCAACCGCATAGAATGCGCGCGCGCGTTTGCAATGGAATACTGCTGCGTGGTGGTGCTCAAAGGCGCCAACACCGTTATAGCTTCGCCCAACGGCGACATATTCGTCAACACAACGGGCAATTCGGCGCTCGCCAAAGGCGGCAGCGGCGACGTGCTCGCCGGCGTGATAGCTTCGCTCGCGGCGCAGGGAGTGACTCCGCTCAAGGCCGCCTGCATAGGCGCTTACGTCCACGGCAGGGCCGCCGACGAGCTGGTGAGCGAATACGGCGTGCGCGGTCTGCTCCCGCACGATCTGCCCGCTCAGATCGGCAGACTGCTGGGCTGACGTCTTTTGCCCGCATTTCCGGAAATCTCATTTTCGGGAGTGCTTGTGTAATGAAAAAAACGTTCTCTCTTGTTTTCGCCCTCATCCTTGTGCTCGCGCTCGTTTCCTGCGGCGGCGGCGCGGATGCGGCGCAGCAGATAAAGGCCGCCTTTACGGCGCCCTTTGAGTATTCGGTATCCACGCCTTCGTTCGGGTTCGACTACGCCAAAACGTCCGAAAGCGCCGTGATGGTGCTCAATACGCCCGACACGCTTAAAGGGCTCACCGTCACGCGCGACAAAGACGGCGTGACCGCGTCGTACGACGGGATCGTGGTGACTCTGCCCGAGATCACCGTTAAGAAACTGACTTCGCTCGATATGCTGGCGGATAAGATAGCTGCCGCCATCGACGCCGGCGAATACACCTTGAGCGAAGAAAACGGCGCTACGGTCTTGACTTTTTCAAGCGGCGACGACGTTTTTACCGTGACCTGCGGCGAAGACGGCGTTATAACGGGCGCCAAAGCGACGGTCGCGGGCAAGACTTACGAATTTGCTTTTTTACATTGAAACTTTAAATTACAAGGAAGATATATCATGTCGGAAAAACGCGCGGAAGCAGTCATCTGCACCGAAAATCTGCGTAAAAACTACAATTTTATAAAAGAGTTCGTGTATCCCTCAAAGGTGATATCGGTCGTCAAAGCCGAGGCCTACGGGCACGGCGCCGCCGAGGTATGCCGCATACTCCAGAGCGAAGGGTGCGGCATTTTTGCCGTCGCCACCGCCGACGAAGGTCTGGCTCTTAGGCGCGCCGGCGTGGAAAGCGATATCCTTATACTGGGCGTGACGCCGGTCTCGCAATGCGGCGTGCTCGCAGAGAACGCGTTCATACAGACAGTGAATTCGCGCGGATATGCCGAAGCGCTGAACGCGGCGAATATCTACGCGCCGATAAGAGCGCATATAAAGATCGACACCGGAATGTCGCGATTAGGACTTTACTGCCATACGAAAAAAGACGTAAAACGCGCGGCGGACGACGCGGAATACATCCATTCCCTGCCAAACCTGCGCGCGGAAGGCATTTACACCCATTTCGCCTGTTCGGACGAAGAGGGCGACAAAATGACCGAAAAACAGTTTTCCGCTTTTTCGGCGCTGTGCGCCGAATGCGAGTCGCGCGGGATAAACTTAGGGCTCAGGCACTGCTGCAATTCCGCCGCAATACTAAAATATCCGCACATGCACCTGGACGCGGTGCGCGCGGGCATACTGCTCTACGGGCTCGCTCCCGACGGCAAGGAAGAAAAACGGCTTGAACCCGTGATGCGCGTGATCGCGCGCGTTTCGCAGGTGACGCACCTTAAAAAAGGCGACACCGTGAGCTACGGCGCCGCATTCACCGCCGAACGCGATATGAGTATAGCGACGGTTTCGATCGGCTATGCCGACGGGATCCCGCGGCTGCTTTCGGGCAGGGCCGACGTGATGATCCGCGGAAAGCGCGCCCGCATTATAGGCAGGATCTGTATGGATATGTGCATGGTCGATATCACAAATATCGGCGACTGCGCCCCGGGCGATGAAGTCGAGATATTCGGCGGGACGGTATCGGTCAACGAGCTCGCCGAGCGCATGGGGACCATAAATTACGAACTGCTCTGTTCCGTCAAAAACCGCGTTCCGAGAAGATACATATAATTCAGCCTGCGCTGCCGCCTCCCACACCGGAGGCGGCGTTTTCTAATCCGAACGATACCGAGATCGCGTCGTTCACCAGCCGCATGGTGCTTTCGTCGATATGGCCCATACGGTCGCGCAGACGCCGTTTATCGAGCGTGCGGATCTGTTCCAGCAAGACCACCGAGGCGCGCGCCAGACCCGCGGACGGATCTATTTCTATATGCGTGGGGAGTCTGGTCTTGCCGGTGCGGCTTGTTATGGCGGCGGCTATCACCGTGGGCGAATAGCGGTTGCCTATGTCGTTCTGGATTATCAGCACCGGGCGTACGCCGCCCTGCTCGGAGCCCACTACGGGCGAAAGATCGGCGTAATAAATGTCGCCGCGTCTTACACTGCTTTCCGTCATAAGAATCATCCTTTTTCATTATCAACTTATTCCCGCACACTTATTTTTGCCATTAATGCTTTGCTTATTCCGCCGCCGCGCGCATTTATCGTACGCATCGTCCGCAAGAAACGACACGGAGCTGAAAAGCGACGCATATTATATGTTGATTTTTAAAGTTTACGATGGTATAATAACATAAACACAAAAAAGAAAGCGAAGTATAAGCATGCTCGATAACAAAGAAAAAGACGCGTCGTTTGCGCGTTTCGACATGACAAAGCCACCGTGCAGGCAAAGCCCGTTCCTTATGCCGCTCATCTGGGCGCTGACGCTTCCGGCGGTGAAAAGCCACCGCACGCGCATAGAAAAGACCGGCTGCGAAGGGCTCAAACCGCCGTATATCCTCCTGTGCAATCATAACGCCTTTCTGGATTTCAAAGTCTGCACCAAAGCGATATTCCCGCACCGCGCGAACTATATAATCGCCATAGACGGCTTTATCGGGCGCGAATGGCTGCTCAGGCACGTGGGCGGCGTGTGCAAGCGCAAATTCACCAACGATATACAGCTGATACGCAATATACGCAAGGTGCTTGAAAACAAGAGCATACTCGTAATATACCCGGAGGCGCGCTATTCGCTTTGCGGCACCGACGCGGTGCTGCCCGATTCTCTGGGGACGCTGTGCCGGCGTATGAAAGTCCCGGTGGCGACGCTGATCTGCCACGGACATCATCTGAATTCGCCGTTCTGGAACCTGAAACAGCGCAAAGTCAAAGGCACCGAAGCCGAAATGAAGCTGCTCTTCACCCCCGAACAGCTTGAAAAAGCCACCGACGACGAGGTGAACGCCGCGATACGCAAGGAATTCGAATACGACGAGTTCGCCTGGCAAAAGCAGAAAGGCATAAAAATAACGGTTCCGTTCCGCGCCGAAGGGCTGCATAAGGTCCTGTATCAATGCCCCGCCTGCGGCAAGGAATTCCGCATGGCAAGCCGCGGCGACACGCTTTACTGCAAAGCGTGCGGCAAGGAATGGCAGATGACCGAGCTCGGCGAACTCAAAGCCAAAACCGGCGAGACCGAATTTACGCATATCCCCGACTGGTACGAATGGGAGCGCGCGAACGTGCGCAAAGAAATCGAAGCCGGCACGTATTCCTTTGAAGGCGAATGCCACGTGCGCTCACTGCCCAACGCCCGGAAATTCATTTATATAGGCGAAGGCGTGCTTAAACACGATATGACCGGATTCCATTTGAAGGGCAGCGGGGAATACGGCGGCTTTACTATGGATATCCCCGCTTCGTCGCTGTATTCCTGCCACATTGAATACGAATATTTGGGCAAATACGGCGACTGCGTGGATCTGAACACGCTGAACGACACGTATTATATTTACCCGCACGGCGAAGATTTTGCCGTGACCAAATTCGCGCTCGCGACCGAGGAGCTGTACGATCATATCTGGAAAGAGCGCAAAAACAAAAAGTAAAGCCGAAAGAATTGAAACAGCATAAAAAAAACGCCCGTTTTGTTAAAGCGGGCGTTTTGCTTTGCAAAAAAGGAACCGCCGCAGGCAATGCCTGCGGCGGTGTTTGTTCGGGTCTTATCCGTTCGCGGAACGATTATTCCTTGGGAATGGGATAATCTTTGGGGAACAGGACGTGACGGAGCAGATAGATAGCGTCGTCGCTGGTGGGATTCCTGTCGCCGTAGAACGGAGTAGCGAGAGTGATCTCGTAATCCTCGGGGAACAGGACCGCACGGAGCAGGTAGATGGCGTCGTCGGAATCGATGTCGCCGTCCTGGTCGAAGTCCGCTATGCTGAGTTCTTCCTGGCTTGCCACCGCTGCGGGCTGGTTGATGAACAGTTCGGCGGTGTCTTCGGTGAGTCTGAGATAGTTGCCCGCAACGAGTCCGCGGAGTATCCACTTACCGGTGGAGTAAACGCCGTCGTTACCGGTAGCGTATCCGCCGGAGGACATTATTACGAACACGATCTGATCTTCTGCGAGGAAGACTTTGTCGTCGTGATAATCGATGCCTTCAACACCTTCGGGAGTATTGAAGTGAGCGGCGTCGGTTTCTTTGGACCAGCCGTTGCAGTCGTTCCAGAGTATCTGGTAAACTCCTTCGTCGACTTTCTGAGCAATGGTGATTATCGCGCTGTTGAGCTTGATGGGTTTATCGTTGCTGTAGAATACATCCTGAGCGTTCAGGCCGAATCCTTCGGGAGCGTCTTCAGCGGTGAAGTAAGCGATACCGTAGCCGGCACCGTTGAGGCCGGTCATAGGATACGGACCTGCGGGAGGAACGACTACAGCGTCATCGGGCACTGCGGGTTCTTCAAGCTCGAGGGTGCCGTTGACGTTGGTGCCTTCAACTTTGATGTAGCGGACTTTGATATAGCCCTTGGAGGCGATATTGAGAGTAGCCACACCGTCGGCAACTGCGACGTTGCCGTTGGAGTTGAGGTCGTAGTATTCTTCGCCGTCGATAGAACCGGAGATCCTTATGGTCTCGAGAGTCGGGTCTTCAGCCGTGAAGGTGATGGTGCCGACAACTTTTTCAGCTTCGAGATCGAAGATCTTTTCGGTGATGGGTTCGCTAGCTTCTACGGTGACCGAAAGGTCGTCGATGTAAACGCCGCCGGCGGGATCGGTGATACCGCAAGCGTAGATCTGGATACCGGTGAACTTGAGTTCGGTGGCGTCAGCTTCGGGGAACGGATTGTTGCCGTACAGCGAGGTAGAAGCAACGAGGTCTGCGAGAGCGATGCTGCCTTCATAGGTGCCGGGCAGGATATCGCCGGTGCCCGCGTTGTACTGGCCTTCCGCGAATCCGGCTGCGCTGTTTGCAAGCGGGAAGCTGTAAGGAGCGCCGTTGGCGTCTTCGAATATGAAGGTGATGTTGGTGTTGTGTCTGTCGGTGGTGAACTTGTAGTTGAGAGTGCCTCTTGCTACGTTGTAGACTTTAGCTTCTTCGTAGTAGTAGGTAACGAGAGGATAGAGATCAGTGCCGCCCACGACGAATCTGAGCGAGCCGTCTTCCTGACGTTCGTAATGCGCTCTGTTGATAACGCCTACGGTGTCGCCGGAGGTTATGTCGGTGAAGATCCAGTGATTGGTCACGGGGATGAGACCGACATATGTCTCTTCGGGAGCTGCGGGCCAGCCGACCCACGGGAAATAGGTCATGGTAGCGCCGCCGAAAACGAAGTTGCCGTGGATGATCTCGGCGCCGAGCAGGTTGCTGAAACCGTCTACGCTTGCCTGAGGAATGAAGTCATAGTCGCCGTCCATATCAAGATCGGATTTAGCGACCTTGATTTCGACGTAGGTCTTGCCGCCGTCTTCGATCAGGGCGTATTCGGGAAGGTTCTCGATCTGGGTCGGGCTGTTTTCAGTAAGAGAATTGTTCTTCTTGATAAAGTGTCTGCCGTCGCTGAACACGTCAACGAAGTGGGTGTAGAGCGAAGCTTCGGGGTTGGTGCGGAACCAGAGTCTGATCTGAGTGACGTTCAGGCAGCTGACTTCGCCTGCGAAGTAGATATAATCATCGTCTTCGGCAAGCGCGGTCTTATAGGTGTAAGTGCCCTTCTTCTGGTACTGCTGCCAGGTACCCTTGGTGTAGCCGTCGTAAGTGGTCCATTCAACGT
Source organism: Clostridia bacterium (assembly GCA_017429165.1). Lineage (GTDB taxonomy): Bacteria > Bacillota > Clostridia > Oscillospirales > CAG-382 > UBA1206. The sequence goes on from JAFRPL010000017.1 coordinate 23,916, forward strand.
CGGCCCAGATGTCGTCGTCGAACACGCCGTCGATGGTGGTATCACCCATGGGTTCGGGTTCTTCGCCTTCCCAGACTTCGACTTCCGCTATCCAGAGGAACTGTGTCCAAGTGGTGACTTCGAACTTGACGTACCTTGCGGAAACGGATTCATCGAGCTGGAGTTCCTGATAGTAAGCGGTCCATCCGGAACCGGTGCCGTTGAATATCTCGCCGTCGCCTTCGATAACGCCGGCCTGAGTGAAGTTTTCACCGTCGGTCGAGTAAGAAACGACGATGTACTTGGCTTGAGAAATGCCCCGGCCGGTTTGTGCAGCGGTGTGTACGTCGAATTTGTCGACGTAGTAGCTTTCGCCGAGGTCTACGACGAATATGCCTGCATAATATGTGAATTCGTCATTTATTTTTTCTCTGAGCCCGTTGAGAGCAACGTAATTGCCTTTGGTATCGCCCGCGAGGCTGCCGTATTTGCCGTCGGTGATGATGACGCCGTCGTCGTCGAGAGTGACGGTGCCGGCAGTGTTGGACCAGTAAGTGGCAGCGCCGTTTGCTTTAGCTACGGTGTAAGGTTTCTGATAAGAGATAGGACGTTCGACTTCGGGTTCGGTGTAAACGAACGCGGCGTTGGTGAGCTCAACGGCAGTTTCGCCGGCTACAAGAGCCGCTTCGTCTACGTTGACAAGCGTGATCGTTCCACCAAGCACAACGCCGTTTATTGCGGAAGCTGCTGCGGATGAGCCGTGACCGGTGATGATGAAGCCGCCTTCGGGGACTTCGAGGTTCGTCTTATCTGCGTCTTCCGCAGAAGGAACTATGTTTATGATCTTGCCTTCGGCGTCAACGACGACTGCGTTCGACCAGGCAAAGGTCTTGGACTCACCGTAAGTGATCGCGCTGATCTCGCCGATGGTCTTGGCTTCGCCGATCCTGAAGAAGACGGACGAAACGTTGGTGCCGTAGTTAGCGAAATGAGTGATGGCGACAGCGCCTTCGGGAAGTTCTTCGGCTTCTTCAACGGTTATTTCAGCTATGGAAATGAATTCCCAGTTGACTTTGCCGTCTGCGGGAGAATCGCCGAGAACAGCGGCATTGCTGCCGACGTTCAGAACGATCTTAACGAATTTAGCTTCAGTCGCTTCGAATTCGAACACGTTGGAGACCGTGCCGTGATTGCCGGTTCCAAGGTCTGCGGCAACGAGATCGAATTCGCCGATATCGGTATAAGTTTCGCCGTCAGCGGAAACGGAAACGGCGGCTTTGCCTTCCGGATAACCTATCATAACGTTAGCGTCGTGATAGAGGTCGAGGATGACTTTAGAGATTTCGGTGATTTCATCGAGTTCGTCAATGATGGTGACTATCATCGGGACGGTCGTGCACTGCGGGTTGGAGACGAGCAGGACGTCGCCGGTGCCGACGGTGCCCCAAGCGCCCTGGAAGCCGGTTTCGCCGTCGGTGAGGATAGCGTTATCAGCTACGATAACGGTAGCTTCGTAAGGTTCGGGTTCTTCAACGGGTTCGATGAGAAGCAGACCGATATTGCCGTGTTCTTCGGTCCAGGTGCCGGAGGTGATATGAGCATCGCCGAGCGCCGGGAAATACAGGCACTGGTTCTGTACAGCGCCGCCGGTGACTTTTTCGATGGAAGCGGTGAGATAAGCGGCGAGATAATCGGTAGCGCCGATCTCTTCGAGCGGGATCCTGATCTCGGCAAGGACGCCGTCCGCGGTTTCGATCATATTGTAGCTGTACGCGGATTCGGTGTTGTTGGTGGGAGAGTTGGTGCCCGCGGTGGTGCCGTTGATGTTATCTGCGGCACGGAAACCGAGAGTATCGTCGGTCTTAACGTATACTTCGTAGAAATATCTGTAAGAAAGCTGATCTTCTGCGGTCTTGACCCAAACGCGGAAGAACGTGCTGTTGCCGTTGCCCGTGCCTTTGGTAAGAGGCAGGTTGAACAGAGCGGCAGCGTAGAAGTAGCCGTCTTCTATTCTGTACTGGAATTTGGGAGCGAGGACGGTTTCGGGATCCGCGTCGTCAGCAGGAGCGTAATCGGGGTTCTGCCAGCCGGCGTTTTCGCCGATAACAGCGTCTACCCAAGCGTCTTCATCCCAGTCGAACAAAGGCATAGGAACGATAACGGCGGTGCAGCCGGTGTCGAATTCAACGGTGCCCTGATAGTTCTTGAGAACGCCGGTAACGGTGACGGTGTCGTCCACAGAGATAGCGTTATAGTCGGCTTCGACCATCTTGAAGCAGAGGATCTCGTGATCGGCAACGGTGATCTTGACCTGGCGGTTGTTATCGATCTTTTCGGTAACAACGCCGGTAAGAGAATAGGTGCCTTCGAGCACTTCGCCGGGTTCGAGCGCGAACGCTGCGGCGAGGATCTCTTCTTCAGTCTCGGGGAGGCGCGGGAAAATGCTGAACGAAGCGCCTTCTGCGAGCACGGTCTGAGCAGCGGTATCTGCCAGAGCTGCAAGGTCTATGCCGTACAGCTTTATTCTGCTGCCGAGTTCAACGCCGTCGGCGATGAACGCTTCGGAGCCGTCGACAGAGCCGACATGGATGGGATAGCCGGAAACGTCACGGTTGATACCGATGATGAATCCGTCTGCGGGGATCTCATAATCGCCTTTGACGCCGGCGGGTCTGCCGGGACCGCGGAGATCGAGATCGATAACTTTACCGTCGGCGTTGCAGACGATAAGCGCATAAGCGTTGTAGTCTTTGCCGCCGGTAACATCGGAAACGGTGGTTTTGCCTTCCTGACGTACAAGAATGGCAACGTCTCCGGGAGCGTAGCCTGCGAACGTCTTGATGGCGTAATCGCCGCCGGCTTTGGAAACGGTCACAAAAGTACAGCCTGAGTCGAATTCGACCGTACCTTTGTAGTTCTTGATTATGCCGGTGACGGTGATCGTGTCGCCCACTTCAACCGTTGCGGCGTCGTCGCCTTTCATACGGTAGCAAAGGAGCGTTCTTTCAGCACCCTGTCCGTCTAAAACGATAATGTTAACGGAAACGTTATCGAATTCAGAACTATACTCGGTGATGATCTGCGATACTTCGCCGGTAAGCGTTTTGTTGCCTTCGAGCGAAGCGCCCGTAGCAAGCGCAAACGCCGCGTCGACTATGTCTGCCTGGGTCTCTTCGCCTTCCGCAAAAACGGAAAGGCCGAGAGAAAGCACCATAGCGAGCGCAAGAATCATACTTAAGATTCTTTTTTTCATTTTTTCCTCCTGATATTAGTAATTGGATATAGGGAATGCTGTTCGGCGGCGCCATATGAACCTGTGCCGCCGCGCGGGGGTCGCATGGTTTTTTCGTCTTACCTCCTGTTCGACAAATTATAATTTCGGTTCTGTTTTATTATAATTCATACTTTGGGATTTTGCAATAGCGAATAACGATTTTTTTGCGATTTTTTTGTTACATATTATCACAACGCACAATTATTTGATGTATTTTTTGTAACATTTGCACAGCACGGCAATTTTGCTATTGAAATGCAAAAAAATATGTGCTATACTGTTGCAGCAAAGGAAAAATATATTATAAAAAAGGAAAGGAGCCGCCGGTCCTTATGAAGATGGGAATAGACGGAAAGCCCGAAGATCTGCTTAAAGACGAGCAGCCGAACGGGGGCGAAAGCGAAGACGCAAAAAGCGAAGAAAAGTCAACGCTTAAATCGAAGCTTGAAAGCTTTTGGTATTTTTACAAATGGCACGCGATCATAGGCGCGCTGCTCGCGGTCGCGCTGGTGATATCCCTGATACAGTTGTTCCGCAACACCGATCCGGACGCGTATATGATGTACGTGGGGCCTTCAACGCTTTACGTCAAGAACAAGGACGAGATGACCGAGCGCGCCGCGCTGGACATTTACGATTACAACGGCGACGGCAAGACGTACGTTTCGCTGCTCGAAATCACCGTCGGGATGGGCGAGGACATGCCTTACACCGCGTACGAAGCCAACGTCGACGCCAACAAGCGGTTCCTTTCGGAGCTCGCCTCGGGCGATTCGGTGGTATATCTGCTGGAAGAATCGTTCTTTGAAAAAGCCAACGAACAGGGGCTTTTGTGCCCGCTCGCCGAGTTGATAGATCCTTCGCTCCTGCCCGACGATATGTACGATCCCTGCGGCGTGCGCGTGAGCGAGCTGGATTATTTCAAGCAGGGAGGTTTTTCTTCCGTGCCCGACGACACGCTGCTTTGCATAAGGCGTTCGCCCGAAAGCGACAGCATTTCGTACGGCAGGACTCCCGAGTACTGGGCGTGCAACAAAGCGCTGGTGGTGAAAATGCTCACCTATAAAGCCGAAAACAGCGGACCTAAAGAGGCAAAAGCGTATAAAAACGGCAAAAACGACATAGTCATAGGCATATACGACGCCGAACGGCACTACGCTTCGGACGGCAAAAAGCTGGCGTATGCGGCCTCTTCCATACTCAAGGACGCCAATTCCGACGGCAAAACGCTGCTTGCGATCGATCCCGTACTGACCTCGGGCAAAAACGACGCGGAAGCGTATCTCGCATTACAAATCGCCGAAGGCGGCGAAGTCATATTCATAGCCAACGCCGAATACTACGCCAAGCTGAAGGAAAGCGGCATACTGCGCCCGCTTGCCGGGCTGATCGGCGATTACGCCGAACGGCTGGGCTGCGAGGACGGATACGGCGTGCAGCTCAAAAACCTGAAATGGTTCGACGAAAAGCAATACTTCAGCAAGTTCGGCAAAGAACTGTATATCTGCGCCGCCGATCCGCGCACCGAAGAAGGCGAAGACGCGTTTTACCGCGCAAATATCGACTTTTTGACGAAAATACTTTCGTACAAGCTGCAGGAAGAACAAAAATAAAGCGCATGCGGCACAAATTTCAATTTTTTGTTGCTTTTTGCGCGCGTTTATGATATTATTATAGGAACTCAGTATATAATATCCGGAGGAATTCATAAAAATGGCACAGTTCACAAAGAAACAGCTCAAAAGGACGCTCATCGCGACAATAATCATATGCGTTATCGTCGCGGGACTTATACTCGGGGTGTTCTTAAAATCCTATTTAAGCAAAACGGACCTGCTTAAGGACCAGGATTTCGCCGCCGCCCTTGCCGACAAGCTGGGCGTGAGCGTGCGCGGCCTTTCGCAGGATATGCTGGATAAATACCAGTACTGCCGCCTTTCTTTTTCGGCTTATGATCAGACAAACGGCATAACCGGTTATTCGTACCTCATCCTGGGCGACGAGACCTACGCCGAAGCGATGCTCGCTCAGGCCGACGAGGAAGAGGAAGAAGAGGCGGAAGAAGTATCCGCCGATACTTCGGCCGATGAAAGCGCCGAGGAATCTTCCGCGCCGTACACCGAAGACAACTATATCGTGCTCTTCAACATCGTTCCCCAGTATGCCGAAGACTACGCCGCGTTCCGCAATCTCAAGATCCTTTCGGTGCTCGACAGCTACGATATCTCTCAGATCTCGTACGACATCTCTTACGCAAGCTATATCTACTATTACCAGTCCGGCGGCTCTCAGCTCGGCTGGAACACCGCCGATATAATCAGCGCGCTTTCGCTTAAGAAGATCAGCGATCTCACCGCCGTCGCAGAACTCAAGGAACTGCGTTATCTCTCGCTGGCGAATTCTTCGCTCAAATCGCTCGAAGGGCTCGACCGGTTCCCCGCGCTCGAATACCTTGACGTTTCTCAAACCAACGTGAGCGCGATCCCCGCCGGCTCCGCCACGCTCAAGACCATGATAGCCGCCGACAACTCCATCGAAGACATATCCGGACTCGCCTCCTGCGAAAAGCTCGAGGTCGTGGCGCTGGATTCCAACAAGGTGACCGACATATCGGCGCTTTCGGGGCTGAACGAGCTCAAGGTCGTTTCGCTCACCGACAACAAGATCAAATCTCTGAGCCCGCTCAAGGACCACGCCAAGATCGAAACTATCGCCGCCGGCGGCAACGAACTTGAAGACATAGAAGCGCTCGGCACGCTCGCTTCTCTCAAATCGCTCACGCTTTCCGGCGCCAAAACGACTTCGCTTCCCGGTCTTTCCGCGCTCAAAGCGCTCGAAACGCTCGATATAAGCGAATCCGAAATTACCGACGTGAACGGCATCGTCGGACTTGACAAGCTCACGACTCTTACGCTCACCGGTTCCAAGGTCGCTTCGCTTCCCGATCTTTCCTCGCTCGTTTCTCTCGAATCGCTCAACGCTTCCGGCTGCGAGATATCCGAGATCAAAGCGTTCGGCACGCTCGAAAAGCTCGCCTCCGTGAATGTTTCCGAAAACAAGCTGACCGCTCTGCCCGATCTCAACGGGCTCAAGGCGCTGACTTCGTTCAACGCAAGCGGCAACGATATCGCTTCTCTTCCCGCAGTCGCGGGGCTCGAAAAAGTAACGAGCATCAACCTTTCCGACAACAAGCTGACCAAAGCCGAGTTTTCCGGTCTCAAAGCGCTGACCACGCTGAACTTGAGCAATAACGAGATCGCCGATATCAGCGGCGTAAAAAATCTCGAGAGCGTGATCACCGTCGACCTTTCCAACAACAAACTCGCGACCTTTGAAGCGCTGCTTTCACTCAAAACGCTCACTTCGGTCAAGCTTTCCGGCAACCTCATAGCCGAACTCCCCGCCACCGATATCAAAGTCGTCGACGGCGAAAACGAACTGCCTCCGCTGAACGCGGTCACCACCGCCGATTTTTCGGGCAACCTGCTCACCAACGACACCATAGAAGGCGTCAACACCTATTTCAAGGTCGACGGACTGACCAGTCTCAACCTCACCGGCAACAATATCACCGACGCTAAAGTCGTTTCGGATCACTACACCAAAGCGAGCGTCAAGTTCGCCGACGAAACTCCCGCCGAAAATTCCGAGACCGAAAAATCCGGCGCCGAAAGCGAAGAGCAATCGGAAGAATGATCCCGTAAATAAAACTAACAAGACCGCACGGACCAACCTGAAAAGGTTGGTCTGCGCATAAACGGAGGGCAAAATGGATCTTCAAAATATAGAAAACGGTTCTGTCATACTGTGTTCCGGCGATTCGGTGACCGACTGCGGCAGAGCGCGGCCTTACGGCAGCTACAAAGATTCGCTCGGCGAAAGCTACGTGAAACGCCTGCACGAGATCGTCACCGCGGAATATCCTGAAAAAGAGATCAAATTCGTCAACGCCGGCATAAGCGGCGAGACTTCGCGCAACGTCCGCAACAGATGGATAAGCGATTGCGAAGCCGTGAAGCCCGACTACGCCACGCTGCTTATCGGCGTCAACGACGTCTGGCGTCAGTACGACCGCTGGATGGACAAAGATATGGCGGTGGGTATAGACGAATACGAAGACAATCTGCGGCACATCGCCGGATGGTCGGCGAAGAACCTGAAAGGGCTTACGATCATTGCCCCGTTCTTTCTTGAACTTGACCGCGAAGAACCCTTTATGAAACAGATCATGGCGCGCGCCGCGGTATGCGAAAAGATCGCGCGCGAGACCGGCGCGCAGTTTATTTCGCTGCAGGACGAGCTCGACCGTTTGTGCCGTTCGAGATACACCTTGAGCTTTTCGCCCGACCGCGTGCATCCCTTCCCCGTGACCCACACCGCCATCGCTTTGTATCTGCTTAAACAATGGAATTTCAGATTCCGCTTCGAAGAGAGGTAAACGCCATGCCGGATATGCTTGTAAAACTTTACGAACTTAAAGACAACACGCAGATCTACAAAGATCTGGAAGAAAAAGGCGTTAAGATAATACGCCCCATGACCCCGAACAAATACAAAGTCCACGACTTTATCGCTTCGCATTTCGGCGAAGGATGGGCCAACGAGACCGACACCGCGTTCACCAGGTTCCCGGTTTCGTGCTTCATAGCGATCGACGCCGCGACCAAACAGATACTCGGTTTTGCCGCCTATGACTGCACCTGCAGGGCGTATTTCGGCCCCACGGGCGTGGACGAGACGAAGCGCAAGCTGGGCATAGGCAGAGCGCTGCTTCTGCGCTGCCTGGAGGCGCTGCGCGACGAAGGCTACGGCTACGCCATCATAGGAAGCGCCGGTTCGGTGGATTTTTACAACAAATGCTGCGGAGCCACTGTGATCGAAGGCTCCTCTCCCGGGATATACACAGCTCTCATCTGACGGAGGTATAACGATATGAAACAACTGCGCGCAGGAATAATCGGCGCCACCGGAATGGTCGGTCAGCGCTTTATAACTCTGCTCAAAGACCACCCTTATTTTAAAATATCTTATCTCGCCGCGTCCGCGTCGTCCGCCGGCAAGACGTACGGCGAGGCCGTAAAAGGCAGATGGAAGCTGAAGATCCCCTGCCCCGCGGAAGTGCTCGATATGCCCGTTTACGACGGCGCCGACATTGATAGCGCAAAGAAAAACTGCGATTTCGTGTTCTGCGCGGTGGATATGCCCAAGGATCAGATCCGCGCGCTGGAGGAAGCGTACGCCAAAGCCGAGATCCCGGTGGTCTCCAACAATTCGGCAAACCGCCACACTCCCGACGTTCCCATGTTCATACCCGAGATCAACTCCGCGCACGCGGATATCATAGCCGTTCAGAAAAAGCGGCTGGGTACGCAAAAGGGATTTATCGCGGTAAAGCCCAACTGCTCTATCCAGTCCTACGTACCGGCGCTCACCCCGCTTCTGGAATTCGAGCCGCAGTTCGTCACCGTGACGACTTTTCAGGCGATATCCGGCGCGGGCAGGGTGTTCGACACTTTCCCCGAGATAATCGATAACGTCATCCCCTATATAGGCGGCGAAGAAGAAAAATCCGAAAAAGAGCCGCTCAAGGTATGGGGCAGAATAAACGGAGACAAAATAGAATACGCTTCCGAGCCCGTGATTTCGGCGCAGTGCATACGCGTGCCGGTTTCGGACGGACATCTCGCCACCGTTTCCGTCAAGTTCAAAAACAAACCCTCAAAAGAAGAAATACTCGAAAAATGGCGCTCGTTCCGCGGGCTGCCGCAGGAGCTGGAGCTTCCTCACGCGCCCGAGCGGTTTTTGACTTATTTCGAAGAAAACGACCGCCCGCAGACAAAGCTCGACCGCGATATCTACGGCGGCATGGGCATAACGCTGGGCAGGCTGCGCGAAGACAGTGTGTTCGATTACAAGTTCGTATGCCTTTCGCATAACACGCTTCGCGGCGCCGCCGGCGGCGGTGTGCTGACCGCGGAAATGCTGTACAGATTAGGTTTTCTGTATTGAAAACAAAAGCGCTTTCCGCAAACAGATGCGGAAAGCGCGCGTTTTTTACAAGGAGGTAAAAATGAAAATTGCGTTTTATGACGCCAAGCCGTACGAGACGCCCGCGTTCAAGTCGCTGTGCGAAGAAAAAGGCATTGAAATAAGCTTTTACGATTTTAAGCTGAACGCCGATACGGCGTCGCTTGCCGCCGGGTGCGACGCGGTGTGCGTGTTCGTCAACGACGACGTGAACGCCGAAGTCATAGACGTGCTGCATTCGCTGGGGGTAAAAGCCGTGGCGCTGCGCTGCGCCGGCTACAACAACGTGGACGTAAAGCACGCTTACGGCAAGCTGCACGTGGTACACGTCCCGGCTTATTCGCCTTACGCGGTGGCGGAACACGCCATGGCGCTGCTGCTCACCTCGATACGCCGTATACACAAAGCGTATATCCGCACGCGCGATTTTAATTTTTCGCTCGCGGGGCTTGTGGGTTTCGACCTTCACGGCAAGACCGCCGGCGTCATCGGCACGGGCAAAATAGGCAAGATATTCGCCGGTATCTGCCGCGGGTTCGGAATGCGCGTGATAGCGTATGACAAATTCCCTTCCGCCGAAAGCGGACTCGAATATATGCCGCTTGACGATCTGCTGCGGACCGCCGACGTGATTTCGCTCCACTGCCCGCTGACCGACGAGACCGCGCATATGATAGACCGCGCCGCCATAGCCAAAATGAAAAAAGGCGTGGTCATACTCAACACCTCGCGCGGGAAGCTTATAGACACCGAAGCGCTGATAGACGGCATAAAAGAGCGCAAGGTGGGCGCCGCCTGCCTTGACGTTTACGAAGAAGAGGCGGACATTTTCTTCAACGACAATTCCGGCCATATCATGGACGACGACACGCTGGCGCGGCTGATATCGATGCCCAACGTGATAGTCACGTCGCATCAGGCGTTTCTTACGGAAGAAGCGCTCGCCAACATCGCCGCGACCACCGTGCAGAACGTGATCGACCTGTTTTCCGAAAGCGGCGTGTGCGAAAACGAGCTGTGCTACCGCTGCGGCAATATAGAGCAATGCCGCAGCTGCAGGAACAAAAAGTGTTTTTGATATACGGCTCAGAAGCTTGAACGCTGAATAATGAGCTCTGCGAGCTTATCCGGCGATTCGCGGCGGTCTTTATTGAGCCATACGCATATAGTACGGTACGAACCGTAAATTATAAAGTTATACAAATATTCAGACTCGGTCTCGCCGAGTCTTTTGTTTTCGCATTTTCTGAAAACCACGTCCTTGAGCGGGGCGAGCGAAAACAGTTTCTGCGGGAATGCCGGATCAATATTGTTATTTATGATAAGGCGCGTGAATTCAAGATCGTTTTCGAGATATCTGCATACGTCGCGGATTATGTGATCCGGTCGGGATTCGTGGGCTTCTATGGTATTTTTGATAAAGCCGAGCAGGTCGTTTTCCATATCCGCAAGCAGATCGAACTGACTGCCGTAATGCTTGTAAAACGTAGTCCGGTTCACGTCGGCGCCGGCGCACAGTTCCCTGATGGAAATGTGATAAATATCCTTTTGCTTCAGCAGTTCTGTCAGCGATTCTTTAAGCAGGCGTTTTGTCATCGCTATACGGCGATCGGTCCTTTTTTCCATAACATTTTTCCTCTTTTCTTGTATTTATTCGCACACAATCGAACGTAATGTCGATTAACACACATTTAATAAAAAGCTGTCGGTTGCATAAACGACACATGTATATTATAATGAGATCACAGCAAAAAGTCAACACAGGAGGCAGAAAATATGGAAAAAATCGCACGCACGCTCGTCAGATCCCGTTGGGTGGCGTTCGCCGCGACTATCGCGGCCGCGCTGGTATGCACTTTTTTCGCCTTTTCGCTGAAAGCCGAGACTGATCTTGCCAAATATCTGCCGGAAGATTCCGAAGTCAGGCGCGGGCTGACGGTAAACGAAAACGAATTCCCTAAAGATATTCAGTCGTCCGCTTTCCGCGTAGCGTTCGAAGATAAGGGGCCGGGGCTGGCACAAGAGCTTTATTCGGAGCTTGCCGCCATACCCTATGTGGATTCGGTGGAATACGATCCGCAAAGCGACCGTTTCAACAGGAACGGAAAACTGCTTTTTATACTGAAGAGCAGATACGGATACGACAGCGGCGAGGCGAAGAGTATAGAGGCAGAGGTGAACGCAAGATTCACAGACCGTGATCCCGTATTTCAAAGCGACGGCGCCCGTGCGACCGATCTCCCGCCGTGGCTCATACCGTCGGCGGTGGCGATGGCGGCAGTGATACTCATAATAATGAGCAAATCGTGGCTCGATCCGGTGTTGATACTTGTTTCCACCGGACTTGCCATTCTTATAAACGCCGGGACGAACGCACTGCTGCCGTCCACTTCGCAGATGACGGTTTCGGTGGCGCCGGTGATACAGCTCGTGCTTTCCATGGATTATTCCATTATGTTCATAGACCGTTACCGGAGCGAACGCAAGCGCAGCGAAATATCCGAAGCCATGCGAAAAACAATCACGGGAGCGGCGGGGCAGATAATATCCAGCTCGCTGACAACGGTGTTCGGGCTTTTGGCGCTGACGCTGTTTTCGTTCAAGCTCGGTCCCGAGCTGGGGATAGCTTTGGCAAAGGGCGTGTTTATAAGTATGGTATGTGTTTTCACGGTACTGCCGACGCTCACCGCGGCGTTTGACAACACGCTTAAAAAGGCCGCAAAGGCCGCTCCGAGCATACGTACGCAAGCGCTCGCATCGTTCAGCTACAAGGCGAGAAAAGCGATGCCGTTTGTTTTTGCGGTATTTTTGATCGCGTCTTTCACGCTGCAGCTCGGCACCGGAGTTGAATACACCGACAAAGCGCCCGATAAGCTTGAAAACGTTTTTCCCAAAAGCAACGACACAGTGATCATATATGAAAACCGCGATTCCGCAAAAGCCGCCGAAATGATACGCGAGCTTTCCGCAAATCCCTGCGTGACACAGATAAACGCATACGAATCTTTTTTAGGCGTAAAAAAAAGCGCGGAAGAGATGCGTGAAATGTTCGCAGGTATGTTCGGCGTGCAATTGCCCGAAACGCTTGCGGCAGGTATTTACGCCTTAAAGCAGACCGACACTATGACCGCGGACGAATTCGCGACCGCGCTTGCCGATGCGACGGAAAACGGCGAAGCCGCTTCCCCCGGGATGCGCGAACAGGCAAAAAAGTTGAAGACTCAGATAGGATCCGCGGTACGTATGCTGAAAGGGAACGAGCATTCGCGTATAATCATATCCGCGCAGCTGCCCGCCGAATCCGACGCTACTTCGGCATTCATACAGGAACTCCGTTCGCTTTGTGAAAAGTATTTCGAAGGCGAATATATGCTGACGGGCGAATCCGCAATGGCCGAAGAAATGTCTGAAACGTTTGGTTCGGAATACCTGAAAATATCGCTTTTGACCGCCGCGGCGGTGTTCCTGGTGATATTCCTGACGTTCAGAGGGATCGCTTTACCGATCCTGCTCACGATAACGGTGGAAAGCGCCGTGTTCTTTACCGCGGCGGTAATAGGGCTGACCGGCGGATCGATGTATTTTATGGCGCTTTTGATAGTGCAAAGCATACTTATGGGCGCTACGATAGATTACGGGATAATATTCTGCACCCATTACCGCGAACAACGCCGGACGGAGGATATACGCGGCGCTCTGAAAACGGCGTATTCGCGATCGGCGCACACGGTACTGACTTCGGGAAGCGTTTTGGTGGTCGTCCTTGCGGTGCTCGGGTCGTTTTCTCAGGCCATGACCGCGCAGGTCTGCCGAACGCTTTCGCTGGGGGCGCTTGCCTCTATATTGCTCATACTCTTAGTGCTTCCGTCTTTGACCGCGGCAGCGGACAGATCAGTCGCCGGGAGGCGCTGACAGACGGAAAGACCGTGCCGCGCTTTACCGCGCGGCACGGTCTTTATTGTGCGTTTTCATTTATTGTCAGACGATCGGACGATCCTGCATTCGCACGGATAAACGCTGTCGTCGGTGAGTATGACTTCACCTATGGTATCGGCGTTGATATACCCGCTTCTGGGATTCTTGACCGAAAGTATATCGCCTTCTATATCGGCTTCGACGTCGGAATATTCAAACGAAAGGTCGCAGCCTTCGGTGCGGCAGTTTATGAGTTTGAGCCCCGTGCAGCAGCAGAACGGCTGAGTGCCGGTGATAAGACAGTTTTCGAACGTTACGTTTTCGGAATACCACGCGAGATATTCGCCCTTGACGGTGCAGTTTCTGACGTAAACGTTCTTTGCGTGCCAGAACGCGTCCTTGGTGTCGAGCACGCTGTTTTCTATGCGCACGTTCTGCGTGTACTGGAACGAATACTTGCCCTTGAAAGTCACGTCCTTCCAGACGATATCCGAAGACATAAGAAAAAGATATTCGCTTTGCAGGGCGCAGTTTTTCATATCCACGCCGCGGCATTTCCAGCCGAATTCGGGCGAAACGATATCGGTATCTTCGATAATTATATCCGCGCATTCGCGCAGCGCCTTTATTCCGTGCAGCTTGCTTGCACTTATACTTATTCCCCGCGTGTACCACAGCGCGGCGCGGCACTTTTCGGTCATTTCCACGTTTTTGATCACCACGTCCGTATCGTGCCAGAGCGGATACCGCAGGTCCATGAAGCAGTCTTCAAGCGTTACCCCGTGCGATTCCTTGAGCGCCGATTCGCCGTCTTCCTCACCCGCGAACGAGCAGTTTATAAGCTTTACGTCCTTTGCGCCGTAAAGCGCTCTTTCGGCGGGGAAATTCATATCGCGCAATATTTTCATAAAGAGCGCCTCCGTTAGTTTTTTGCTTTATATATATTATAGCACGCCGCGCGCAAAATAGCAAATACAATATTCCCGCCCGCCGGGCGGTTTTTTCGGTTGAAATGCACAAACAGCTACAATATCTCTTCAATCACGGCGGCAAGCGCCGAAAAAGCGCGTGAGTCTTCGTCGGTGAACCTGTCCTTTACGGGGCTGTCTATGTCCAGCACGCCGAACACTTTGCCGTCCTTATGCAGCGGAATGACGAGCTCGGACCGCGAATCGGGATCGCAGGCGATATGCCCGGGGAACGAATGCACGTCGTTCACTGACATAACGCGGTCTTCGCGCGCGGCGGCGCCGCACACACCGCGGCTGATCGGGATCTCTATGCAGGCGGGCTTGCCCTGGAACGGGCCCAGCACCAGCGTTTCGCCTTTCAAAAGGTAAAACCCCGCCCAGTTGATATTTTCGGTTTCGTTGTATATGAGCGCCGCGACGTTGGCGAGGTTGGCTATGAGATGCGGCACGCCGCGCACCAGCTCGCGCGCGGCGGTAATGAGATTTTCGTCGTATTTCTGCATATCGGATCCGCCTGTTTTGATTTTTATGCTATTAATATAACACGCCCGGCGGCCGAATGCAACAGAAAAAGGCGTTTGAATACGAAAAAACTTGTACTTTTTTGTAAATACGGCGAAAAAAAGGTTGAAATGCGGCCGTTTTTGTTGTATTATTATTATAACAATACAAACAGGAGGAATTATTATGTACAGCAACATAGGCAAAAAGATCAAAGTTTTAGCGATCATTATGTTCATCCTTATTGCAGTCGGATGCGTCGCGGCGGGCATCGTCCTCATCGCCACCGCATGGAGAGTAAGCGACGTGCTTCCGTACGCGCTTCCCATCCTTATCGCGGGCCCCGTTTTCGCATGGATCAGCTCGTGGTTCATCTACGGCGTCGGCGAACTCATCTGCAAGGCGACCGAGATCGCGCGCAACACCGCCGCCGGTTACTGCGTTCCCGCCGCAGCGGAAGCCCCCGCGGCAGGCGAACCTCAGCCCCAGGCTCCCGCCCACAGCGTGGAATTCCAGCAGCGTCTCGCCAAGCTTCAGGCGCTTTGCAACCAGGGCATTATAACCGACGAAGAATACGACGTTGCGCTTGCTAAACTGCGTGCGGAGGAACAAAAATGAACGGCGGCAATTATTCGGTAAAGTCCAAGGGCGCGATATACACGCTTTCGTTCTTCGCCATACTCTGCGCCGTGGCGATGTTCGTGTGCTCGTGCCTCATCAACGGTTACGATGAAGTCGTTTTCAGACTCAGCGCTTACGCGCTCGCCACCGCGATCCTTGTGGTGCTTGCGGCGGTATTCTTTATCATATCGCTGAGCGGACGCAAAAGCTCCGCCGTGCTCGCCACCATTTCGTTTATACTCACCGCGCTTTCATTTTTACCTAACTTTATAGCTTACATTGTGAACGGAATGGATCTTTCGATAACGTTTTATCTGGTGATGTTCATTTCGCTCATATTCCTTGCGATACTGTTCGGCCTTGCGGTCATCAGCTCGCTGAGCGGATTCAGGATAAAGACGTTCGCGATCATTGCCGGCGCGTTTGGGATCATCTTTGCGCTCGGTATGCCTGTATACGAAGTCATCGCCACGAGGCTGTTCGAACTCGGCTGGGACTTTTTCAAGCATTTTATATTCCCGCTGGCGGCTGATTTCCTGTTCTTCATCACGTATCTGTTCATCGGATGCGCGGTGCTCACACACGCCATAAAGAACCGCGTTCCCCCGGCAAACGGCGGCGCGAGATACTACGCTCCCGTTCAGGCGGCGGACTACGTCCCTTCCAACGACCCCGATTCGCCCGAAGCTAAACTCGCCGCGCTTTCCGCAAAGCTCGAATTCGGGATCATTACCAAAGAAGAATACGACGCTCAGCGCGCGGAAATAATCAACAACATCTAAGCGAAAAACAGAATAAAACGCTCTGCAAAAAGCAGAGCGTTTTTTCATCGCAATTTATTCGTCGCACTTTACAAGGTCTTCGTACGTCTCGCGGCGGACCGCGACGCGCGTCCTGCCGCCGCTTAAAAGCACCACGGGCGGGCGCGGTATGCGGTTGTAGTTGGAAGCCATTGAATAATTGTACGCGCCGGTGGTCAGCACAGCGACTGTATCGCCGCGCGCGGGGCGCGGGATGCGGACGTTTTCCTGCAGTATGTCGCCGCTTTCGCAGCAGCGCCCGCAGAGCGTGCAGGCGAGATCGGGCTCGCGGTCAGCTTTTGAAGCGTTCATAACGGTGTACGCCGCCTGATAGAGCGTGTAGCGCGGATTGTCGGTCATTCCGCCGTCGACCGAAACGTAATTCTTTACGCCCTTTATCTCTTTGATCGAGCCGACGGTGTAAAGCGTTATACCCGAATCGGCGACTATGCTGCGCCCGGGCTCGAGCATCACGGCGGGCGGGCGGATCCCCTTTGCGGCGCAGTCGGCAAACAGCGCGGAAGAGATCTTCTTTACGCTTTCGGTCACCGAAATGAACGGGTCTTCCTTTACGTATCTGACGCCTATGCCGCCGCCCAGGTTGAGTATGCCCGCTTCGTAGCCCAGGACCTGTTTTACGCGGGCGATGAACGAAGTCATAATATCCACGGCGTCGATGAACGGCGTTATATCGAAAAGCTGCGAACCGATATGGCAATGGAAACCGCAAAGCTCCACGTTTGCAAGCGAAAGCGCCAGACGCGTGACGTTTTCGGCGTCGCCGGTGGCGATCCCCGAGCCGAATTTGGAATCCACGCCGCCGGTGCTTATTTTTTTGTGCGTGTGCGGATCTATACCCGGCGCGACGCGAAGGAGTATCTTTTGTTTTACGCCCGCTTTTGCCGCCGCCGAATCGATAGCGTAAAGCTCTTCGGCGTTATCCGCCGCAAAAAAGCCTATGCCGCATTTTACGGCGTACGCGATATCGGGATCGGTCTTGTTGTTGCCGTGGAACACCGCGTTCGAAAGGTCGAACCCGGCGGCGTGCGCGGTGTAGAGTTCGCCCGGCGAAACTATGTCGGTGCCCATGCCCTCGGAACCGACGATACGGTATATTTCTTTAAAGCTGAGCGCTTTGGAAGCGAACATCGGGCGCGAGAACGCGGGCAGGTATTCGCGCATGGCACGCACGTATTCGCGGCAGTGCGCGCGTATGCGGTCTTCGTCCATAACGAACGCGGGCGTGCCGAATTCGCGCGCGAGTTCGACGGTGTCGGCGCCGGCAAAATACAGATGCCCGTTTTCGCCGACCGTTAAATTATCGTACAGCAGTTCACGCATATATGTCTTCCTTTCAGATCACGGTCTCGAGCCGGCGCACGGCTTCGTAGGTGTCTTCGCGCGTGCCGAACGCGGTCAGGCGGAAATATCCTTCGCCGTTGGCGCCGAATCCCGCGCCGGGAGTGCCGACGACCTGCGCTTTTTCAAGCAGCATATCGAAAAATTCCCACGATGAAAGTCCGCCCGGGCACTGCATCCATATATACGGCGCGCATTCGCCGCCGGTGAAATATATCCCCTTACGCGTGAGCAGTTCGGATATGACTCGGGCGTTTTCCATATAATAGCCCACAAGGTCCATGCATTCGGCGTAGCCGCGCTCCGAAAGCGCCGCTTCAGCGCCGCGCTGGACGATATACGGCACGCCGTTGAACTTGGTCGCCTGACGGCGCGCCCAAAGGCCGGCGATATTCACGCCGCCCGAAACGAGCGTGCGGGGGACGACCGTCCACGAACATCTCACGCCGGTGAAGCCGGCGGTCTTGGAAAAGCTGCATATTTCCACGGCGCAGCCGCGCGCGCCTTCTATCTGATAGATAGTATGCGGCAGATCGCCTTTTATGTACGCTTCGTAAGCCGAATCGTAAATAATGAGCGAGCCGGTATCGTTTGCGTAATCCACCCACGCTTTAAGTCCCGCTTTGTCGTAGACCGCGCCGGTGGGGTTGTTGGGCGAACAGAGATAGATGAGCGCGCCGTTTATCTTTTCGGAGGGCGGCGGAGGAAGAAAGCCGTTCCGGCGGTTCGCCGGAATAAACGTCACCGCGTTGCCCGCCATGACGTTGCTGTCGAAATAGACCGGGTAGACCGGATCTGTTATGAGCACGGGGTTGGAGCCGAAAATATCGGTTATATTTCCGGCGTCGCTCTTGGCGCCGTCCGAAACGAATATCTCGTCGGTGCCGATATCTGCGCCGTAGGACGCGTAGTGCGCGGAAATCGCTTTAAGCAGAAAATCGTAGCCGTAGGAGGGCGGATAGCCCTGAAAAGTCTCTTTTTTGCCCATTTCCGCCACGGCCTGTGCCATCGCGCCGGTGACCGAGGGCGTGAGCGGCAGGGTGACGTCGCCGATGCCCAGGCGGACGATGCGCTTTTGCGGATTGGCGGAAGAATATTCCGCCACGCGCCGCGCTATTTCGGAAAAAAGGTAGTTCTTTTTTAAGTTAAGATAATTGGCGTTGACTTTAACGTTCATATTCAAAAACTCCTTCATACGCCTTTACGGCTTCGCCGGTCATAAGCACGTTCATGTCCCCGTCCACAGTGATCGTCAGATCGCCGCCGAGCAGCTTTACCGTGACGGGTTCGCCGAATCGGCAGTATCCGTTGGCGATAGCGGCGGCGACGGTGGCGCAGGCGCCGGTGCCGCAGGCGAACGTTTCGCCGCTGCCGCGTTCCCACACGCGCATTTCCAGCGTGTTTTGGTCTATCACGCGCACGAATTCGGTATTGACGCGTTCGCCGAACGCCTGGTTGTTTTCAAACAGCGGGCCGATCTTTTCCAGATCGAGTCCCTTTACGTCTTCGATAAAAGTCACGGCGTGGGGGTTGCCCACCGAAACGCGGGTCATGGTGTAATCCGCGCCCTGCACGTTCACGGCAAGCCCTTTTTGTATTAT
Source organism: Clostridia bacterium (assembly GCA_017429165.1). Classification (GTDB taxonomy): domain Bacteria; phylum Bacillota; class Clostridia; order Oscillospirales; family CAG-382; genus UBA1206. Next base: position 42,964 of record JAFRPL010000017.1, read on the forward strand.
CTCCGCCCTGCCCATATCAACGGTGACAAGTTCGACTTCGCCTTTTTCGTCGAGCTTTAAGGAAAGATGCTTGACGCCCGAAAGCGTTTCGATATCGAGTTCGGTCTTTTTGCAAAGCCCGTTGTCGTAGACGAATTTGCCAACGCAGCGTATGCCGTTGCCGCACATCCTGCCTTCGCTGCCGTCGGCGTTGAACATACGCATTTTAGCGTCGGCGATATCCGACCGGCACACGAGTATGAGCCCGTCCGAGCCGACCGAAAAATGTCTTGGCGACACCGCTATAGCTATTTCCTCGGGATCTTCGGGCTCTTTTTCAAAGCAGTTCACATAGACATAATCGTTGCCGCAGCCGTGCATTTTGGTAAAATATATTTTCATTTTGTTTTCCTCATTCCACGAGCGAGCGCATATCGTAAAGCCCGCGTTCGCGCTTTGCCAAAAATTCCGCCGCTTTCAGTGCGCCGGAGGCGAAAAGCGAACGGCTCTGCGCCTTGTGCGTGAGCGTTATGGTTTCTTGACCGTTATCGAGTATGACGGTGTGCTCGCCGACGACGTTGCCCAGCCGCAGCGAATGGATCCCGATCTCGTCGAAGCTCCGTTTTCCCTGACCGCTCCTGCCGCAGACGAACGCGGCTTTGGGGCGGACTTCTTTTATCCGTTCCGCCAGAAGCAGCGCGGTGCCGCTCGGCGAATCGAGCTTGCGGTCGTGGTGGGTCTCTACTATCTCGATTTCCGCGTCCGGGAACAGTTCGGCGGCGCGGCGTGCGAAATCCGAAAGCACCGCTATGCCTAACGACATATTAGCCGAATAGAACACGGGTATGCGCTTGGCGGCGGAAATTATGCGTGCCTTTTCTTCCTCGGTGTGTCCGGTGGTCGCTATGACCGCCGGGATCGCGTTTTTTTCGGCGTAGCCGAGCAGTTCACCGACGCACGAATGGTGCGAAAAATCGATGATCACGTCGGCGCACGCGCTTTGCGGCAGTTCTTTGACAATGCGCGCATCGGTACCGTCGGCGCGGATATCGGCGCCGCAGACGAGTTCGTGCGTATCCGACGAATCTATTTGCTTTATCAGCTCGGCGCCCATTCTGCCGCAGGCGCCGTTTACGATTATTTTCATTTTATATATTCCCTTTTTTCAGTTTTTTACGTCAAGCCCGGCTTTTACGAGCTCGGCGCGGAGTACCGCGGCTTTTTCCGCCGACATACGCACGAGCGGCAGGCGTAGTTCGGGCGTGCATTTGCCCAGCAGAAACATCGCCTCTTTGACCGGAATGGGGTTGACGTCCGAAAACAGCGCCGAGATAAGCGGCACGTATTTGAGCTGCATCGCTGCGCTTTGAGACACGTCGCCTTCAAAATACAGGCGGCACATCTTTGAAGTTTCGGCCGGGAGCACGTTGGAAAGCACCGATATGACGCCCTTGCCGCCCAGCGAAAGGATAGGCACTGTCTGGTCGTCGTTGCCCGAATAGATATCGAGCTTGTCTCCAACGAGCGCAAACGTTTCGGCTATCTTTGAAAAGTTGCAGTTGGCTTCCTTGATGGCGCAGATATTGGGGTGATCCGCAAGGTACGCGTAGGTCTGCGGTTCGATATTGAGCCCCGTGCGCGAAGGCACGTTATACATTATTATGGGGATATCCACCGAATCGGCGAACAGGGCGTACATGGTCTTGAGCCCGTTTTGCGAAGTCTTGTTGTAATACGGCGTGCAGACGAGCAGCGCGTCCGCCCCCGCGGCTTCCGCGCGTTTGGAAAGGTTGAGTCCGTGGCGGGTGTCGTTGCTCCCGGTGCCGGCGATCACCGGCACGCGGCCGTTCACCGTTTTTACGGCGAATTCTATTGCGCCGATATGCTCGTCGTCGTCGAGCGTGGAAGCTTCGCCGGACGTGCCGCAGATCACGAGCGCGTCTATGCCGGATACTATTTGTTCTTCGATGATATTGCCGAACGCGGCGGTGTCCACGGCGCCGTCTTTGAACGGTGTGACGAGCGCTGTGGCGGCTCCTTTGAATATTGTCTTTTTCATAACTTTTTCCTTTCTCTCTTTCGGGCGCGCTTGGGGTAAAAGACCGCCGCTTTTTGGCGATATGTAAAACAAAAAACGCGCTTTTCGCGGAAAAAACTACACGAAAAACGCAAACGGCGCAAAGTGACGCCGCGATCGCTTCCGATAGCTCTCCGTAATAAAAACGACAGTCGGACGGATATTTTCCGCCAGACCAAGCAAAACGCCTGCGCCTGCGCCCGCTTTCGGCGCCCACGCCTTTTTCCGTCCCCGGCGGCCGACGCCGGCCTTTAACGGAGACAGATACTATTCGGGAGCGCGCCTCTACCCTGATGCGGTTATTCTGTTGTAAGTTATAATATCATAGCGCGCGCGATATGTCAATATCATTTTTGACATTTTTTGCATATTTATTCCGCTTTTCTTGCAAAATAACGCAAAAAGGAACGGGCTTGATCCGTTCCTTTTATAAGTTCATTCTTCCCTTGCGATATCGGGATGCCTTGCGTAATAATCGTCCAGCGCGTTCTTTATCGCCTCTTCGGCGAGCACCGAACAGTGTATCTTGTGCGCGGGCAGGCCGTCGAGCGCTTCCGCCACGGCTTTGTTGGTGAGCTGAAGCGCCTCCGATACCGGGCGCCCTTTTATCAGCTCGGTCGCCATGGAGCTGGAGGCGATCGCGCTGCCGCAGCCGAACGTTTCGAACTTGGCGTCAGTGATGATCCCGTCTTCTATTTTCAGATACATCTTCATAATATCGCCGCACTTGGCGTTGCCGACTTCGCCTACGCCGTCGGCGTCTTCTATAACGCCGACATTGCGCGGATTACGGAAATGATCCATTACTTTTTCGCTGTATAATGCCATTTTCTTTTACCTCACAAAATGAATTTTCCTTTGCCGGAATTCAGGTCGCGCCATACCGGTGAAAAACCGCGCAGATAAGCCACGACTTCGCTCACCGCGGAGATGATGTATTCGACCTCTTCGTCGTTGGCGTCTTCTCCCAGCGATAACCGGAGCGAGCCGTGCGCCACGGCGTGCGGCCTTCCTATCGCGAGCAGCACATGGCTGGGGTCGAGCGAACCCGACGTGCACGCCGAACCCGAGGAAGCGCTTATGCCTTTGTCGTCCAGAAGCAGCAGCAGCGATTCGCCCTCTATGCCTTCAAAGCAGAAATTTACGTTAGAAGGCAGCCTTTTTTCGGCGTCGCCGTTGAGCGCCGAATGCGGGATGAGCGAAAGGCCGCGTATGAGCTTGTCGCGCAAGCGCGTGAGCTTTTTGGCGTTTTTATGCATATTGGCGACGCTTTCTTCCAGCGCTGCTGCCATTGCGGCGATCCCCGCCACGTTTTCGGTACCGGCGCGAAGGTTCCGTTCCTGAGCGCCGCCTTCGATAAGCGGCACAAGCTTTACGCCGCGCGCGGCGTAAAGGAAACCCACGCCCTTAGGCCCGTGGAATTTGTGCGCAGACGCCGAAAGCATATCTATCTTCTGCGCGGCGACGTCAACGGGCAGATGCCCTACCGCCTGGACCGCGTCGGTGTGGAAGCACACGCCGCGTTCTTTGCACAGCTCGCCGATCTGCGCGACCGGCTGTATCGTGCCTATCTCGTTGTTTGCGGTCATCACGCTCACCAGGCAGGTGTCGGGGCGGATCGCCTTTTCGAGCTCGTTTATGTCGACTATCCCGTTTTCGCCGACGGGAAGATACGTCACGTCAAAGCCTTGCTTTTGCAGCTTTTTTGCCGTATGGAGCACGGCGTGGTGTTCTATAGACGTGGTTATGACGTGCGTCTTGCCCTTTGCTTTTCCGTTCGCGGCGGCGGAAAGGATCGCCTGATTATCGGATTCCGAACCGCCGGAGGTGAATATTATGCTCCGCGGTTCGGCGTTTATGCACCGCGCTATGCGCTCGCGCGCCGAATCGAGCGCTTCGCGCGCGGCCTGCCCCAGCGCATACAGACTGGAAGGGTTGCCGCAGCATTCGCGCAAGTAAGGCGTCATGGCACGGATCGCCGCTTCGCTCATAGGCGTAGTGGCGGCGTTATCAGCGTAAATTATCATTATCAGTCTCCCGTGATTGTTATCTTTTACTTATTGTACTACTAAATACCTACCATGTCAATAGGTAATTAAAAAAACGGCCGGCCCGAAATGATCCGGACCGGTCGTATAACAGACCGCGTTCAGCGGTTGAGCAGATACACTCCCATATTCAGGTATAACGCAAAGCATATCCACAGGATATACGGGACGAGCAGCCATCCCGCCGCGCGGCGCGTGCGGAAGAACAGCACCGCCGTCCATACGACGGCGCCGAAAAGGAGCACCAGCCAGATGAACGCGGCGAGCGTGTTCCCCACGCCGAAGAAAAGGATGGACCAGAAGAAATTCATAAACAGCTGTATCCCGTACGCATACAGCGGCTCGTTGTCGTCGCGCGCCGAGATCCACACCAGATAGCACGCGACGCCCATAAGCGCGTACAGGATCGACCACACCGCCGGGAACAGCCACGCCGGCGGCGAAAGCGGCGGCTGTTTAAGCAAAGAGAACGCTTTCATGCCGTCCATCGTCAAAAGACTCGCAAGCCCGCCGACCGCCAGCGGCACAGCCACGCTTATTATCAGCTTTTTCCATTGTATTTTCATATTATCACCGCTGATATTATATGAAAAAAGCGCAAAATTATACGCGCGCAAAAAACGCACCGGAAAAAAACCGGTGCGTTTTGCAATAATTCTGCGTTTATTCGTTTATAAGTTTTCCGTCTTCGTCAACTCTGACGCCCCACGCGTTGGTGACCGCAGGAACATTTCCACTGTCGGTAGTGCCGGCAGCCTGAACGGTCTGCGTGAGGACTTCGACATGGAGTGAATACCCTTCGGGCGGATTCTTGAGCTGCGTGCAGGCGCCGATAAGAATATCGGTAGCCCCTTCGCCGGTCCCGGGGACGGCTTCGGTAAAGTAATAGAAGTCGCCTTTTTTGAACCATTTGCCGGTATCGTCGAGCACGAGACTGTAATCGCCGTTTTCACCTGCGACAGGAGACGCGGGGTAGATGAAGGTCTCGCCTTCGTCCACTTTCTGCCAGTTGACGACGATCATCGCGCGGACGTAGACCGAATAATCTGTCTTGGGAACGGTGACGACGACGTCGCTTTTAACGTTGTTTGCAAACGTCTCGCTCACTTCGGGGGTGAGATCTTCGTCGGCGACAAGGCTGTTGGTCAGCTCGTCGGTGTCGCCGTGCATAAAGGTGACCGCGGCGTAAACGCCGCCCGCGAGCAGCGCCGCAAGGAGTACAGAAGCGGTAACGATCAATAAAGTTTTGGATTTCATGACTGTTTACCTCCCGTTGCTCACGACAAACGTGTTGTCGGCGCTGTTTTCACCGCTGAGCCAGTTCATATCGTTGCGCTTGTTGGTGAACTCCGCCCGCGCAGTTGAATTGTCCTGATCTATCGTGCATTTCTTTACGGTGTCGCCTTGCGCATCGTAGCGCCAGCTCCAGTCGTCGAGCTCGGTCACCTGGTAGTAGCCGGAAGGTACCTGGAACGAAACCGATCCGGTATCTTTCAGCGTGAAATACACGGGTGCGAACGTGGCGTCGACTGCGCCGTCGGCAGAGGTAAGACGTTCGAGCTTGAACACGAATTTTTCGTTTGCAAATTCGGTGCCGTTTTTATCGGTAACGGTCTTGCTTACGATGATCGTGCCCAGCGCGCCGGTGTTGGTGATAACTGCCGGTGCGGCGAGCGTCCTGCCGTCGTCTTTAAGAGCAAGCTCGTCGTTGAGGACGATCTCGATCTTGTTATCGGCGTCGTGGTCGGTGAGGAATAAGGTCTGTTCGCCGCCTTCCTGAAGAACTTCCCAAATGCGAAGCGTCGCGCCGTAAGGAACGTTTGCAATAATGACCGTATCGGTATCGCCGGTATTTGCGGAGCCGTTGACCGAAACGCCGCCTTCTTTGACAAGCGTATCGGCTACGAGCGTATCGCCGTCTTTGGTCACGGAATAGTAGAACATGAATCCGTGCTGGTTCCACGTATCGTCGGTCATCTGGAAGTTAGTTATCTCTTTCTTGACTACAACATTGTATGTCTTAATCTCCCACACCGCGTAGAGGGTATTGGAACCGTCGTTGTCGGGATTGCTCTGAATCGTCAGGTTGTCGACGCCGTAATTTTCCGTTTCAGTGCCGTAAAGGAAGATATCACCGTTTCTTGTGAGAGACCAACCCTTGAATTCGTATCCTTCCCTTTCAACAATCGTTCCGGGCTGAACCTGGAATGTTGAGTTGACGGTCAGGTTTTCGTTTTTAATTATGTTATATGTGACTCCGCTTTCAGTAACAGTACCAACAGTGAATCCGTCGGGAGCGGTAGTGAACGTGAAGTCGCCGCCGTTTGCGTCATAGACAAGCTGCGTCTTGTCCGGAACCGCAGGGAGATAATTCGCCTGAAGTCTGATAGTATACTGGTACTCATACCCGTCGTTTTCAACGGTCGGAATAGAAGTTACATATTCATCAAAAGCACCAGTACTGCCGGAGGGACGGCGTGCAATCTGAATGCCACTTTCCTGAAGCTGTACAAGGAATTTTTCACCTGGCAATCTTGTAATGCTACTGGGCTGCCATTCCTCTGCCGTTGCATTCCAAATCATCTGCTGCCAGCTGCTGAAATGCATATCTGTATCACTCGGATACGAAGCCGCTATCGCATACGTATAAGTATTATCAGCGTAAAGATAATTGTCGCAGTAAAGCGTGAAATGGCTTTCGTCACTACCGACAAAATATCCGTCTTCAGAATAATACTCGACGCGAATACCTTTAGCTCCAACAAGCTTGTAGCTCCATTTTGCGTAAAGGTCAAGTTTTTTGGTTATCCAGAAACGATCTCCTCCGTTATATCCAACTGCATCTGAGTTCCATCCATTCGGATTCTGAGGATTTCCGGAAATCTCACCCCATTTGTCCATTATGTCGGTCAAATCGGTTGACTTATTGTATGCCGACAAGACCACAGAGCCATCATCATTTGTGAGATCCTCGCTGAGTCGGGTATCCGCAAAGAAATAGTGCTTCAATTCTTCGTCAGTATACCATCCGAGGAAGTTATACAAAGTGCGACGGCCTGTCGGGATACTTATTGTTCCTCCGTTGTCAACACGGAAGTTCATTGACTGAGAAGCAGAACCCCAGTCAAGAGATTCATCGCGATCGTCGCCTGTTCCAGCATTCGGATGAAGGAATACACGGTATTGGATTTTACGCCATTTCGCGTAAACAGTTAACCCGCCTTCCGGAATCGAACTAAAATTACACGGCGTTTGACAAGTTCTGTCAAGATACCATCCTTCGAAAACGTATCCTTGATAATCATCAAGTTTAAAGTTATTATACGAACTAATATCCGAGCCATAAATCACATTGTCGATTTCATATAGCTGGTTTCTGTTTATCTCATCTTGCACATTTCCATCACCATCAACGTATGTGCCATCCATAAAATTCAAAGTATAGGATTTGCGTGTATAATAGAACTGTATGGTATAGTTATTACTGCTGTTTAAATCGACTGTACCATTGTTATTATACGCTGGAACAGAGGTATACTGATTGAAACCTCCTATTTCAGAAAAGTCTTCAGCACGTGTGGAACTTATTCCGCTATTTGCATGTATCTGTACATGTTGATGCTCGACATACTGTTTACCATTGTATTCCACATCGCCAGCGGCACCAGGCAAAGCCTCAGTGTAATAATACATATGGACAGTTATTGAACTCCCGTATTCTCTTGCATGAAAAACGGTGTTCTCTTCGCGCATCGCCTCTATGTAAGGGACATCACCTGAAGTAAATATGTTACTATTTTGGGGTGTCCAAACAAATCCAGTATAGTCTACACCATTAGTTCCTTGGATTGGAAATTCCTGAGATATATCTTGACCATATAATGCAGTAATGGTGTAAATATTTCCCCATGTATTGTAACCGGCTTGGCTTCTAGTATAGCGAGTGCCAGTATAAGGATGTGAAGTTCCAAACTCATCGGTATATGACCATTCATATGAAGTGCGTGAACGCCATGTAAGTTCTTCATATCCTGTCCAACCACCAGCATATCTGTAGTATCTTTTCCCGTCACCATATGTATAGTCGGTCGCAACTTCATAGGTGTTACCACGTCTACGATATACTGTCCCGGTATGCTCAACCCAGTTGGTACCAATCCAAGCACTATTATACGCTAAATACCACTCAGTAAAGCCATTATTGTCTCTTGTTATTCTAACGTATTCACCATTAACAAAACCATATTGCTCGCCATTGTTAGATGTTGTTTCTGTATACGTATACCCAGCACCTTGTGCTTGAAATGTCAGCGTGTATTGCGTTCTATCATAATAGACATTTACTACAGAACTTCCCTCAGTTACAACAGGAACATCAGTGTCAAACGATGCTAAATGGAATCCTTTATAATCGCTTCCGTTGTAATTAGTTCCATTAATCCTGGCGTATGATGAATCGCCGCTGCCTTGTCTAGACACCGTATCAATAATGCTTCCGACTGATCCTGTAAGGTTTATAACTCTGTCAAAATCATAACCATCAGCATCGATATTCTGCTTCCAAATTATTACTGAATAACCAGCTGTTGTATTCGGTTTCCATTTGGCATAAACAGTAATCTTATGATCAGTTACAATCCTGTTATCATAATAGATGTTGTTGTCTTCCCCTCTTGTAAACTGTTTATTGAAGGGGAATACAACAGCGTCAGTTAAATCAACTGTGCCATTCTGAGCTGCAGGAGCGTTTCCGTTCGGGAAATAATACCAACCGTCAAAAGTATAACCGAAACGTGTAGCCGGTCTTTCGGAAGTTCTGGGATCGGCAGTCGAATGATTATCCTCAACAAACTGAGGTGCATAATAAGTTGCGCCTTTTCCGTTTTCGTCAAAAATTAACCAGTTTCCGCCAGGGGCGTATGCGTACAGACTGATATCACCTGTTATCTGAATCCAAACAGGATTGTTATATATATAATCGTCTGCATCATCTCCGCGTGTTTCCGGAACCATTCCTTCTGTAGGGTTCTCATTGTCCCCAAGCTGAGTAAAGACTCCGTAGAGATGGTCTTTATAAGTGTTTATCGGATTGCCTTGTCCGTCATCAACTATAAGCTTCCAGCCGAGGAACGAAGCCGCCTCCGTGTAAGGCGTATAAGGAACATTTACACGGAAATTGAGCTTTTTGCCGGATTCAGCATCGTCATATCTCTGAAGCGCATAGTCAATGCCAAAGCACGTTACGTGCAACTCGTCGTAGAACGTAACGGTATAGCGCTTATAGAGCATCGCGTAAAAATTGAGTTCTGACGGATGATTGGTGTCATCAAACGCGTCAGCAACGGCGTCACGGACACCCTGAATCGTCAGAGCGTTATCAGCATCATCGACAGTATACTGCGGATTGCTGCTCCATCCGCGGAACAGTGCGTTTGCCGCCGTGGTAGCGTCAATGCCGGGCTCGTAAATCAGTTTCTCATATTCCGTCGCGTCAAGCGTGTCGGATTTTTTTACCAGTACCGTTTCGACAGGCTGGGCACCGTCAGCGGTGGATTCATAGATATTTACCGTAATTAGATCATTCGGCTGAACAATAAATATCGAAAACGAAGATGTCTTAAATGTGATATCGTTACCGTCAATAGCAAGATCGTCAATGATCTCAACCGCAACGCCCTTTTTGCCGGTCGCTTTCTCGGCGGCTTTTGCGGCATCTGGGAAAGCGCTGATAAACGCGGAATCGGTATTTAAGACGTAGTTTTTGGAATTCCTTATAACGTTCTCGTCATCGAGTATGTGGAGTAAAAACACCGACTGGTTGTCTTTAATGCGAGCATCGGTGATGGTAACTTCCACTTCGCCGATAGGATGTATCTCCTTGCCGGTCTGTTTATCGACCGCTTTGATATCATAGAAATCAAGGAACTTATAATTGGCTGCATTCGATTTGCCGCCGAACGGATTCGAAACGGTACTGAATGACAGTTTGGCATTTTCGGGAAGCCCCTCAGCGTCCGCAGACGGTTTGAGGAAAGGCTTGACGAAAAGCAGCCAGTAAAGGTCGGAAAGCGTATCTGCCATCGAACCGTAAGTGGTCGCAGTCGCAGATTCGGATTCGGATTCGTCGCCGGTCCCGGCGCCGAAAGCGCTGAGCGGAGCCGCCGCAAAGATGAGCGTCAGCGCAAGCAAGAAGGATAACGTTCTTGAAATAATGTGTTTTTTCATAATATCCTCCTTTCTCAGTCGCCCGCGGTAAGCGCTTCGAACACTTTGGCGGGCGTGTTATAGTCGACCGTCTTCTGCCCGATATAGGCTTTGAAAGCGAACGTATACTTGGATCCTCTGGGGAGAGTTTCGGAAACGTTGATCTGATAGCCGTCGGCGAGGGTTTCGAGCACGGGATAATCTTTATAAGTTTCGTCTTCGCCGGGGATATCGGCGGAGGTGAGTTCTTTGTACCATACGCCGCCATGACCCGAAAGCGATTGCCAGCCGTCTGCCATATTGAAGCCGAGCACAGTGCCGTATTCGCTTACTTCCGTCACCACGAACAGATACGCCGGGAGTCCGGTATAGCCGGTGACGCGCACGGTGGGATCCTTATAGATATCCACGCCGGGCATGAGCATATAAGTCTGGCCTTCTTCGGTTATGGCGGAAGAATCGAGCTCGTACGAGCCGTCGGTCTGACGGTTCGCCACGTGTTCGTAGACCGTGATGCTTTCGGCGAGGTCGGCCTTGAGCCCAATTGTGGCCTTAACGTCCTTTTGACCGACATACTTGGCGGTTACGGCGCTTGCTACGGCAGCGACAGCCACAGCGAGCACCAGTACGAGCGCGGCGACGAAATACTTTTTGTCTTTTATCTTTTTAAACATCACACGCACCCCCTTCAGTCGATCTGAACGAATTTGACGCACGTGTCAAAGTCTATTGCCACAACGTCTGTGGATTGAAGCGGATTGCTCTCGTCAGGAGTAAGCGCACCGTAAACCGAAAGCGGCACATTGGCAGCGTCCACTGCGAAAGCGAAAGTTTCGACAGCGGAAGTGTTGCCCGCGGCGAGCTCATCGCCTTCAAGCACGATCCTGCCGTTGACCGGAGTAATCTCCACTTTCCCTTCGGAAGTTACGCGGTAAACCTTAACGTACTGCGACACGCCTTCGCCAAACAGGAATTCGACAGAATACCTCACCGCAGTTTCAGATCTGTTGACGATGGTGAGTTCATAGTCGTTGTTTTCGCTGCCGGGGACAAACTCCCCTTTGGTGAGTACGTACGACACGTTGTTGGAGTCGCTTCTGCGAAGGTCGATATCGTACGTTGCGACACCGACACTGAAATCGCTGGTTTCTGAGTTGCGGAATTTAGCTACAAAACCAGCCGCCAAAACAGAGGAAAAGACCGCCAGGACTACTATTATAAGCGCGACGTCAATAAAAACGCCGTGTTTACGAGTTCCTTGCATATCGATCTCTCCTTTCGTATAAAAAATTTAATTATTTCAAAACTGATGGTTTTTCCGCCGTGCAAAGGACGTTGCCTTCGCCGCGGACCGGCGCTTCCGCATTACAAAATCGGGAGCAGCGGTGCGGGGCGAAAACCTCTTCCGCCCGCCCGCCACGTGGGCGGGCGAAAGAAACAATTCCTAAAAAACTTTTGCCTGTTTGCTCAGAAAAGACTTAAATCAGTCGATCTGGGTAACGGTGATGGTGAGTTTGAAGCTGATTTCGGTAACAGCGTCTTTATCTTCGATAACACCGGCGGCAACATTGCCCAGGTAAGTGTCGGCGGCGTCATAGAGAGCTATTTCTGCTTCAGTTTCGCCGCGTTCGAACGGCCATTCCCAAGTAAGGGTGAATTCGGTGTCGAATACGGTGCCGGGAGCGTAATCAGCGGATTCGGAATACGCGGTGACGAACTCAACGATATCCTTAAGAGAACCTTTAGCGAGTACGGTTTCGCCTTCTTTGAGAGTGTAGATTATAGGATAATAATCTTCTTTGAGCTCGAAGGTCTCGTAGTAACCGTAAGTACCGACTTCGGGAGCAGTATCAGCTTTCGCAGCGGGTTCGACGGGTACTTCGGATGCAGTAGCTTCGGAGACGTCGGTGGGTTCTTCCTCTAATTCAAAAGGAACGAGCTTGGTGTAATCGGTGTATTTGCCTTTGGGAAGTACTACGTCTTTGAAGTCTTCGCCGAATTCGATATTGATTCTGACAGCGACTTCGGGAGTGCCGGAGATGCCGAAGGTAAGAGCTTTGTTTTCATCGGTTGCTTCGGCTCTGTTATTCTCCTGGCTTACTTCGGTCTCGCTGGTCTCGGTTTTAAGGCCTGCGGGAGTGCCGGGAGCTACGACTTTATCGGTAGCTTCAACGGTGTATGCGCCTTTGTAAGTAGCGTCGTCGGTAGCGTATTTGGTAGCGAAGCCGCTGTCGCCGTCGATAGTAAGCAGAACGCCGAACTTAGCTACGCGAGCGGTGTCTTCATAAGAAGCGCCGGTGACGTATTTTGCGAAAGTGCCGCCTACAAAGCAGCTGGTGATAAGTGTGAGAGCTACGATAAGAAGAGCAACCCTCATGGTCCAATTCTTTTTCATTGAATTGATCCTCCATTTCTTAGTTTGTCGGGGCGTCTTTGCCCACGGGATATGCGGACGCAACGCCGTCCAACTATGCGGTGAGGTCGCCTCACTCTATATCACTGCTGCGTCACCGTGGCGTATGGCACAGCCAGATAATATATGCGGAATGTAAACTCCGTTCGTCAACTCCGCGCATATCCCTGCGCGCAGCAAGCGGAACAGCCGCGGCGCGAGTATAACACGCCAAGTTAATTAACGGAACCTGCATTCAGTTTAATATACCATGCGGGACGCATTTTGTCAAGAGAAAATTGCTGTTTTATGTATATGAATTCACTTTTTTGTCACACTTTCGCCGGACGCAGACGGTATCTTGTGCCGCGCCCGGACCCACATACAAGATATAGTGAAAAAAGCGGAAACGGTAATTTAAGGAAATAAAAAAAGACCGCCGGAAATCCGGCGCGGTGCGGTCAACGACGCGGGTCGTCGCGCGTTCGATGATGTTGCGCAGCCGCCGGCGGCGCCCGAACGCTCAGCAGTCAGGGCCGGCTCTGACACGCGGGGTACCCGAAAGTGCTTGCACTTTCGGGGTGAAAGCCCGCCGGGCTGTCATTCACTGCCGACCCGTTCGACTCCCCATACTAATATTATACCGGAAATATTCAATAAAATCAATGCTTTGCGAAGCAAAGCTACCGATTCTTTTCTCTTTTCTCTCTTCTCTTTTCACCGGAAAAAGTCGCGGAGGGGCAAAGAAAGAGAAGAGTGAAGAGTGAAGAGAGAAGAGTGAAGAGAACAAAAAGCGGACCTCTTCGGGTCCGCTTTTTGATATTGATAAAAGATCGCTGTTTCAACAAAAAAGAGGGTATCGTTAAATTTCGTAACGTCAGATTATTGTGAATTATACGCACTTAAATCTTGGCACTTTGGGAACGCTTTTTTGAATTTCTCAACGACTTCTTTATTTGTGCTGAGAAGAAGGACGCATGAACTGTCCCATGGTACGATTTCCATCG
>JAFRPL010000018.1 GCA_017429165.1 Clostridia bacterium
CTATACCGACAGGGATTTCGATAGGGTCAACGCCGTTTTGTTTCCCGGTGGAACGGAATGCCTGGAGGTTTACAGATGGACGACCGACTGGTCGGACTATTTCGACGAGGGTCATGAATGGTGGGGCGCTCTGTGTCTTACGGTTTATGATAAAACGCTCGAACGGTTCGTCGTTATCACGGCATCGGCGACGGATTAACAAATTCCTGTTTGTAGAGGCCTTTTGATCCCTTCAAAAACGCGTTTTACGGGCCATTCCGGTTCGGATGGGCAACTATCCCTTCCGATCGATTTGAAGGGCTCACAGGCGATTCTACGCGCCAAAACCCCATTTTCAGTATAAAAGCTTTGCTCGGTGTGATAGAATCATATCGACAAATCGGGATTTGTGAGGAAGAACATGGTTATTCAACAGATTCGTAATGCTACTTTGAAAATAAAGTATGGCGGCATTACTTTCCTTATTGACCCCTGGTTTCAGGATCAGGGAACCGGCTTCTCCGCCAAAGCCGTCAAGCCGGAAATGAAAGGGATCAAATGCCCGATGAATGCTCTGCCGGATGCCCCGGAACGCATTCTGACAGATGTTGATTATTGCCTTGTTACGCATCTTCACTTTGATCATTTCAGCCTGGATTATCTTCCTGTGGATCTGAGAATCATTGCGCAGAATGATGAAGATGCGGAGAAAATCCGGGAGATGGGCTTTGCTTATGCAGCCGCTTTTGAATCGGATTCCCTGACCATTGGCGGAGTTGTAATCCATAAGACGAAGGCTATTCACGGGGAAAGCGAAGAAATCGTTCAAAAGATGGGCGAAGTCTGTGGATATGTATTCGAGGCTCCCGGGGAAAAGTGCCTATACCTCGCCGCTGATACGGTATACTGCCCGGAAGTGGAACAGACAATCAGAAGCTATCATCCGGAGGTCATGATTCTGAACTGCTGCGAAGCGACGACACCGCTTGGCAGATTGATCATGAACCTGTCTGATGTCGAAAAGGTATGTCAGGCGGCTACGCATGCGATCGTGATGGCATCTCATCTGGACAGCGTCAATCACGCTCTGCTAACACGGAAAGACATCAAAAAGTTTGCGGACAGGAGAGGCCTTTCCATGCTCCGGGTTCCGGAAGACGGAGAGTGTACAACTATCTAAATCGGGATTTGACGGAGATAACATATGAAACTAACAATGCTGGGAACGGGCAATGCTCTTGTAACGGAGTGTTACAATACTTGCTTTGTCATTGAAGATAACGGGCAGTATTTTATGGTTGACGGCGGAGGCGGCAGCACGATCCTCCATCAGCTTAAACACGCCGGATATGACTGGATGGATATGCGGCATATCTTTGCGACGCATAAGCATATCGACCACCTCACGGGAATCATATGGATGGTCCGCATGATATGCCAGTTCATGAATCACGGCGAGTATAAAGGCGAAGCGTTTATCTACTCTCATAGAGAAGTACTGGATCTCATAAGAGATATGGCGGGAAAACTGCTGCTTCGGAAAGAAACAAGATTCATCGATGACAGGCTGCATCTGACAGAAGTCCACGACGGGGAGACGATGAACGTCATCGAGCATGATGTCACCTTCTTTGACATTCAGTCTACCAAGGCAAAACAATTTGGATTCAGCATGGATCTTGGCGACGGGAAAAAGCTTACCTGCTGCGGTGACGAGCCATACGATGCCTGCGAAGAAAAATACGCGAGAGACAGCGAGTGGCTGCTTCATGAAGCTTTTTGCCTATATTCAGAGCGCGAGATCTTTGACCCGTATGAAAAGCACCATTCCACTGTAAAGGACGCCTGTGAACTGGCGGAAAAATTGAACATCGGGAATCTGCTTCTTTACCATACCGAGGATAGAAATCTGGATAAAAGAAAGGAACTCTATCTTGAAGAGGGAGCACGGTATTACCACGGAAAACTGTTTATCCCGGATGATCTGGAATCATTAGAGTTGTAAATCGGGATTTGTGAGTTTGACAAATTCCGGTTTATCGAGGTAAAGCCGGACGGTTTTTAGAAAAAATATGACCTAAAAAATGCCGCCGTATCATAGCACACTGCTCTGTTACGGCGGCAAGTCTATATGTTACTCATTATCTGCGGAACTCAGTTCAATCACCGTTTTTCCTCTCCTCTCAGCAAGTTTTTTGAACTGTGCGGCGCCGGAGGCGGTGTCGTGGACGACGTAGGTGACGACGTAATCAGATTGCTCGATCATCCACTTGTTCCGGTAGGTGATCGCGAAGCGCTTTGGCGCGGTCTCGATTCCCTCCGGGAGGATGGTGTCGGAGTAGTCCGTCAGCCGGTATTCGTCCCGCTTTTCCGGCATATACGCGAGGACAACGTGATATCGGATCGGGTACTTGGCTGAAAGCTCGTGCAACGTCCGGCGCACCATCGCGTCAAACTCCCCGTGATTGCCGACGTAAAACAGATCCACGCCGTGGTTTTCTATCAGATCGATCAGAGTCGACCGCAAGGTCGGCTCTATCTTTTGCGGTACATAGCGGTGCCCGAAAAACGTACAAGTCATTATAAAAAGCCCTCCTATATGGGATATATCGCAATTATACCACGTTTTTGTTAACTTTGCGATATGTCCCACACGATTTATCGCAAATTTGGGTAAAATCTTAGCGATATATCGTGAAAGGTAGGGTTGATATGAACACGAAAGAAGCAGTTGCCGAGAGGATCATCCAGATCTGCAAGGAGCGCAATATGGCGATCAACGCGCTGGCGAACATTTCCGGCGTTTCGCCGTCCACGATTTACAGTATGCTGAACGAGAAGAGCCAGAACCCGGGCGTCGTTTCGCTCAAGAAGCTTTGCGACGGATGGGAGATCAGCCTTCGCGAGTTTTTTGATTCATCGCTCTTCGACGACCTGGAGCAGGAGATACAGTAAGCGCTTATAAACGACTGCCGCCTTATCAGAGCGAGGTGCTTTGATAAGGCGGATTTTTATTATTCGAACCCCCGAAAGGTATTAAAAAAGCTGTGATTTCGAGTCACGTATTAAGAAAGTAATCTTGGGTAATCTTATGTACTTTTCAAGCATTCTTGTGAAAAATCTCGCGTTGGCAAAAGCGCTGTCAACGGCGCACGAAATCACGGAAACGCCCTGTTTACAAGGGTTTTCGCCGTTTTTATGTTTTGCGGATTTTTTTGCAGAAAAAGGAGAACCCGGGGAGAAGACGCGTGATTCGAACCCAAATTCATACGTCGTTTTCGGCTCCTTCCTTCAGCCGGTTTTCCCGTATTTGTTTCCTATTTCAGCTTTTCTATCGCTTCTCCGATGTCCCCGTCGATGCAGATCGAGCGGTCGGCGATCTCCTCGGGCGTGACCGCCTCGCCGTAATTGATACAGGCGTAAGTCGCGTCCGGATCCTTCGCGGTCATCTGCCAGAACGGATATTTGATGATGACCGGCGTGTTGTAGCCGACGCCGAGTTCAAGAAAAAGCACCTTGCCTTTGCGGGTGCGAAGGAAGTTTTCGTATCTCGCCGCCGCTTCGTGCCAGCCCTCGTCCTCGACGAATTTGTCGTCGGAGCGCAGATTCATCGTCATAGGCTTGCCGCAGACCGGGCATTTCGGGATCAGTTCGGTCGGGATTCGCATATCCTTCTGCTCTTCGACCATACGCCGAATGATCTCTTCGTTTTCGTAGGTTTTATCGTGGCACGGAACGCTGCATTGAAACAGTCCGTAGTCGCCCTGCGTATAGAACAGCCGCTTTTTATCAAATCCCGCCTTTTGGAAACAGTGGTCGACGTTCGTGGTGATGACGAAATAGTCCTTGTCCTTCACGAGATCGAACAGTTCGTTGTAAACCGGCTTCGGCGCGTCCGTGTAGCGGTTGACGAAAATATATCTCGACCAGTACGCCCAGAATTCCTCTTTCGTCTGATAAGGGTAAAATCCGCCCGAATACATATCCTTGAAGCCGTATTTCTTCCCGAAATCGGAAAAGTACTTTTCAAACCGTTCGCCGCTGTAAACGAAACCGGCTGAGGTGGAAAGTCCCGCGCCCGCGCCGATGACGACCGCGTCACATTCGGCGAGCGCCTTTTTCAGTCTTTTGATATTATCCGAGTAATTCCCGGTAGATGCCGTAATCTTCATCCTTGAAAACATTGAATATCACCTCGATTTTGCTGTGGGTATTTGCTTTGTAATCGCGTACCGTCTGAACCGCGATCTCTGCCGCGCGCCTCTGCGGAAAGCCGAACACGCCGGTGGAGATACAGCAGAACGCGATACTGCCGAGCCCGTTTTCCTCCGCAAGCGCAAGGCATGACTTGTAACAGGACGCGAGCAGTTCCTCGTGCCTTGCCGTCAGTCTGCCGTTTACGATAGGTCCGACGGTGTGAATGACGTATTCACACGGCAGATCGTACGCCGGCGTGATCTTCGCCTGCCCGGTCGGTTCCTCGTTTCCCTGCTTTTGCATGAGCTCGGCGCACTTGTTGCGAAGCCGAAGCCCTGCGAATGTATGGATGCAGTTTCCTATCCTTGTCCGAATCACACAACAGGGCTTTGATAGGCGAAACGCCCGTATTTCCTATGTATCCGGCTGTGCCGAAGAGGTCTTTATAGTCCTCTTTGGTACAGCCTTTCACGAAGATATGACAGACTCTTTTGCCGTCCTCCGTGGAAATATAGATGCGTTCAACGACCTTCGTAATAAGATTGATCAGTTCCTCCGGCGTCGCCCCTTTTGCATACTCCGCAAACGACAGCAACTTTTTACGAATGCCGTCGAGATCGTGCGCGACCTGTTTGTTTCCGGAGCGTGCCGCCTCTATCCGATCAAGCTCGTGCTTCAACTTGTCAAGCTCCGCGTTCAGTTCTGCAATGTCGTCCTCAATATATTTGCGGAGCGCCGCGTCCGCTTCGCGCAGATTGCGTATCTGATTGGCAATCGCCGTCTCTGTGCGTTCAACGGATTTCTTGGTCGTCTTATATTCCGTTTCAAGCTCGTCGGCGGAGATCATATCGTCGATTCGGCGGAGAAAGAGATCGTTATAATATTCGCTCTCTTCCTTACTGAGATTTGAAAGCTTCTCGACAAGGTATTCGTCCATCAGAACGCCGTCAACGGCTTTGAAGGTGCATTCCTTTTTCCTGTACCCCGGGCAAACGTATTTGAAGCGCGGCTTTCCGTTGGTGTATCTGTCTGACTCGGGTACAACGTTCAGTCTTCTGCCGCAGACGGGACAATACATCAGTCCTGAAAGCAGAGCGTTCGTTTTACGGTGCGGACGGTTGTATCTTTCGGCGATCTCTTCGAGAAGATCCTGCGCCGCGATCCATTGATCGGACGGGATCACGCCTTCGTGCCTTCCGACCGAAATGATCCATTCGGAAATATCCTTGTTCTTCCTCACCTGAGAGAACTTCGGATTGAAGAAGGTCGAATCGTCGTCTTCGATCTTGTACTGGTCAGTTCTATTATACACCGAAATGCCGTTTTTTCCAGTGAATTCTGTAAATTCCCCGAAAATATTCCCGCCTTTGTCGAGAAAATAGTTGTAGGCACGTTCGTCGGCGGTACAGTAGATCAGATTCTTTACGATGTCGCGGACGGCAAGCGCGGTGAACTCGGCGCCGTTTTTCGTTTTATACTCCTCTGACATAATAGTCGCCGTGCGGCAGACAGAACGGGTTTTGAGAAGCGTCTCAAAGATCTTTTTCACGATCGCCGTTTCATCTTCGACGCCGGTCAGATAGGTGATGGTTGTCTTGTTCTTCCCGACTCCGGTCGTCAGCTTTTCGGATTTGAACCCTGTTGGCGCACGACCGCCGAGCCAGCGGCCGTCTTTTGCAAGCTCCATCAGATTGTCCTGAACGCGCTCGGTCAGCGTATCACGCTCAAACTCCGCGATGATCGCCAGCACCTGAATGATGATTTTGGAGGTGCTGATCTGCGTATTGATATTATTCGAACACACAAGCAGCGTCACTCCGAACTTTTCAAAGTATTCGAGCAATCTCATCAGGTCGCCGGTCTTACGGCTGATTCGGTCAAGCTTGTAGCAGGCGACCGCCTTGATCTTGCCCGCTTCAATATCTCGGAGCATACGCTGAAAATCAGGTCTGTCGGAATAATAGCCGCTGAGACCCTTGTCCTCATATTTGGCAAATTCGTAATCCTCCGGCAGCTGCATCTGATTGATAGCATAATCGGCGCTCTGCTTGAACTGTACGCCGATACTGTCGCCTTTGTTCGTAATACGGGATTTTCTTGCGTAGATCGCTATCTGACGGTTATCCTCGCCGGATACGTTGTATTTCGTTTTCTTTTTCATAATCATTTCTCCTTGTAATTTGGGGCAGACCGAAGTCTGCCCGTTATCATAAACTTCTTTTGAAATTATACCGCCATAAGGCGGTTTGCTTCAATTATGCCGACCTGTGCGATCACGCTTTCACGAAAAAGACGAATTTCCTCCGCCGTATATTGACGCAGCTCACCGAGGACCATTTCAATACGTTTTTCGTGGAATTGGCGGATATACTTTTTACTGTCTTTCCCGTAATGAAAAACGGCTTTCATATTCTTAAAATCCATTTTCATCACCTCGTCTGATCTCTCTGCTTTTGCAGATAGCGGTAATAGTGATCGACCGCTTTTACGATGAAATCCTGCTGTTGCTGAACGGTATAACTGCCGGGAATCTTGCCTTTCAGCCGGTCAAGAGGGATCGTTACTTTGTCCCGCTGATTGGCTTTCGCTTCGCACATAATGGCGTCAATTTCGTCGCGGTCAAGCTCTCCAGCGGTGTGCGCCTTGTGCATACGAACCGCCTGAGCGTAGGACGGCGTATTGTCGTTTTCTTCGCAGGCGTTCAGAACGTCGTATTGAAGCTGATCGTCAAGGAAGGACAGTTCGACGCCGACCGAGAATGCGATCTTTCCCTCGTCCATCATATCCAGCAGTTCGGGGATGAGGTTGGTCAGGCGGATATATCTTTGAATTTGGCGGGCGCTGTCATCGGCGGTTTCTGCCATTTCTTCGCTTGTACGCAACTTCGCGCCAAGTTGGCGCGAAGTACCCTGATGACTTAAAGCCTCGTATTTCAGCTTGTACGCGAACGCTTTCTCCGACGGGAGAATACGCTCGCGGTGCAGATTGCTGTCCACGAGCATGATCGCTGCCTCGTCGCGGCTGACGGCACGAATAAAGGCAGGGACTTCACGAAGTCCTGCCTTCTTTGCCGCGTGATAACGGCGGTGTCCCGATATGATCTCATAATTGTCTGTGTCTTCAAGCGGTCGCACGATGATCGGCTCCATAATACCGTTATCCTGCACGCTCTCCGTCAGATCGTTCATACTGTCGTCGTCCAACACTTTGTACGGATGACCGTCAAAGGGGACGAGATTCTCCACCGGTATCATCACCGGCGCTTTGGGTTTGTTAGATTTCATATATTATTTTAATTCCTCCTTATTATCTTGCTCCGTAGGTCGGAGCGTCTTTTTGCATGATCTTTCCGCTGCGGTCGAGTTTGCAATACGGCGCTTCCATAGTAAGCTCTTGTTCGAACAGGCTATGGAGATGCGGGGATTTCTCCCGTATCTTCTGCGCGCGTTTCAGGTTCTTCCGTAACGGCTCGATGTGCTGATTCGTTATTTCAGAGCGGGCTGCTCTGTTATCCGCAAGAACGGCGGGATCGGTCTCGTGGCGTACTTTGTTACGGAGTAAGCCGCGCTCATGCTCAAGCGCTTGTATTTGGGTCTGCGTGTCTTCGATATATCTGTCAAGCTGCTGGATCGTCCGCAAGCCGTTTGTTTGCAAAAATCTGTAATCCTCGATGAGTGTCGTCAGGTCTTTTACCTGATGCCGGAGTTCTACTGACATGATGACGGCGTTTTTTACTTCCTTGACGGCGTGGAGGGCTTCAATAATGATAAGGAACAAAAGGTCGATATAGATCTCCGCGACGTCGTGGCTGCGTTCGATCTGATATCCGAGTTCGTGAGCGATAGAGGCGAGAAGAACGGATTTGTTTTTCTTGGGCAGATGCGTATTCCAGACTTGTCCGACGAAAGAATAGCCGTAAGAAAAATTGCGGTTCAGACGGCGTTCGATGACTTCATCCGTATAGCCGAGACCGCGAAGTCGTACCGCGCGGTCCCATCCTTTGCCTTTCACAGACATACGCGTTTCGTCGATTTCATATCCGAGACCGCGTAACTGCTGATAGAACGTCTTACGGGTGTACGATACGGATAGGCAGTATTCAACGTCACGTTTGAGCATATCTCTGTGTGTCGGATGCCCCTTCTTTTCAGACCAGTAAGCGCCACGGCTTTGCTTTCGGTGAAAACTGCTGTGTTCAAGAACGCTCTTTCCTCGCTCACGGCAAATTGCGTCGGATATTTCTCTGATCTCGTGGTGCTGTTCGATGCTGTTGCGATATTTGCCGCCGTCCTTGAACGATACGCTGTTGATAACGAAATGGTTGTGCAGGTTGTCTGTGTTCAGGTGCGTGGTGACGACCACTTGGAATCTGTCGCCCCACATCCGCCGCGCCGTTTCGATCCCGATTTGATGCGCTTCCTCCGGCGTGACCTCTCCCGCCGCAAAGCTCTGATACCCGTGATAAGCGACGACTTTGCCTCGCTCGCCGTATTTGCGCTTGACCGCCATCATCTGCTCATACGCCGCCGACTTGGAACAGTTCATCGCGGTGACGAACATCTTTTTATCGGTCTTATCGTCGTTCTCAACGTAGCGAAGCGCGTCGTACAAATCGTCGTCAAGGTATTCTTTCGCAGTCGTCTTGTCGGGGTTTTCGGCGTAGTCGATGATGTCTCTTAACTTTCCTCTGACGGGCCAGAAGCCTGTTGTAGCCACAGCTTCATATCCTCCTTTCCGGGAGATATGAGCGCGGCGTCCATATCCCGTATCAGTTTGAGAGCGGCATTGTTGACTTCTTTTGAGAACGGCGCTTCTGTCAGTTTGTCGAGCTTTTCGCAGAAAACGAAAAAGGCGTCGGGTAAAACCGCTCTCGGTTCATAACCCAACGCTCTTTGTCTTGAATATTCGCTTTGCGACAGTCCGCATTTCGTTGAAAGCCGGTATATCTCCGCTTTCTCTTTTTCCGTCACGCGAAATGCGATGCGCGGCGGTTCTTTCGGTCTGCTCAATAGGCAGCCCTCCTTTCATATACATTTTTTCTTCCGGGGGTTAGGGGGTGTCCCCTTAAAGCTGCCGACCGCCCGGACGGTCGGAGATGACATTTGCGGCACACAAATGTCCTGCTTGCTACGGTGTGCGACACACCCCGTTAGGGCTATACCAACCTTTCCTGTGTGGCGCATACCGCGACCACGGCGTAGCCGCAGGATTATTGGGATTTCCCGATAGGGTGCATCGCATAGGGGCGCCACTTTGGCTCAATTATTGTTTCTGCTTCTGAAGATTGAGCCAAAATCACGGTATTTGGCTCAATCGAACATGGCGAGTGCGGAAAGGATACCGGCGTCATTTTCCGCTTTTTCTTCCTCGGTGAGTTCCGTGCGAAACTGCGGCGCGACAGTTACCGGAGCGTTTACGAAGGATACGGACTGCAATTCTTCACGGAACATCGCGCGGATGTCTTCAAGAGAAATATCCGTCCCGCTTTGCTGACGCCGTATCGTCTCGATAACGGCGTCAACAATAAAACGGTTTCGCGTCCCGCCGCTTTGATCGGAAAGCTTTGCAAGATATTCAGCCGCGTTCTTTTCACGCTTTTTTCTTAAATCGAACCGGACGTTGATACGGTAGTTGTTTTTCATATCCCGACGCCCGTTCCGAGCTGAAGTTCTGCCATGTGCTCGTAACCCTTGGCGGCGGCGCAGATGTCGTCAACGAAGAAAACGCGGCTTTTGTCAAACGAATAAAAGTTCTTAACGAGACACCCGCCGCCTCCGGTAACGTAGAGCGTCGTACTCTTATCGTCGTATCCGTGATCACGGAGCCTGCGGAAGATGTCGTTCACGTATTCCGTCGCGGTCGCTTTGATGATCTTCAGATCGTCGTCGGAAAGATTCGCTTTGCCGTTGATGAGCACTTCTTCAATGATGGCGTCGTCGATCTCGCGCCGGGTCTGACGCATAAACTGCTCCCTGACGGCGAGGGTACACTGATGCGTACCGAACTTCTCGGTGAACATACGCCCCTGTTGAGGCGCGCCGTTGATGACCGTCAGCGTGTTCATCGTGCCGTTGCCGATATCCGCGACCATGTTTACGCCTTTCATCTTTGCGGCGAACTCCGCAACGGCGGCGTAGCCCTGCGGATAGATCTTCGCGCCTACGATACGGATGCGATAGCGGACTTTACGGAAAACAAAAGAGACTCTTTCATTTTTCGTCAGATATTCCGCGAACGCCGCTTTCTGTCCGCTCGTCCACGTCAACGGCAGTCCCGCCGCAATGAAAACGTCCGCTTCGGTCAGATCGTTGTCATCGAGTTCCATGGCGACAGCCGCGAGAGTGAGAACGTAATAATCGTCGTCGTTCTGCTTTTCCGCCTTGAACTCTTTGTGTCCTTCACCTATGGTGTAATACTTGCCGTCGTATACGAGCATATCTTTCGTAAACAGCGGCTCGGCGTCGTATTCCATAACGCCCGTTTTGAAAATGTGGTTCGCGGTCTTGATATTTCCGTAACCGTGGTCGATACCGATGATGACCTTGTTCTTGAAATCCTTCATTTCTCATTCCTCCTTTTTGGATCTCAATTCGTTCTGTTCAATGATCTTTTCGTACAGTTTTCTCTCAGCCGGTAATACCGCGTGAAGAAAGTATTTGCAGTAGATACCGTAGTAGGAGATCATCTGTACGCAAGGGTGACTGTCTCCGTCATCGAGTAAGAGACAGTTTCCGTCAACGCAGTTGCAGCACTGGTCGCGCGCCAGACGGTGTACCGTCCGCGCCTGCTTCGGGGTGATTCTGAGCATAAAACTATCCTCCTTTCGCTCAAGATTTGCAAAAAAGGATATTGCACCCACCTTCTCGGATTGAGTGGTCCAGGAAAAAGGTGGGTGCAATATTCATAAATGCATTCTTTATGTTTTTCTTCCGGTTTTTCATTTGAAAACCGTCTGAAATCCGCTTTCGTTTCGCAGCTGCCTTTGAAAAGGTGGGTGCAATATTCATTGATGGCGTTTTTCGCGTTTCATCTTGAAAAATTCATAAAAATATGATATACTTCCCCTTGAATCGAGGTGAGCGCCACGAAAACCAAATACAAGATCTACGAACTCTCCGCCCGTGCAATCATCCGGAACGCGAAAAAGGATGAGGACGGAGAATATCCATATCATCTGAAGGAAGAAGCGACGCGCAAGTGCATATAGTTTTTTACCGAAGAACTAATGTGTAAATTGATTCATTGTATTTTTTCAATTCTTTTTCAATGTTTGTATGTAGAATAGGTCAAAAATGGAGGTGCCGTCTTTATGAAAGTTTTACTTGCGGAAGACGAAAAAAGAATGAACCGGGCGCTGACCGAGCTGATGCGGCAGGAGGGATACGAAGTGACCTCCGTCGAAAACGGCGAAGACGCGCTTTACGAAATAGAAGGCGGTTTGTACGATTTGATCGTTCTTGACGTTATGATGCCTTATATGAATGGTTTTGAAGTCGCAAAGAAAGCGAGATTGGCGGGGATAAAAACCCCGATTCTCATGCTTACAGCGAAAGGCGAACTTGACGACAAGGTTGAGGGACTCGACAGCGGCGCGGACGATTATCTGACTAAGCCGTTCATGACGAAGGAACTGCTTGCCCGACTGCGCGCACTCGGGCGGCGCAACGTCTCGACAAACGACGGATCGCTGAAATACGAAGATCTGACGCTTGACGTTAAGAACGCGGTCTTGAGGTGCGATAACGGGCAAAGCGTACGGCTCGGGGAAAAAGAACTTCGCATACTTGAATATCTTATCGCAAATCAAGGACGCGTGCTCACACGCGAGCAGATCGCCCTGAAAATTTGGGGATATGAAAGCGATTCCGAATACAACAACGTCGAAGTATATATGTCGTTTGCCCGCAAAAAGCTCACGTTCGTCGAATCGAAATGCGAGATCAAGGCTTTGCGCGGGATCGGATACGAGTTGAGGTGTAAGGATGTTCAGTAAAACAAGAAGAAATATCGTCTTTACCGTCGTGTTCTCCCTAGTGGCTTTAATGATTGTAACGCTCGGTACGATCTACGTTTCCAATCGTATCACACTTCAGCGTGAGAATGAAGAAATGCTTAAAACGTATGTTGACAGATATTCTCTTGAAGATCAGCCGGCAGTTCAAAACGGTGAAAAACCGGGTGAAAAGCCGGACGATCAAGGCAAACCGGACGATCCGGGAGGCAAACCTGGCCCGCGCGGTAATGAGCCCGGTAAGAATGAACCGCAGTTTCAGCTTTCAACCTTTTATTCTGTCGCATATTCGAATAGTGGCGACGTCCTTGCAATAAACAACGGGAACAACGCTCTTCAAAGTGAGGAAAGCCTTCTTGAGATTACGTCGTCAATACTGAAAAGCGGTCAAACGAAAGGCAGAAGCGGCAATATGACGTATATTGTCGAGCAGCGTGACGGTTATACGCTTGTTGCCATGATCGACGGGACGATCAATGATAACAATCAGTCTGTTCTTTTTAAACAAATGCTGATCATCGGTTCTATCGCTCTTGTAGTTCTTATCGTAATATCTGTTTTCCTTGCGAATAGGATTGTCAAACCTCTTGAAGAAAACGACAAGCGTCAAAAAAGGTTCGTTTCCGACGCGGGACACGAGTTGAAAACGCCGATCGCCGTTATTTCGGCAAACAGTGAACTTCTTCGACGAGAGGTCGGCGACCGTGAATGGCTTGATAACATCGATTACGAAAACGAGCGGATGTCCGATCTCGTGAAGCAACTCCTCGCCCTATCCAAAGCTGAAAACGGTGATATCCCAAAAGAAAATCTCGACTTTTCAAAACTGACGGACGGCGAAGTTCTTCCGTTTGAAACACTTGCTTTTGAAAAAGGAAAGAGGATCGTTTCCGATATTGAGCGCGGTATCACAGTGAAAGGCAATCAGAATCAACTGAGGCAGCTCGTTTCCATACTGCTTGACAACGCGCTTTCTCACGGAACGGGAGATACGGTCGAACTGACGATGAAACGTGAGAAACACGGAACCCTGTTGACCGTAACAAACAGCGCAGCAGAAATGAGCACCGAGCAACTCTCTCACTTGTTCGAACGCTTTTACAGAACTGATGAAGCGAGAAACGAAAGCGGTTCGCATTACGGATTGGGACTTTCCATTGCCAAAGCAGTTGTTGACGCGCACGGAGGTACTATACACGCCGCATATAAAGAAGGCAAAGTGACTTTTACCGTAATTATCCCGGTCACCAGAAATTAAAAGGACTTCAATTTATTTTCAATCTTCTTCAGTATTATAGTCTTGTAAACAGTTAAAGAGTTTTTCTCTTAGTGCGTTATGATATTCATGTTCAAGGAGAATAATCAATGAATTTTGACGATCAAATATTAAAATGGGTTTATTCGCTTCACGGCTATGGGATCATTTTTTACGTTCTCTTAACGGCGGCTCTTTCCGCGGTTCTGTCATTTGCCGTCGCGATGGAGCGGCAACTGCGCGGTAAAAGCATCAGCATCAAGACGCACGTCCTGCTTTCGGTCGGGTGTTCGCTTCTCATGACCATATCGATCTGGGCGATCCGTATAGCCGACGGTTCTATCGATATTATGTCGGGACCCGCGAGCATCAGCCGCGAATTGTCCTATGACACATCGAGGATCGCGGCGGCTGTCGTTACGGGTATGGGCTTTCTCGGCGCAGGCGCTATCATAAAGGACAAATTCACCGTCAGAGGACTTTCCACTGCCGCGACGCTTTGGATCAGCGCGGCAATCGGACTTGCCTGCGGCTCCGGATTCATTCTTGAATCCGTTGCCTTAACGGCGCTTGTTATTTTGATTTTGATTGCAGTAAACGCCGCAAACAAGTTTATGATACGCAAATCCCCCTGTGTTACGGTGAGCGTAACGAACGACTTCCCACTGATAAAAACGGTTAACGACATTGCGCTTGAGAACAATCTGACCGTAAGGGATATCGATATTATCAGCGTGGAGGAAACAATGACAACGGCAAGGATCATTTTACCGTATCATTTCAGCAAAACAAAAACGGAATATTTTAAGAATCAACTTCGAAGAATCGACGGGATAATCGTTGAAAATAAAAAAGTGAGGAAAACAGTATGAAAAAGTTATTGGCTATTCTTTTGGTCTTAGCGATCGTTACAGCGCTTGCGGCATGCGGTACGACGACCGATACGACAACAACGAGTTCCGATGAAACAGATGCCGCATCAAATCAGGGCGGCCCCGGCGGTACCCCTCCTGATATGCCCGGAGGAAACGGCGGCGGTCCCGGCGGAAGCAGTTCGTCAGACGTAACTTATGCCGGCGCGACGGAGATCACATCCGCGACGACCGAAGACGGCAAAACGTACGCTTCTTCAACCTCTGATGAAAGCGCGCTTATGATAAACACATCCGACGCTGTCACGGTCAGCAATTTCACTCTCACAAAGAGCGGCAGCTCCGACGGCGGCGACAACTGCAATTTCTACGGTCAGAACGCGGCGCTGCTCGTCAAGGGCGGCTCGACGACCACTATAACGGGCGGCACGATAACGTCCGACGCTTCAGGCGCTAACGGCGTCTTCTGCTACGGCGGCAACGGCGGACAGAACGGCGCTTCGGGCGACGGTACGACGGTAATAATCTCCGATACCGTGATAACGACCATGGGCGACGGCTCCGGCGGCATAATGACGACGGGAGGCGGCGTGATGCAGGCAAGCGATCTCACGGTCACCACAAGCGGACAGTCCTCCGCGGCGATACGCACGGACAGAGGCGGCGGAACGGTCACCGTTGACGGCGGTACTTACACTTCGAACGGTCTCGGCTCTCCCGCGATCTACTCTACAGCGGATATCACCGTATCCAACGCGACGCTCGTTTCCAACTTATCGGAAGGCGTATGCATCGAGGGATTGAACTCGATCACGCTGAATAACTGCGACCTTACCGCAAATAATACCAAGTGCAACGGCAACGCGACGTTTTATGATGCGATCATGATCTATCAGTCAATGTCCGGCGACGCGGCGAGCGGCACGTCCTCGTTCACGATGACGGGAGGGAGCCTGACGAGCAAAAACGGTCACGTCTTCCATGTTACCAACACAAGCGCGGTCATCACGCTTTCCGGAGTGAAGATCACAAATAACGACAGCGCAAACGTCTTGCTTTCCGTCTGTGACGACGGCTGGAGCGGCGGAAGCAATATTGCAACGCTGAACGCTTCAAATCAGACGCTTTCCGGTGCGATCCTTGTCGGCAGCAATTCCACGCTGACGTTAAAACTCTCCGATTCCTCGACATTCACCGGCTATATCAACGGTAAGATCTCCAATGCGAGCGGTTCGTCGGTTTCCACCGAGGTCGGAACGGTCTCCGTAACGCTTGAAGGCGGCAGCACGTGGACGCTCACCGGCGACAGCTACGTGACGTCCTTCACCGGCGACGCGTCGAACGTCATCGCGGGCGGCTATACGCTCTACGTCAACGGTACTGCGCTGACCGGAACAAATTAAGCATTGCATTTTCGAGATTGCGGCGGAGCTTTCAGACTTCGCCGCAATCTTAATAAACGTTCAATCTTTTTTCAATCTTTGCAGATAGAATTAAATAATGTAAAACAAATAAAACACAAAAAGACGGGAGAAATCAAAATGAAAAGAACAGTCGCAATCATAACGGCGCTCTTGCTGGCCATAAGCCTTGCAGCATGCGGTACGTCAAACAGCAATACTGATTCCAATACCGGCAGCAACACTGCTTCCGATACGTCAGACAGCATCGCGGAGGCGGTCGTGGACAGCGATATAACCGCCGAAGAAACGACCGGTACGTTTTCGATCACAAGCGAAGACGGAATGTTTGAAAACTCCGGCAGCACGTACACGATAAAATCCGCCGGCACCTACGTTCTTTCCGGGCTTCTTGAAGGGCAGGTGCTTGTAGATGCCGCGGAGACCGACGAGGTCGTGCTCGAATTATCCGGCGTGACCGTGAAAAACGGAAGCGATTCTCCGATAAAGGTCGTATCAGCCGGGAACGTTGATATTTCGGCAAAAAAGAACACAGACAATGTGATCAGCGATACTCGCAGTACCAAAACGACCGACGATGAAAGCCAGGGCGAAGGCGCGATTTACACCAACTGCGATCTGAAGATCAAAGGAACCGGTACTCTTGTAGTAAACGCGATGTATAACAATGGTATCCACACGACGAAAGATCTTACGATACAGAATCTTTCTCTTAAAGTCACCGCATACAACAACGCCCTGAAAGGAAATGATTCGGTCACTGTTCTGAGCGGCACAGTTGCAGCGATCTCAACGAACGGCGACGGCGTAAAAACCGAGAACACCGATACGAACAAAAACGGTAATACAAGAGGC
The DNA here is from genome assembly GCA_017429165.1 of Clostridia bacterium. GTDB lineage: Bacteria > Bacillota > Clostridia > Oscillospirales > CAG-382 > UBA1206. Next base: position 16,591 of record JAFRPL010000018.1, read on the forward strand.
GATATCGTCATCAGCGGCGGATCCGTCACAGTCTACGCGGCGGGCGACGGCTTCCAGGCGGCGCACAACTTTGAAACGACGACAGGTGAAGAAGGAAGTACGCCCACCGTCACGGTTTATACGGGATCGTATAGCGGATATACTTCTTCGAGCGCTTCTACAACTTCATATAAAGGTGTAAAAGTTCAGAATGAATTGAACATTAAAGACGGAACCATCACATTGCAGACATACGATGACGGACTGCATGCTGATTACGGAACTTCGCTTGACGACGGAACAAAAGGTCAGGGTACGATCAACATTTCCGGCGGTACGGTCACGATGAACGTCTATTCTCCCGAAAACAAAACTTCGGGCGGACGTCAGGGCCCCGGCGGCTGGGGCGGTCAGCAGACCGTTTCCGGCGCGGACGGTATCCACGCGGACAACGTTTTGAATATCACCGGCGGTACGATCAATATTGACAGCGCTTATGAAGGGCTTGAAGCAAACGTGATAAACGTTTCGGGCGGCAAAACCACCGTTTCCGGAAACGACGACGGCGTCAACGCGACAAAGGGCAATGCGACGGCGCAGATCAACGTCACCGGCGGTTATCTCGACGTGACGGTATCACCGAGCGGCGACACCGACGGAATCGACAGTAACGGCACGTATACGCAGACGGGAGGTATCGTTATCACTCGCGGTCCTAACAGCGAAATGGCGGCGGCGATCGACGCGGACGGTACGGTCTCAGTCACAGGCGGCACGTTGATCGTTCTCGGTTACGGAAGAGTCAGCACCGGCGGCAGCGTAAAGTCCTATTCGCTCTCGCTGCATTCGTCCGGCAGCCATACCGTAAAGATCAACGGCACGTCGTACACCTTTACAAACGCGAACGCATACGGAAGCACGGCCGTTTACAGCGACGTAACGGTCTCATCCTGACCGACAGAGGATGTGACGGTTTATGAAAGTATTATTTGCGGCGCCCGACAGAGATCTGCTCGAGTGTTATAAAAAGCTTCTTGAGCCGGATCTCGGAGAGATCGTGACCTCATTTGATGGAACACAGGTGCTATCGCTTTTATCGTCGGAATCATTCGATGTTGCGATACTTGACGAGATGATACCGCGCGTTGAGTTTGGGAGAATAGTCGCGAGAATGAGAGAAAAGAAGCTGCCGGTCATCGGCTTGATAAACGAGCCTGTAAACGTGATCCGTTTGACCGGAGAGCCGACGGCAAACGACTATCTTTCTTATCCTTTCAGCGCGAAAGACGTAATAAAAATAATAAACGACACGGCGGAAAAAGCCGCATCGGATGAAAAGTTGGACGTTTCCGGGCTTGAGATCGAGGTCGGAGATTTCAGAATCAGGGGCGGGTCATATCTTACCGCCGGTGAGATCGACGTACTGAAGTCGCTTGTTAACGGCGATACCGTAACGGAGAGCATGGGAGCGTACGTCAGCGCTTTGAACGAAAAAATAGCAAAAGCCGGCTCAAAAGCAACGATAAAGTACAAAACAAAGAAAGGATTTGAACTGGTGACTTGCGATGAATAAAGCTGAAAAGAAATTCAGACTGTATGCGATCCTTGTGATCTTTGTTCTGTTGACTGTGATGCTTGCCGTCATAAACGGGATTAATTTCACAATGGCAGCCAGAGACGCCGACGAGATCACGCAGATGCTTGCAGAACGTCAGGGGTCGTTTGAACACGCAGAAAACGGTCCCGGAGGCGGAATGCAGACACAGCCGAGAGAAAAAGATTTCAGAATGGGACCAATGGGGCCGGATTCGCCCGAGATGAACGCATCGCTCCGATATTTCACGGTCGCGTTCTCCGATAAAGGCGATAAGGTCGAAACCATTGCTTTTCACATCTCCGCAGTAACAGAAAGCGACGCCGAAGAATGGGCGCGTAACCTGAAAAAAGAAAGCACCGGTTGGACGAGAGGCACGTACCGCTACCGCGTTTATGAAAAGGAAGGAAAGACGTACGTTACGGTCATCGATCAAGGACGCGAACTTCTGCCCTCTTACAGAATACTGATTATTTCCGCCGTGGGCGAGGTTCTTTGTCTGATCATCGGATGGTTTGTCCTGCTCGGTATAGGCAAAAAGATATATGCTCCGATCGAAGAAGCGGACAGAAAACAAAAAAACTTCATAAAAAACGCAAACAAGGAATTCCGTCTTCCCCTGACGATCATCAACGGAAACACGGAGCTTGCGGAGAGGAAATACGGTCCGGACGATGAGACGCGGTCAACTCACAGACAAATTGCCAAGCTGAACGAACTTGTTGAAAAGCTCGGGACTGTCGGTATATTCGACGACGAAAAGATGAATCCAGTCGAGATTCCGGTATCCGAATTCTTGACCGCCGCGCTTGACCGCGAAAGAGAAAACTTCGCTTCACGCGGTATAGAACTGACGGCAAGTATTGCGCAGGACGTCATGCTGACGGCCGATCCGGAGGCGATCAAGAAAATGATCGATGAGCTTATCGGCAACTCGTTGAAGTACGCTCTTTCAAAGGCAAGCTATGAATTAAGTAGCGATAAGGGTTACGTTTTGCTTGAAGCAAAGAACGACACGGATCTGCCTGACGGCACCGTGGATCAGGTCTTTGACCGCTTTACCGTTTTAGAGAACGCAAAGGATAAAGAAAACGGCGCGGGTTTGGGGCTTGCATACGTTAAGGAGATCGTAAAAGCGCACAAAGGGCGCGCTTCGGCTGAAGTCGCCAGAGGAATATTTACGCTCCGTATTACGATATGAACACGGGGGTGATATCTTGGCGATCACGGTAATGAGCCGGTATGAGCTAAAATATCTGCTCTCGGGAGAACAAACGGATTATCTGAGGGAACGGCTCAAAGGACGCATGGAAGTCGATCAGTATGGCAAGACCTCGATCGCTTCTCTGTACTATGACACGCCGACCTATCAGTTGATTCGCACCAGTGTGGAAAAGCCGCTTTTCAAGGAAAAAATACGGCTTCGCTCTTACGGACTTGCAACGGATGAATCGCCCGTATTCCTTGAACTCAAGCGCAAAGCGTACGGTATCGTATATAAGCGGCGCGTTCAAACGACTATTCCGCTGGTACATAAGTTCTTCTCGGGAGAAGGAGATATATGCGCTCCCGGTCAGATCAACAAAGAAATAACGACATTTCGGGATTACTATAAGACACTCGTCCCCGCTTGCCTCATCATTTACGACAGAACGGCGTACTTCGAGCCCGGAGGCGATCTGCGGCTTACGATAGACGAAGATCCGAGATACCGTTTGGACGATCTTACGCTGACAAAATCCATGGACGGAATATCCCTGCTCGACAAAGGATGGACGATCCTTGAAATCAAGGTCCAGGAAGCGATGCCGCTCTGGCTGACCGAGATCCTCTCGTCCGGCAATATCAAAAAAGGCAGCTTCTCCAAGTACGGAGAAGCATACCGGCAGCAACTTATAAAAGCTCAAATAATCTGAATGAAAAAGGAGAATTCACTATGTTTGATTCGATTTACTCTTCGGCGGTTACTCCGTCAGAGTTCTTTATTATGGCGGCGGTCGCGCTCGTCACCGGTTTTCTTTATTCTTGGATCATGAGTTTCAGAGTACGTTCGACAAAGCGGTTTTTCATAGTGACCGCGCTGATTCCTTTCGTCGTCGGAGCCGTTATCACGTTCGTGAACGGAAACATCGGCGCGGGAGTTGCGATCGGCGGCGCGTTCAGTCTGATACGCTTCCGTTCCGCTCAGGGCAGCGCGGACGAGATCGCCGCTATCCTTGTGGCTATGGGCTCCGGTATCGCGTTCGGTATGGGCTACATCGGTTACGGCGTTGTGATCCTGCTCGCTCTTGCCGTTCTGTTCCTTCTCCTCGGTTTCGTTCCTCTGTTTGAGCACAAGAAGATGGCTGAGGATCAGTTGCTTCGCATCACGATCCCGGAATCGCTTGAATACAACGGCACGTTCGACGATATTTTCGCTCACTACTTAAAGAAAATCGAAAACGCCGGCGTTAAGACGACCGGTATGGGCAGTATGTTCCGGCTCTCATATAAAGTGCAGTTGAAGGATCCGTCCGAGGAAAAGGCGTTCATAGACGAACTCCGCACCAAAAACGGAAATCTTGAGATCGCCCTGCTCCCGTACACGGAAACGCAGAATCAGTTATAACGATATTCATCTTCGGAACAGGACGAAAACAGAAATAAAAGCTGAAATTGGGGGACATCGCTTGAGAAACAGCATTTACGGTGAACATTTGCCCGCTATGGAGCGCGTTATGAAAGATTTGACGGATCAAATAACGCGTATCCGTACGGAATTACATTACAAGACGGGAATAGATCCGGTGGAGCACTGTCTTTACCGGATCAAATCCGAAGAAAGCATGAGAGAAAAGTGCCGCCGCGAGGGGTTGCCCGAAACGGAGGAGAGTGCTCTTCAAATGATACATGACGCAATAGGAGTCCGTATCGTATGTTCCTTTTTAAGCGACGTGTATACCATTCGTGATCGCATTATTGAAATACCCGGGATCGCGGTTGTAAAAGAAAAAGACTATATCAAGCACGCCAAGCCTAACGGATACCGCAGCTACCACATGATACTGAGAACTCACGAAGGATATTTTGCGGAGATCCAGTTGAGGACCATCTCCATGGATACGTGGGCGGCGCTTGAGCACCATATGAAATATAAAAAAACCATATCCGGAAATATCGCTCTTATTTCAGCAGAACTGAAGCGCTGCGCGGATGAACTGACTTCCACCGATGTTTCCATGCAAGCGATACGGGATATGATATTTGAAGACAGCGAAGGCGAGGAAAACGTATGAAATTGCTTTTGGCAGAGGATACTCAGGATCTGAACCGCGCCGTTTGCGCCATATTACAGCACGAAGGATACGAGGTAGATACTGCTTTTGACGGCGAAGAAGCGCTCGAAATGTTGCTTCAATCGGGATATGACGGCGTCATACTCGATATCATGATGCCGAAACGCGACGGACTCTCCGTGCTGTCGGAAATGCGTCGGAGGCACATCCTCACGCCTGTCCTGATGCTTACCGCAAAGGCGGAGATCGACGACCGTGTAGCGGGGCTCGACGCGGGGGCGGACGACTATCTGCCCAAGCCTTTCGCAATGAAAGAACTTCTTGCACGGGTTCGCTCTATGACGCGACGCAGGAACGAATACGAACCTGCGGAGCTCCGGTTCGCCGATATCGTTCTTTATACAGGCGATATGGCATTGACGGCGGGAAACACCGTTCGTCTTTGTGTGAAAGAGTTTGAACTGCTTCAAACGTTTCTAAGCAATCCCGATAAATCCCTTTCCACCGAAACCCTGCTTGAGCGCGTTTGGCGAAACGACGACGGCGCTGCGGCGGATACCGTTTGGCTTTACGTTTCCTATCTCAACGGAAAGCTCAGGTCCGTCGGTTCGCGCGTAAGGATCACGGGAAAGCGCGGTGAAGCTTTCGGGCTTGCGGACGGAGGTGAAACGGTATGAATCGAAAAGAAATTGAGCGACTGAGACGAAAATTCATATTTATCTCTATGATCTCGATTTTGCTCGTTATGCTGTTTATCGGCGGCATCATCAACGCCGTCAGCGTCACCGCTTCGCGTTCTGCAATAAGATACGCGCTTGAAGGGATCGTACAAAGCGGCGGCGTTATGCAGCGTAATAATTCGGAGGATAACGGACAGCCCGTTTCACCGTCGGTTATAGAAGCTTTTTCTCCGAATTTCAGGCACAATCATTTTTATCTGTTTCATATTTCAAATGACGGACTTGCTTTAGTAGCGAGCAACACGGATGACGAAACGGAACGTGAGACAGTTGCAGAGTATGCCGTGACCGTCTCTGAGCGTGCGCGGTCTTTCGGAAGATACGGCGGATACTACTACCTGAAAAGCAGCGACGGGAACGGAGATCCCGTCCTGGCGATGATCGACTGCACGACCGAACTAGCGGCTTCTTTAAGACTTGCAGCTGTAACGGTCGTCACAGGCGCGGGAGCTCTGATCATAACGTTTATCCTCGTTCTTGTTCTCTCCGGAAAAATGATACGGCCGGAGATCGAAAACAGCAACCGTCAGCGTGAATTCATCACGAACGCAAGCCATGAACTTAAAACGCCGCTTGCGGTGATACGGGCAAATACGGAGCTATTGGAAGTTACCGGCGGAGAAAACGAATGGACGCAGTCGACATTGAAACAGGTGGATCATATGAACGGACTGATCCAGAACCTTGTTATGATCGCCCGCGCGGAAGAAAAAGAAAGCAAAACCGAGATGGGCGAGATCGACGCTTCACGCGTGATCCGCGAAACCGTATCTCCCTATGAAGCGTCGGCGCGTCAGGCGGAAAAACTGTTGAAGCAGGATATTGAAGAGTCGGTCCGTCTGATCGGCAACGAAAGCAGGCTTCGCCAGCTCACTACGATCCTTGTGGATAACGCGATCAAGTATTGCGACAACGACGGTGAGATAACCGTTTTACTTTCGGCGCTGCGCAAAGGCAAATCGGGTTTGCGGCTGTGCGTTTCAAACACATTTGCAAATGGAAAGGACGTAGATATAAACCGCTTCTTCGACCGCTTTTACAGGGAGGACTCATCACATAATATCGATAAGGGCGGTTACGGTATCGGGCTTTCCATGGCGGAAAGCATTTGCAAACAAGCGGGCGGAAGTATCAAGGCGGTTTGGAAAGACGGAGTTATCTCGTTTATCTGTCAGCTTCCCTGATTTGAATGATCGAATAAGTATTTGCGGCGCTACGGCGCCGCTTTCTTTTTGGAAAAGTATTTATGCTTCAATCGGTTTTCAATCTTTACCGGTATAATTACAGTCAGAAAGAAAAAAATCACTGTCGGATCTTATCCGGGAAAGGAAGCGGGTGATTCTTATGAAAAAGCATCTCTTTGCGATATGTTTCACAGTGGCGCTTGCCGCCTTTACGCTGTATGCCGCGCTGGATACGTTTGTTATCAGTTCCGTATACAACGAAAACGCCACCGGGATGAATATGTCTTTGTTTTCGGATCTGACAAATGAAAGTGAAAGCGCAGAAACCGTACGATCCGAAGATGAAATTGATTCCGGTGAAAAAACGGATGAGACCTATTCGGATAACGAAACATATACCGATGAAAACATAACGATCAAACTGACGGAATACGAGCGGTACGGTACTAAAATCTACGTTGCGGACGTTACGCTGAGCTCGGCGTCTTATCTTAAAACCGCCTTTGCGAAAGATACTTACGGCAAGAACGTTACCGCAACGACGTCGTCTATTGCGACGGCAAACGGAGCGATCCTTGCCGTCAACGGAGACTATTACGGAGCGCAGGAAAAGGGATACGTGATCAGAAACGGCATCGTATACCGAAGCAGTGCAAGAGGATCGGACGTGCTCTGCATATTTGCAGACGGTACCGTTAAGGTCGTAAGCGACCGGGATAATACCGCCGCAGAACTTGTAAATATGGGCGTATGGCAGGCATTCACCTTCGGTCCGGCTTTGATCGAGGACAGTACCGTCGCAGTAGATGAAAACGACGAGGTCGGCAAAGCAAAGGCGAGCAATCCTCGCACCGCGATCGGGCTGATCGATGCAAATCATTTCGTATTCGTGGTGTCAGACGGAAGGACGGACGAAAGCGAAGGGCTCAGCCTGTATGAACTTGCGACCTTTATGGAGAGCCTTGGAGTTAAAGCCGCGTATAATCTTGACGGCGGCGGATCGTCAACAATGTATTTCAACGGTAAAGTGATCAACAATCCTACCACCAACGGTAAAATCAAGGAGAGAGAGGTGAGCGACATTGTTTACATCGGAGCATGATTTAAAAAAGCATCTGCTTTGGAACATAGCGGGAACGGTTTTTCTTGCATTGTTCGGCGCGATCTATGAATCGTTCAGCCATGAAGTGTATTCCTATTATATGATCTACGCTTTCGCGATTCCTCTGATACTCGGCGTACTGCCTTTTACCCTCCTGCTGTTTGGAAAGCGGTATCCGTGCAAAGCAGCTCTCAATCTGTGGAACGCCGGAACAGCGGCTTTTTCAACCGGCAGTGTATTCAAAGGAGTGCTGGATATCTACGGAACGACCAATTCGCTCTGCACCGTATATCCCATCGTCGGTTTTCTTCTATTATGTGTCGGTATTACGGTATGGTTGGTAAGATCGAATCAAAAAGAAAAGCATTCTGAAAAAGGTTGAAATCTTCAATTGTTCTTCAATCTTTGCGGGTAAAATGATAATCAGAAAGAAAGAAGACAACTCTTCCGAAAAAAGATGAAAGGCGGGTGGTTCCCATGAATGTCATAACTCCCACGCACGCATTGACGGCTCCATCTGCGGGTCGATAGAAAAAACAGAAAACTTAAAGGAGGAACAGAAAATGAAACACACACGCAAAATATTTGCTTTAATGATCAGTCTGGTCATGATCATATCTCTTATGGCGGCGACGTCGGTCTCAACGTTTGCCGCAGATACAACGGCTTCAACGTATAATATATCCGACGCGACGGCGTTCATCTTTTCGGATTCCGGTATCAAGGTAACGGAAGGCGCATACAGCGGATATAAGGTGGACGGCACGTCGCTGACGATCAAAGAAAGCGGGGTGTACGTACTATCGGGAAGCTGCACTAACGGAACGATCGTCGTCAAGAAAAACGTGACGGACGTGACGCTCGTTCTGAACGGATTGACGCTTTCCGCATCGGCGACGGCTCCGATCACCTGCAACAAGGGCAGTACCGTGACGATCGTCGCGGCGATGGGAACGGTCAACAACCTGTCAGACGACAAATACAATAACGATGATATCTATACTGATGAAGAGCTGTATCCGGATATTGAAAACGCGGTCATCAAGTGCAAGGACGGATCGAACGTGACGATCTGCGGCACCGGCACGATCAATATCACGGCAAACGGCAAGAACGGTATAAAGGGCGGATACGACTTATATGAGGAAGACGAAGACGGCAACGCGACGGATACGCTGCTTTCGACCGCTTCTCTGACCGTTATGGAAGTGACGCTCAATATCACCGCTGACGTCAACGACGGATTGAAGTCCGGCAAGGAACTCAACATCCTTTCCGGCAACATTACCGTATCGGCGGTGGACGACGGTATTAAGTGCGACTACGTTCTGAATATCGGAGCCGAAGGGACCGACGGACCGACGATCAACGTAAAAAAATCTACCGAAGGTATCGAGGCGGCGACGCTCAATATCTACTCCGGCAAAATCACCGTGAATGCGACGGACGACGGTATCAACGCCGCGAATTCCGACCTGAAGAGCTACAGCTTCAGCTATAATCAGTATGGCGGATCCGTGTACGTCAACGTAACGAACGGCGACGGCATCGACAGTAACGGTACGATCAACCTGATCGGCGGCACGCTGGAGGTATACTCTCCCGCGCAGGGCGACGGAGATCCGCTCGACTCCGAAAGAGGAACGTATTTCAAAGGTGCGACTGTTCTCGCGGTCGGTCATCTCGGAATGGCGCAGGGTTACAACGCGACGACACCGTACGTCGTATTCGGAAGCACGACCGGCAATATGGGCGGCGGCTTCGGCGGGATGAACGGCGGCACGAACCTTGTCACTGCAGGAAACACGATACAGATAACCGATGCGTCCGGCAACGTACTCTATACCGCGAAAGCGATCCGCAGCGCAAGTTATATCCTGTTTGCAAGCCCCGATCTCACCTCCGGCGCGACCTACACGCTGAAAAACGGAAGTTCTGCGGCGGCGACCGCGACTGCCAGAACCGCTTCTGCCGGTGGAATGGGTATGGGCGGAGGACAGATGCCGGGCAATAACGGCAGCCAAGGTCAGATGCCCGGTAATAGCGGAAATCAAGGTCAGATGCCTGGCAACGGCAACCAGGGGCAGATGCCCGGAAACAACGGAAATCAGGGGCAGATGCCCGGCGGAAGACAGAACGGCGGATTCCCCGGACAGAATTCCGGTGAAAACGGAACTGTTCCCACTCCTCCTTCCGATGGAGACGGACAAACGCCCGAGATGCCGATCGGCAACGGCGGAAACGTACCTATTCCGCCCGATATGAACGGCGGTGAAACGCCGACCGTTCCGAATGAAAACGGCGGAAATATACCGCAGAGACCCGGGATGAACGGTAACGGCGAGATGCCGACGCTTCCGGATAACGCAGACGAACTTCCGGCTGCCACAAACGGCGAAACTCCTCCTGCTATCCCGGGTAACGGTGAAAACAGACCTGAGTTTCCCGACGAAAACGGCAGGCCGGATAAGCCCAACGGAATAAGCGAAGAAAACGTCAATCCTGATGGATCTCCCGCAGAAAGCGAACAAGCCGAGACCCCTGAACAGCACGTCAACTGGTTCATGGCTATCATCATCGCTATCAGAGACTTCTTTAGATCCATCTTTGGATGATAAAGACGAGCTCTGTATGATTTGATCCAAATTTTTACTGCCCCGCTTTTACGGCGGGGCAGCTTTCAGTGTGTGCTCGGCGTGTGTGACAATTTGGCGGTGAAAGTCCGCTGCAGATTTGCCAGCAGGAACTGTTAGCTGAAGACAAGAGACAGTTTCCGTCAACGCAGTTGCAGCACTGGTCGCGCGCCAGACGGTGAACCGTCCGCGCCTGCTTCGGGGTAATTCTGAGCATGATTTTTCCTCCTTCCGCTCAAGATTTGCAAAAATGAATATTGCACCCACCTTCTGGACGTCTCGACACTTGAAAAAGGTGGGCGCAATATTCATAAATGTATTCTTTGTGTTTTTCTTGCGGTTTATCGTTTGAAAATCGTCTGAAATCCGCTTTCCTTTTCGCACCTGCCTTTGAAAAGGTGGGTGCAATATTCATTAATGGCGATTTTCGCGTTTCGCCTTGAAAAATTCATAAAAATATGATATACTTCCCCTTGAATCGAGGTGAGCGCCACGAAAACCAAATACAAGATCTACGAACTCTCCGCCCGTGCGATCATCCGGAACGCGAAAAAGGATGACGACGGGGTTTATCAATACCATCTGAAGGAAGAAGCGACGCGAAAGTGTATCGCCTTTTCGGCTCCCGAAACGCAGGACGACTGCGCGCTGTTTTATCAGACGATGGCGGTGCTTCATAACGGAAAATTTAACGACTACGGCGTTGTGGAAGATCTGAAGGACATCATTGTATATATCGACTTTTCAAATATCTTCGACCGCAGAAGCGGTCAGAAGAAATACGTCGAACGTATCGAAAAAGCGAAAGCCATGTTCCGCCCCGAAGGGATCTTTCTCGATCTCGGAAACGGCGGCGACAGATACGTTGCCTTTGAACGTTCGGCGAATATGAGCAGACACTCGCGTCTTTCCTTTATCCGTGAGGATTTTTACGAGCCCGTAAAAGAGCGCATTACGCTCGGAATGAAAATCGGCAAGTGCCAGCTTTCTAAGTTCTACGCCTATAACGGACTGATCATGACGGGCGGCTTCCGGGTCAACGATATGAAAATATGGGACGAAAAGAAGATCGTCGTCATAGACAACCCGACATCGACCGTTCACGGCGCGAATTACATCACGGTCAAGGATGACGGCAGTGACAGACCGATGAGACGTTATGGACGCGTTGAAAAGGTCGGCGATCTCGACGTTATGGAGTTTGACGGCGAGGGACTGATTTCCCCCGAATATGCGGACTTCATCGATTACCTTTACTGCAAGAAACATATCCATACGTCTTTCCAGATCCGTATGCCGTATATCAAGGGCGTGGTCCACGAAGTCGATTTCAAAGGCTTTCTCTCCGAGTTCGGCGTTACGGAGATCACGGATATATGGGGTAACGTTCATAACACTGCCGACGTTGCGATCATACTCACGAAAAGTATGTTCAAGGGCTTCGGCTGGATGACCGAGAACGGACTGACGTGGGCGCAGTATCTTGAAAGGTGCAGGTATTACGATCACGCGCTGTATATCTCCGAAGTCGGACAGATCGACCCTGAGGCGTTCACCCATATGAACTATCAGTTCCTGACGACAGCGGCGATACAGAGCGAAGAATTCCGCCCCGCCGATCTGCCGCTTGGATGGACGTACAGTCCGGAGCAGGACGAACGCGACTGGATCACAAAACCGACCGAAACACGGTATTACCGTCTGATCGCCGATGAAGAATTCCGTCTATGGTATTTCATCCATAACGGTAAGCGTGAGAGCGCAGGCGGTAAGGACAAAGCGTGGGCGGATATTCTCGGTAAGAATCCGAAGTTCATAAATGAAAAAGCGTTTACCAAAGAGATGGAGGACCGCGCCGAGAGCGTTCTGAAGGATTACGCCATCGGCAGGCTCACCTCAGCCGGTGATACCAGATATTTGTCCGGCGATCTTATTCGTTTTCTGCGTTATCTCGGCGGCGATGCGCTTGAAGGTCCCGCAGGAGTGGAGATATCCCGCGAATATCTCGGCGAGGGCGAGTTCTACGCGCCGGGCGCCGCGTACCGCACGACAGAATACTATACGCTTTTGCGCAATCCTCATATCGCCCGTAACGAAGAAGCCGTGGCAAGACCGATTGAGGAAGGATACTACCGCAAGAAATATCTTTCCCATCTCAATTACGTTATCATGGTTGCGTCGGACACGCTGATCCCCGAACGGCTCGGCGGCGCGGACTTCGACGGAGACAAGATCAAGACCATCGCCGACCCGCTGATGAACAGCTGCGTCGCGCGCAATTACAGAGGACTGCACTTCGACTATACCTCCGCGCAGATCCCGGTTTTGCATATCCCGTCCGCCGCACCTCAAATCAGAGACGCGAACGACTGGAAAGCGCGTTTTGAAACGGTGCGTTCTACTTTTGATGAGCGGATCGGGCAGATCTGCAACGCTGCGTTCAACCGCAGTATCATCGCATACGATGAAAACTCTGATTCCAAACTTCGCAAGCAGATGACGGAGGAGACGGAAACGCTTGAAATACTGACCGGACTTGAAATAGACTCCGCAAAAAGCGGCGTCAAGCCGGATATTGAAGAATACGTCGGATTCTTCTCGTTCGGCGTTCCGCGCAGTCCGTTTCTGACGTACAAAAACATTGTAAACAGCAAAGACGGGCGGGAATGGTACGAGCCGACCGTCAAGGAAAAGCTCGACGCTTTCTTTGAAAATATCGATTGGGATTCGGTCAGCTCTAATGTGGAAAAGCTGCCGTATTACGCACGGATGCTTGAAAAGAATACGCCGAAGTTGAAACCGAAGCCGGCAAGAGACGCGGAGTTGTTTTCATTCGCCAAAAAAAGAGGCTGGGCGGACAAGCTCAATCCGAAGGATCTGGAACTGATGCGCGGTATCATCGCCGATTACAATGAGGCACTCCGCCGTATCCGCGTCAGTCGGATCAAGATCAAACATATGACGCGCTGCGGCGATATCGAGCGTATCCTGTTTTCACGAGCACAGGAGGAAGAATATACGACCGATGAGTTATACGGCGTGTTTCAGGAATCGAGCGCGGAGGAGATACACGATATCCGCGCCGCGCTCGACCGTGAAAACTGGCACCTTCTGGACGAAGACGGGCGCGAAGATTTCCTTTTGCGTTATCTTCCGTACAACAGGCACGAATATATCGACCTTTTCGCCGATTTCAGAAGTTTCGGTTTTCGTATCCTCTCGGATATCATCGCCGATCTTGACGACATGTATCTCGCCGAGGAGAGAAAGAAAAACGCCGTCCGTACCGACACGGACAGCGAGCTTGTCAACGATATTATGAAGCACTATCTGAAAGGCAGAAGCAAAGATTACCGCGATCTCGCGGCGAGCCGGGCAAGGCTTTATCTGAACGAGCGCATCGATCCCGACACGGCGCTGAAATGCGCCGTTGCGCTCAAAAAGCGAGATTTTGCCATGGACGTGCTTCTCGACCGCATTGCGGACAACGCGGTAAAGGGGTGACGGTATATGCTGAATGAAATGGAAGAATTCAAAGCGTACACGACCTTTCCGGAATACGTGATCAGGAACAAACGTGATACCGGTTATCTCGGTCGTTTCACCTACGATATGCTCAAAAACTTCGACGCGCTGACTCGTGTTTTCACGATCCTTGTGAGAGGATATATGTGGGAGACGGACACTCCTGACATAGAGCACGCCGGGCGCGCGCTCAAAGCGTGGTGCAGTCTGCCGGACGGCAGCAAGCCGAAGCAGGACGAGCCGTGGAAGGACAAGACCTGTTTTCCGGAATTGCACGCTGAATTCCCGGAGCTTGTGAACGAAGACGGCGAAGGCTGGTTTTAC
>JAFRPL010000019.1 GCA_017429165.1 Clostridia bacterium
AAAAACTCTTTGCCTTTCCACTGGTTATCCTCGTCGAATGCGATAATGTCTTCGCCCTCGAAGTCAAGCCCCACGTCATCCATTTTGAGGTCGTGCAAAACTGCGTAGAGGATCTCCGTGGATCGGTCATATACGGGAAGTTTTTCATTCTCAGGGCGGCTCTCGAAGACCTTACCCGGCTGAGACGCGGAGACGTTCGGGTCTTCTTTTTCAGCGAAGTCGTATATCTTGACCTTGACTTCCTCCGGCATTTTTTCATCGTAGATCGTTACCGTCCTGTCGGTGGCAATATGCGCGACAGTCTTGAAATCTCCGTTTTCGGTTTCAAGTCTGTTCCAGACCGTAATCCCGTTGCCGAGATGTCCGAATCCGAGATCGTAGCCGGAGGTATTCGGAACTTCGCTGAACACTCTCGTTCCGTCAGCTCCGTATTCCGCTTCGTGTTCATTGATCGCGCGTTCCGCTTCAAGATCGGTTTTATCGGGAACAGTCGCTTCTTCAACAATGACAAGGTGTTTATCGTTCAGCGGGTTTTCAGCCGCTTTCTGCATAAACTCGTCTTTTGGCATATCCTGTGTGAGTATCGGGAACTCCGGATCAAACAGAACAACGGGATCGTCAAGCCCGAGGATCTCATACTCTTTGCTGCCGATATACACCTTATCGCCGAGAGAAAAACGAAGTTCCTTTTTCGGTTCGGGAGGAGGGTTTTTCTCGTCCTCAGTCAGTTCAAAACCCTTTGCTATATCCGCTTCTTCAAGTTCATCAAGAAGCTCCTGCGCTCTGTCGGTAAGATGCGTATTTTCGGTAATGATGCGCTCCAGAATATCTCTGAGCGCGGGGAGGACGAACACGTCAGGATTGCTTCCGTATCCACGGTTTACACGCTCTCCCTGACCGAAAAGACTGGCAAACTCTCGTGACTGATAACGGTCTATGAGAACGCTGTCGTTATTAATCTGCGTTTCATAATCGTTGAAGTCTTCCACAAGAGAATTGAAACGACCGGCAAATTGATACCGTCTTTCGCGTTCTTCCTTTTCGGCAAGATAGGCGGGATAAGCCGCTTTCTCGGCTTTGTTCAGATACCTGTCGGCAGCGATGAGTTCACCGATGCGCTTTGCGACCTTGTTCCAGGGAAGAAGGATTTTAGAATCGCCTTTGCGAAGCTCGATACCTTTGCTGTCGTGCTGTTCCCAATATCCGCTTTCCGGGATCGGATCGGAGTAACCGCCGATTCCGTATTCGTTTTTCAAAAAGTTGACGTTTTTATCGGTGGTTTCCTGCCTTTGAAACTGCTCGTAGATCCTCATCTTTCCTTGACTGACACCGCTGCCCCTTGTAAGGACGTAGTCAACAGCCGCTTGGGGGACATTGAACTCGTTTTTCTTTTCATCAGCCTGTCCGTCGAGAAATCGAAGCTGCCAGTCTTCAGAGATCAGATCTTTTTCATCATCGGAAAGCCAAGTGTCAAGAAGAATCTGTCCTTCGATAGCATCGGCGACTCTCCACCAGTGCAGAAAATCTTCTTTGTCGCGGGAAAGATAACTGCCGTGCCAGATCGCGAGCAAATCGTCATAGGCACGATAGCCGACGCGCTCGCCGTTATCGAGGATGTGTTCGACGTAGGTGTTGTCAAAGAAAGTCTTAATGAAATCGCCGCGCTCTCTTCGGTCCATGTGGGCCTCAAAAAACGCGGCAATCTCTTTTCTGTGGTCTTTTAATGCAAGGCAGTTGCGGAGCAGTTCATTTTTCGCGTCCGGCGCGTAGTAGTAAGGGATCTCGCTCCGGGCGTTGAAATCATGCCCGCTTAGTTGTAAACGAGTTGGTTGAGAACGATCTCCTCCGCCGACGCTTTCAGCGAGTTCATCATCTGAACCCACTTCATCTGTTCGGTCTTCTTCATCTTCTCGTTCACGCCCTGTTCCTTCGCCATCTGTCGGGTCAGGCGTTCCACTTCCTCCGTCGCCTCCCGGTCTATCTGTTCGAGGTGGCTGTTCAGGCTGCCGGACATCTGCATCCCGCTGAATATCGCTTTCTTTTGGTCTCTCAGATACCGGAACCGAAGCATCCCATATTTCCCGATCATCGGGGTTTCCGGTGCTTCGAGGTTGGGAAGAAGGTAATCGCCCTCCTGTCTGTAGGTCAGTTCCATGTTCATCGCTCCTTTCGGTGGTTCTCTTTGTGTCTCTATTATCTGCTGTTTTTTGCATTTCTGCAAATGTGCGATTTTGTCTTTCGTCACGCACGGCTGATCTTACGGTCGCTTCGATCTCACGAAGTACCATTTCGGAAATATCGCTCGACGCGCCGCCGATGATATTCATCGTCTCCGGAGTGTTGAAGTCCGTGATATTCGCGAACTCGTCCGCTTCATACAGATCGAAGGCGTTGATACCGCATCTCGTCAAGACCTGAAAAGCAACGCTGTCTATGAGCAGGTCGCGAAACTCACGCTCAAGGTTGTCTCCGTCGAGATCCTCGAGCAGACTGCCGTTTCGTACCTGTTCGAGCTCTGCGAAATAGTCGTAGTAGTTATCCTGCACGATCATTTCGGAAAAGCGTGTCAGCGTTCCGATGAAATCCGTCTTTTCTTCAACGGAGCCGAAGCTGTTCTCAAGCGCGTCAAGCACCTGTTCGCTATACCGATCTTCGCATTTCCACAGCCGTACCTCATAGCCGTACCTGCTGTTGGTGTCGGCAATATCGAAAACGTGGCGGAGCTTATACGGGATGTCACGGTCAACGAGCAGAGTGATACCTTTCGTTCCTTTGTTGACCCATCTTCCGAGCTTATTCCACGTTTCGATCTCCGCACAAGCAGTAGCGGAAGGCTTCTGCGCATAGATAAGGACCTGATCCGCGAAGCTGTATTTGTAGTTGTTCGCCGCAGTGACAAGGAATGACATATACTTTCCGTGCGACGCGGAAAGATCACGCACTGTCTGTTTTGACAGTTCTATTGTCAGACTGTACTTGCTTGGCATGAGTTATCCTCGCTTTCTTCCGACAGAAGACCTGAGCAATCCTGCTCGCGCGCCGGAGATATTCATAACAAGTTCATCGAGCCAGCAAACGGTATCGTTGACTTCCGACTGGTTTACGCCGTAAAAATACCCGTCATCGCTGGAACATACGGGGTAGCGGTCTCGCCTGAGTCGCCCGACTGTTCTGCGAAGACTTCTGCCGCACAAGTTAAAGCGAACTTCAAGCTCTTTGCTGTGGATAGCTTTTTGTTTGCCCTTATGATTCTTTTTCAGATAGTCAAGAATCTCTTTATCTCGCCGTGTCATCTCTTGCCCTCGCTTTCTCGAAATTATAGTTTGGGAACTCCCATCCGTAAACCCTACCGATCTCGTCGCCGAGACGCCGGGTAAGTCGGGTAATATCCGCGCGTGTGGCTTTGCCGTTGTAGATCTTCCACTTGAAGTTCTCGATCTGCTCGTCGCTCACACCGTCTTTATACGTGCGGTAGAGGTAGTAGTTCGTGCCGTCGTGGTGGATCGCGGTACAACGGAGATCGCCATTCTTATCGACGTACCAGGTCGAATAATCCGTGTCGGAATACAAACAGTCCTTGATATTGCCGCTTTTGATCTCTTTGTAACCCATCACGCGACCGTTCCAGCGACCAAGATCGCCGATTATGAGAATAGGCCGTGAAAGCTGAATATCCAGATTGCATCGCTCATCGTCAAGATAGTCGTTGTTGATGTCATACATCAGACTGATTCGCTCATCTTCCGTCATGTCGGGATGTTCTGCTTCCAGATCGTCCCTCCAGTCTTCGTAATCGATGTCGTAATTCGACCAAATTAGGTGGTCTGTCTTTTCCATTGGCTGTTTCCTCCTTCTTTTCGGATTTATAAACACAAAGAGGACAGACCATTCTGCCCTCCGGTACGTATTCGCCGCAGCATACGCAGGTGTCGATCATCGTGCGTCACCTCTGTCTTTTCTGACGGGTTTCAACATTTTTCCGTCTGCGTCATACTGTTTGGGATCGGCGCCGGAAGTGTCAAAACCATAAACCGAACCCCAGTACATAGCCGCCTCCTGTGCTTTTGTGACGCCAAGTTTGCCGTTCTGAAAATCAGCAAGTTCACGGCTTTCCTCACGCCCTTTGGTGGGAATATCCGTTTGGTAAAAACCTTTTTCGCCTTTCTTCAGGATTATGATTTCTCCCGTGACCTTATTGACCGAGTAACAGCAGTCAGGCAGATCCGAACGAAGTGGGATAACCTTGCTCCCGTTCTGTTTCATACGTTCTGCAAACTCACAAATGTGAAAGATCATTTCTCCGACTTCGACGTGATAGTCGTCGATATATCTGCACCCACGTTCAAACTGTTCGCCGTCTGAAAGTATGATACGGATCTTTTCGCCGTCCTCGATACGGAACTTTTCTTCGTAGTGCGGAGTGATGAACCTTATCCCGCGCCGCGCCTGCCGGATGTGATCGTCGAGCCAATCCCGACGATAACAGTAGCAGTACATGTTGTACTCACCTTTGTTCGGATTCAGACGTATCAAGTACGCATATTTGTCTGTGTCAACCCGAACGCCGTAATACTCCTGTTCTGAGTTCATCCTTGCCTGCGGGGTATTGCGGCAATATACCGCAAGCGCACCGCGATTATGGAGAATATCTCCTTCCTCGCGCAAACTGTTGATGATTTCATCAAGTTCTTTCTTAAACTCATCGGTTTTGAGATCTTTTCGCCAGTCGAACCAGTTGGAGAAAAAGCCGTTGCCATCGCTGTCCATATCGGCGCGAAGATAGCCGATGAGTCCCGTCTGGCTTGCGATCTGCGGACTCTGAGAAAAGGTATATTTATCTTCTTCGTAAGTCATAGCCCGTTTTTCGTATTCAGCCATCAGCGATCACCTCTGTCTCTTTTTTCTTTTGCGCGAGCTTCCTTCAAGCCGTCAGCCGCCCATTCGGGAAGCTTGTCGGTCGGATACGTTCCGAGAATATCTTGTCTCTGAAAAGTCGCATCGTGACCGTCGTAGAGAGAACGGCAGAAGCAGGAGCGACCTCTCGCGTTCGGCTGAGAACCGAAGCCACCTACGCAGAGATATATCTGATGCGCCGCCCGACGAAACTCAGAACGAAGTGCGTCTCCCCGGATCACGATAACTTTGCCTTTCAGCATGTCGTTTTCCGTGATCGGCTCGCATTCATTCGCTTTCATTTCGCGGTTGTCTCCGACGATTTCCTTCTCGCGTTCAAAGTCTTTCTGCGCTTCTTCGGCTTTTTCGGCAACACGCTCGCCGAAAAGCGTTGCGACGTCTGCATAACTGTCGCTGACAGCGCATTCGGTCATCCTCTCAAAAACGCTGTTGTTCTCGACGTATCCGCAAAGGAACCGTTCATACTGTACGGCGTTCGGGTTTTCCGCAAGAGCGATCTCGTGCCTGCCAATGCGGAAACTTGTCAGGATCTCATAATCTCCGATCATGCGTTTTTCGTTGTTCATCGTTACCTCCATTGAGAAGGGCGGCATCGAAAGGTGCCGCCCTGTCCGTTACTTTTTCTTTTTTCGTTTGCTCAGGAACACGGATCCAAAGACAATGAATCCGATAAGGATTACTGACAATGCTATCTTCATCTTTACCTCCGACCCTCATACCAGTCGTCATATGCGTTGCCTTTTATGGTTATGGCGTCGGGAACTATTTCCTTTGTCAGCATTCCCGCCGGGGTCCAGCAATCGGTCTGTACGATCTTCACAGCATAGACGCCGTCAGGGAACCAAAGCGGAGTATAATGGGTCCGACCGCTATCCGGATCATAAGGCAAAATGAAATATATCCCGTCGTTATGCAAGGTCGTCATTTTCCCTGACGCGGAAGAATAGCCGTATTCGGGATACAGTACGTACCCGTACTGCGGCGCAGTGAACGCGCCTGAGGCAGCGGCCGCGCACCCGCTCGGGAATGAATAATAGATCCTGGACGATACGGATATCCCGTACCCCGATTTCATATACCATTTGCCGTCGCTCATCTCCGCGGTTTCACCCGTCGCGGGAGCAATGCCGTTCTCCGAAGATTTGATTATTTCCAGTCCGAAACTCTTTCTGACAAACCTGCCGTTTTCGTAAAAGTATTCGTACCACGTAGCTTTTGCAGTGTTTTCTGAAGGGAATACCGGTATTGAGAACCCGGCCGGAGCTTTTTCCTCATACCTCGTGTCGGGGGTATTGAATTCTGAGTATGGAGTCGTGCTGCGTAACCTGACCGTTTCGCCATAGTAATTCGTGCCGCTTTTTAAGATATCCGCTTTAACGGTCACGTCACGGCCATTCAGCCCAGTCGGGACCGTCCATTTGAAATAAACGATGTTCTGATCGTTCGCAGGACATATGACGTTTTTCGTAAAGGTCTGCAAAAGCGCGCCGGATTTGTCGTATATCCTCAAACGCACGGCGGCGGGCGAAGAAGGCAGGACGTCTGCCGTCGAAGAGTTAGTCAGGAAATAGCTTATTATAACGTCGGTCGTCTCGCGGTAAGGAGCGTTGGGAGTTATTGGGATGAGCGACAGATTTGGTTCCGGTTTTATCGTTTTGCAAAGGTATATGGCGGAGTTGTTGTCGCCGTCGGTTTCATAATCCGTATTTCCGCGTTCAACGCCGTCAAGATATACGCCGCCCCATACGGAAAAGGAATCCTGATCCGGCACGGTGATCGTTCCTCCGTCGACAGTGATCGTTTCACCGGAAGGGATCGCATATACGCCGGATATCCGCGTTTTGTCACCCTTGTAACCGTTTATATACACCGTGCAGTCGGTGTTGTTCCTGTAAAAATAGTGTACAGTAAGCTCATCTCCGCAAATCAGCTTCTGCCTATCAACGTAGTTCCCGTTTCCGTCAACAAGCTTCATATCCAGCAATGCCACGTCGCTCTTGACGACAGGGAGATAGTAAGTCGAAGTCTGCGTCGTTGACTTTTCGTCGGTCGTCCAGGCGGTTGTCATGTTGAACTTCAGCTTGTACGAATTCGCGTCTTCCTTTGCGGGCAGCGGGATCGCGTACGATCCGATACTGCTGTTTCTGCTGTACGGTTTTGTGTTGCTCAGCACCACGTTGGTCTGGTTTACGTCATTGCCGTCCGTTCTGCCGGAATAGATGTGCGCCCACGAGGATCCGTTCCAACGGTCCGCTGTCGCAGTAACGGTATTAAAAGATTCCCAGGTGGTGACTGCTCCGTATTTGTATTGGAACGTGACCTTTTGACCGAAATACACCTTGCCGGAGCTGCCGGCCGAGCCGCTGTAAGCCTGTGTGCTGCCGTCTATCGCGAAAGCGGTCACTTTTTCGCGCGTGACAAACGGTCTTACTGGGATATAAAAGGTCTTTTCCACGCCGTATTTCCGTACCTCGTTCGAATCGCCTATCCAGTCGACTCGCGCTTTGACTGAATAATACGATTTTGACGCTGCAACCGTATGGTTTTTCTGAACCGCGTCATACCACGTAAAGCCGTCGGAATAACCGTCTCTCGTACCGATCAGCGTTCCGTCTATCCATACGGTCTGCCGTACGTGCGTATTCTCGTCCTCATCGGGATAATACACCGAAAAGAATATGCGGTCGCCATACACCGGGTATCCCTTGTCCTTGTACCAGTACGCTATATGGTTGCCGACGCTGTCGCCGTAGGCGTAAGTCTTCACGAACGCACTCCCTTTATACGCTCTGCACAGTTTCAGGTGGAGCGTCGGTTCAAAATCGCTTTTTATTTCGGTGTACGCTATGCCCGCGCCATACCCTTTATTGATAATGTTATAAAAGGAAAGTTTGGTCGACGAAGCGCTTACTCCGTCCCACAGTCCCTGACCGTCCGGGGTGAACAGCGAATTGGGATAGTGCTTGTTGACGTAGTTCGCTATGAACCCCCAGCTTTCGGAATTGCTGCTCGACCCGCCGTCGCTGTTAGCGCCGAGGATGTGTTTGCCGTAAAGCGCTATTTCCGTCACGGTGAGCGAATGATAAACGCTCTCCAGACGAACGTCAAACAAAGGCTCTACAATTATCTTATCTCTGCCGACAAGCATTGAAATATTACCCGCTCCGAGCAGCGACAGCACCATATTCAGATTAGTCACGTTGTTCTGCCAGGTAACCATTCCCGAAGGATCGGGCAATGATGAGGCGAAAGCATAGTCCTGCTCTTTATAACAGTTCACATAAGTGTGCGAGGTGCTGAACCCGCTGTTTTGAAGCGCAATAAGCTGTTTCTTGTTGCGTTGAACCGTAAAACGATCCGCTGCATAAAGAATGTGTCTGCCGAAATGACTGTCCCTTATAACGTCAATGACCTTAGTGACTTTATTTGCGCCCGTTTTATCCACAAGGCTGAAACGGTAGCCGACGCAGTTGTCCCAGTTTACCGAAGCTATTCCATATCCATTCGGTCCCGCACTCGTTCCGTGGCCGCCTCCGTCCGCAGAGCCGCCGTCCCAGGACAACGCCATAGCATTGAAGGCGAAAGCGGACGCAACGGTCGCGAGAACAACAAGCAGGGAGATTATCTTGACGATCTTATTCTTCATATCCATCCTTTCCGGGCATAAAGAAAGGCCCGGCAGTTTTGCCGAGCCTTTTCATAAGCCCTGTTGTTTAGTTTTCGCAGGTGTGACAGGTCCATGCTTCCACCCATTCTCCGCAGTTAGGGCAGCTGCAGGCATTCACAAACTGAACGCAGGTCCCGTTAGCGCCGTCGCCGCACTTTCTGCCGCAATTCTGACAATAAAACACGGGATCGTTGTGAATATCGTATTTCGGGCATTTGCTGGGAGTGTAACAGGTGTTGCCCCATTCGTCGGTCGCGTAGAAGCTTTTACAGCCGTGCTCGCCGCAATACGGGCAGCCCTTAAGCTCGAGGTTGAGAATATACGCGTGTGTTTCCGGTCCGTCGCAGCGGTGTCCGGGTGTACCGCAGTCATACGGAACAATAGGCGCGTCGCCGCCCGCCGCTCCGTCGCCGTCGTCGGCGGGGTTTTTGATTTCGACAGGTCTTGCAGGCGTTTCTGCGGGATCGTTTGAAGTCTCCGAAGATGCGCCGGCTGAAGTATCTTCACCGTTTCCGTCGGGCAGAACCAGGATCACGTCCGACGTGTCGGGATCGTCCGGATTCTCTGACTCGTGTTCCGGCTCTATTTCCGATATTTCCGTAATATCTGACGAACCGGTGCCGATTTCTGCAACTGAAATATCGTTGCTTGAAGCTGACGCTTCCGCCGCCTCTGAACTTAAATGTCTACCGCTTTCGTTTCCGCCCGAGAACGCAATGATCAGTACCGCTCCTATGAGCACAAGCACCGCCACGGCTGCAATAATGATGTTAGTAGTTTTCTTTTTCATGAAAATCCTCCTGTTAATATCTTTTTTCGAGATCGATTTTTACGGTGAGTGGGATATTGAGCAAGCCGAGATAAACCCGGTTGAAGTACATCGGCACGTAAACGTTGAACGACGCGGCCATTTTCAGCTTTCCGTCAATTATTTCCACTTTCGGCTTGTTTATAAAGTAATCCGTTTCACCGTCTGCGTTATTATGATACAAAAAATCCCCGACTTCGGCAAATGTGCAAAATTGAATAAGATCGGAGACGTATTCGTCAGCGTCTATGGTCCTTGTCTCGTTGCTGCCTTGCTTTATGGAATCGTATATCCGGATGGAGTTTTTAGTCACAAAGCTCTCAAGCACCGTTTTTGCGTTGCTTTCGTTCAGCCTGACCACGTTGTACGTGTTTGCGAACGTTATAATCACCGCCAGGATCATACAGATCACGATGATAAGAACGCAGACCTGTATATATCCTTCTCCTCGTTTGTTTCTTATCATCTCACCACCTCTATTTCCAATATCGCTGGGACAGACCGGACCGTTTCACCGTGAGCGTGACCGGGATCTTAAATACGCCAAGCCCCTTGATATCCGTCGTGACGGATATTTCGACCCACATAACGTGTCCGAGCTGTACCCGCTTGTACGCCGAATTGAAATACTCGTCCGCTCCGTAGTTTATATCATAATAGAAATAGTCCATGGTAAAATCATTGTCACGGCGGTAGAACTCTCCCGAAAAGCATCCGTTGTACGTTGCCGCCTCAAGGAGTTCGTCCGCTATACGGTCCATCTCGATCCGAAGTGTGATAAAACTGAAAATATTGATTGCGATGACAAGGATCATAACAAAAACGATGACGCCCACGCACATATCCACGTAGCCTTCACCGTTTTTGCTTTTTATTATTTTCTTTAGCATATCGCTTATCCTCCTTATCCGAACAGTACGCCGATACTGCTCATTATTTGTTCAAGGATGACAACGACGTAGATAAGCATAAAGCAGATGAGGAGACACATCGACAGCCGCTTGACCTTTCTCGGAACCTTCTGCGCCTGCAAGCGAAGCTGCTGTCTTGCGGTATCGTTGAATTTGAGAGCCAACGTCGCCCAGTACATACGGTTATCGTCACCGCGCAGGATACCGATCAAGCCACGGCAGACGTCGCTCATCATAGAAGAGCCGACGCGGCTTTCAAGACGGGTTATGGCTCCTTCGTAGTTGCCGGACTTCATATCCGCTACCGTGATCTCAAGCTCGTGCTTCAGCTCCGGTCCCGCATTCGGCGCGTAGCTTTCAAGCATATACACGACGTCGCGGTTATGGGTAAAGGTTTTCTCAATGTTGGAAACGAGACGCGGAAGCTCGTACTCGATCTTCTCGCGCTTTACGCGGATACGCTTGCTTACGCTCCTGATCTCCATCCGGTAAAGAAATACCGCGAGAAAAAGAACGACAGGGACGAGCAACGGAAAGACAAAAGCGACCGGGATGGCAAGAATACCGATAAGGCTCGCTTTTACTATGGCATTTGCCTTGAACATTTCAGGGGATATATCCATCTGCGCCGTTTTCAGATCCGCTTCAAGAAAAGCACGCTTGAACTCGTTAAGACGAAGATGTCTCGACAGCCATTCGGCAATGCCGGAAAGCCATATATCCAGCGCGGATCTCTTTTCCTTCTGCTTTTTTGAAAGACTCTCCACGGCTTTGGAGGTCTTGTAGTATGGGATCTTATACACGTCTACCAGTATGAAGAACAGACCGACTGCGCATAAGACTCCTATGATCGCCTGAATCATTTTTCAAAACCTCCTTATCTCTTATACTCGATGGGCTTCGTGAACTTCTTCATAAACATCGCCGTAATGAGAATGACAAGTCCGCAAAGTCCGCATACAGCTTTGCCCGGAGTGGAATACAGAAGCGTGTGGAACCAGTCCTTGTTGAGCAGATACAGAAGCGGCACGTTCATAACGACAAGCGCCACCATCATCCAGTATTCGTTTCGGGCGGAAGCAAGCATCGTGGAAAGCTCGCTGTTGACGATACGGACGTCGGCAAGCTTCTGAACGACGGGCTGAAGAGTGTCCTTCAAAGTGCGGTCGTCCTGGCATAAAATGAGAGTGTCGACCCACTCCTTAAATATATCATTGTCCACCTTTTCGCGCAGGCTGTAAAGTGCGCGTTTGATATTCGACGAAACGGCGGTCGCTTCACCCTCAAACGCCATGAACACCTCACGCAGCGGCGGCTTGATATACTGAATGTTTTCTCTGACCGCCTGAACGATATCATCGCATCGCTCATAAGAAGTCGTGATGATCGAAAGCGCCGTTTCCAGTTCTTCCTTCGTCTGCTTTTCGTAATACGAAAGCGTGTTGGTTATATAGAAGAACGGGATCAACGCGAACGTCACGGCGAGGACCGGCATAAGGAACAGGTTGTTAATGAGAATGGAAACAATGACGCCGGCAGCGAACAGAACGACAGACGCGCAGATGACGAGAGTAAACTGTTTGGATTTACCCGTGGATGCAAGCGCGCCCTTGATATTTACAAGTACTTTGTAAAGCTTGTGGCGCTTGCGGTTCCCGCGGATGTTCTTCGCCTTGTCGTGCATCGTGTCGTTCGGAGTAATGATCTTCATCAGGTCGTCGGTGATCTGCTCCGGAGTGAGCCCGAAGAAGATCGCGATTGCGATGATGAGAAAAACAGACGCTATAACTTGCAGGATCATTCAGGCTCTACCTCCTTTTTCTTTTTCTTTGGAGCCGCTTTAGGCTTTAAGAACTGTGCGAGCAGATCATCGGGAACGCCGAACTGCATCAGCTTTCCCCTCAGATGGTCGCTCATATATTCGGGCTGCTCGAAGTGTCCCTCGATCTTGTATTTGCCGTTCACAAGCTCGTTTTTCGTGATTTTGTAACGGAAAAGCGTGTGGTACTCACGGTCTCCGTTCGGTAAGATCACACACTCGGAAATGTCCATGATCTTACGACTATTGTCTTCGAGTTTATGCGCGTACACGACGATGGGAAACGCCTGTCCCGCTTGCATCAGTGAAGTCTGAAAGTTGATCGGAAAACGCTTCTGGCACAAAAGCGCAAGTCTCATATGCGCCGCGTCAGCCGCAGACGCGTGAACGGTGGATACGACCGTATGCCCGGTCAAGGAGGCCTCGACCGCCGAATACGCTTCGGTGTCTCGCATCTCGCCGACGACCACGATGTCCGGATTGAAACGGAGGGACGCCACGACGAGATCCTCCTGTGTGATGTCGTAAGCCGGGTTGTCCGAAGGGCGCGAAAGCGTATGAACGACGTTGTTCACGACCTTTCCTTTTTTCGTGCTGACAAGCGACAGCTCACGGGAGCCGGACTCTATCGTAAAGATACGCTTGTTGTTTGGGACCGAGGTGAGAAGCGCATTGAGCAGAGTGGTTTTACCTGAACTCGTTGCACCGGCGACGACGAAAGAAACGCCGTAGCGGAGGCACATACACAGAAAGTCTATCATCGTCTGCGTTGCGTTGCCGCCCGCGATGATCTGTTCTCTCGTCACTCTCGACGGATGAAGCAGACGGATGGATACCGAGATGCCTCTGTCGGCGTCGACAATCGGCTCCTTCAATGCGGTGATACGGGTATTGCCCGGAAGATGTCCCTGCGCCATTGGAGTGGCGTTGTCGATGATCATGCCCGAATGGTGGAGCAGCCTTTTCACGATGTCTATGGCATGCTGAGGGGAATAGAAGTGTTCCGGGATCTTCAGCATATATCCCGAATTATACGTCACGCACACGTCGTCCCAGCCGTTGACGTTGATCTCCTCGATACTGTCTTTCCCGAGATACGGAGTAAGGATCGAATACTCAGCCATTTCGGAGTAGAGCTTTTTGGAAAGCTGCTCGCTGGTGAATCCCTCGACGACATACCCGGTATCGTTAAGATACTTGTCGATATACGACCGGAGCTGACCGAGCTTCTTTTTATCCGAAAGCGCGGCGGCGTAGTTCTGGGAGATATACTCCTGGACCATCTGAAGCAAGGAAACGAATGATACCTCCTTCGCCATTTATACCACCGCCTTTGCCAGTCTCTCGATCTCGCTCCTGTATTTACAGTTTCCGATTCGCTCCGAAAGAGTACCGGTGATCATCTGCTGCTTCAATTCTCGCTCGTATGGCAGTTTGAAGTCCATGCCTTTGAAATGGGTCTCGGTCTCGTGGATGGGAACGTAAATGTCCTTGTCCATTACGTTCATCACCTTGAGGCGCTTATCCTCGATCAGAATGAACTGATTGACGCAGGAAGCGTAGAACGATATGCACTTCATATCCGGGGAAAACATCTGAACGGCGATATCGCAGTCGCGCTTGGCAATAGATGAAACGATATCTTCGGAGTCGCAGGAGCAGTCCACGATAACGTACTCGGCGTTATCCTTCAGCACAGTGAAAAGCTGAGTCACCTTATCCTCGGTAGGACGGGGATAGGAATATCTGTTCTCGCCGAGCTTGTACCCGAGGTATCCGAAGTTCTGCATCGTTTTCACGTTGACGGTCTGTTTCAGCACGTCTTCTTTGTAGATGTCGGTCTTATCCAACGCCACGCCGAGAGAATACAGATCGGCGTCCTTGCCGTTCGGGAAGAGATATGCCATACACGGCACGTTCAGATCGGGCGACAGGAACATAACGGAAGTCTTTTTCAGCCCGTAGATCTCCTGCGCCAGTTTCAGCGCGGCAGTCGTCTTTCCGCAGTTCGGTGAGCCGCAGACGACGATCATCTTACCCATTGTTTACAGCCTCCTCCACGTCGTAATAATCGGCGTTGCCGTTTATGATATCGTTCGCTTTCTGAATGATGTCGTCATTGCCGCCTGCGCTTTCGCCGGAGTCGTCGCCCGCCTCCTTTTCAGGGTCGAGGTTCAGGAAATATTCGTCCTGCTTGTCAAGAAACTTCTTGGCGTTCTCCGGCGTGCCGCGATAGACAAGTGCAACCGTCAGAGTAGTGTCGGCTTCGTATTTGGCAAGCAGTTTTGCCTGTTCGGTATTGGCAAGCAGAGTAACGGTGCTCGGGATCTCATAGCTGCCGTCCTCGTTCTTTACGATGCTGTCCTGGTCGATACCGCCGGCGGTAGTGGTAGTGATGACTTTCATATATTTCAGAGCGCCCGGGATCGTTGCTTTGCCGGTGTCCTTGTTCACGACGATCATAGAGATGATATCGCCGTTTTCGAGCTTACCGGAGAGCCCTGCGGCAAAGGTGTCGATAGTGACGCTGACCGCAACTTTGGAGCCGTCAAGCGCTGCGAACACGTCGCTTGCGGTATTCGCCTCGCCGGTAAGCTTGGCAGCGGTAAGGTAGTCTCCCGCATAAAGCACGGAAGAAGCGTATTTCCCGATGATGTCCCTCGGATCGTTCAAAGTCCCGGCGGGTACGGTGTCGGTTTTCACCTTTGCGATCTCTAAATGATCGGCGGTGATCTGAACGCCCTGTTTCACGTCCTGCGACAGCCTGATGACTTCGCTCGTATCGGTAGAAAGCTTATTGACAAGCGGCGCGACCGCAAAGGTGACGACGACCGCCAGCACCATGCAGATCACACCGATGATCGTTCTGTTTTTCATTTCGTTATTTCCTCCTTAGACTTGAATAAAGTATGCCGCCATATATCCGGCGGCGAGATACGGGATCATTGGGAATCCCTTCTTTTTGTCTTTCTTAAATACGTTGACGACGACTGCGAGTATCATTCCCGCAAGTAAGCCGATAACTCCACGGCTCAACCCCAAAAGGAACGAGCAGGCAGCCGCTATTTTTATATCCGCGCCGCCTATGTTGCTTTTCGTGATCAGCATTGTTAGAAGCATCAAGCCGCCTGCAAACAGGCCGGACAGCAACATATTCGGTATGGATGAAAGATCTGTCCCGATGAAAGCTGCAATCACGATCATCAAATGCAGATAATCGTCGCACTCCCGTTTCTTTATATCTTCATAGGAGGAGAATACGAGGATCAGGGATAAAACGATACCCTTGACCGTGGTTGCAGCACATCCAAAAAAACAGATAAGCGCAAGCGTCGTTAAGGCTGTGACGCCTATAAAGCAAAGCGCGGTTTTCTTCTTGTTCCCGTCGAACTTGCCTGCGGCGAAGCGCCCGACAAGCAGTGCGATCAGGACGACTGACAGAGTCATCAGGACCGTGGAAACAATGAAGCCGACCTTGTTCGTCAGGTCGATTTCATAAAAGCGGGGGAGAATAGGTCGGATCATCATCGGCGTCATAACTCACACCTTACTTTCTCTTTCTGATTACGATAAAGGCGACTACGCAGCCGAGAACGAGTACGCCGCAGATAATGACCGGAGCGATGCTTGCGGTCTTACATTCTGCATAGAGCTCGAGTTCTTCGCTCATATCCGACAGATCGAAAGTGATCTTATTTCCGTCAACGGTCCCGTTCTTATACGCGCTGATCTTCGCAGGCATTTCGACAGAAACACTGACCTTGAAGATGTCGCTCATTTCATATCCCTGATAATCTCCCTCAAGCGGCTTAAGAACGGCGTCGAACACGTATTTGGAGCCGTCCTTTGTGATCTTCACGGATTTGAAGATATGGTCGTCCTTAATTTCGGCAGTCTCGGGAACGGGTTCGGTCAGAATGATCTCACCGGCTGAAAGTTCATCGTTGATTTCAGCGGGAGTTTCATCTGCATCATCGTTCATATCCGGCATTTCTCCGAAGTCACCGGTCTCATAGGTCATCTCAGCAAGTGCCTTTTCGATTTCCTCGAAAGACGCGTATTCTTCAGTCTCGGTGTAGGCGATATACTTGTCGCCGTCGACCTCGATCTCCTGTGTTTCCTTACCTTCAAAGGGATCCGAGCCTACCATCATGTTATCGACGAAATCCTTTTTCAAGCCGACAGTTGCGGCGATGCTTCCGGTGCCGTCTTTATTGAGTTTGACGCTCAGTTCTTCATAGACGCAGCCGGTGAGACAGAGAGCAAGAGTTACGGCGGCGAGTACAAGTGCGAAAATCTTTTTCATAAATACCTCCTGTTTGGTTTGAAATTGGGGCGGCGCCTTTCGACGCCGCCCCTTTCAGTTACTTATCTTCTGTCAGGATCAATGACCGTTGTAGTTGAACAGTCCCTGGACTTTACTCGTCACCGTCGGCATGATCGTGCTGTTAAACAGCGCGTACAGACCGGCGAGGAGCAGAGCGCCGATAACGACGGCGATGAGGATTTTCACGCCGGAATCGACGTAGCCCTCGGCCTTCTTGTTGGCGACAAAGGTCTTGGCGGTAATGACGGCGGCATTAGCCTTGTCACGGATCTTACTGAAAAATTTCTTCATTGAAAATTACCTCAACTTTCTTGATTTTTTTGGTTTGGGTGGTTTGTGATCAGTTGCCGGAGTAGTTGAACAGGCCGGTGATTTTCTGGGTCACTGTCGGCATGATCGTTCCGTTAAAGAGCGCGTACAGACCGGCGAGGAGCAGAGCGCCGATGACCACGGCGATCAGGATTTTGACGCCGGAATCGACGTAGCCTTCGGCCTTCTTGGAGGCGATGGTCGCCTTTACGGTGGCGACTGCGGAATCGAACTTACTGCGGATCTTCTTGAACATAGCTTTTTCCTCTCTTTCCGGGATTAACCCTTGTAGTTGAACAGCCCGGTGACCTTCTGCGTCACCGTCGGCATGATCGTGCTGTTGAAGAGCGCGTACAGACCGGCGAGCAGCAGAGCGCCGATGACCACGGCGATCAGGATTTTGACGCCGGAATCGACGTAGCCCTCGGCCTTCTTGTTGGCGACAAAGGTCTTGGCGGTAATGACAGCGGCGTTAGCCTTGTTGCGGATCTTACTGAAAAACTTCTTCATTGAAAATTACCTCAACTTTATTGATTTGAATTTGGTTTGGTTGGTTGTTTATTTATGCATGGGCAGTGGTGTCGGTGTTTTTTGCTGCTTCAGCGACTGCTTTCTCGTAGGCGCTGAAAACTGCGGCTTCCATAGCCTTGCGAGCGTCGGAAGTGATGGGGTGGCAGACGTCGCGGAAACGCTCGTTACCATCGTTGTCCTTGTACGCTTCGGAAGGCATCGCGATGAAGCGACCCTTTTCGTTCTGGATGACCTTCACGCCGTGAACGGTGAACTGATCGTCCATCGTGACGGAGCAGGTAGCCTTGAGGGGCTTTCCGTTTTCGATGACCCTGCGTACCTTAACACTGTAATTCATGGTGTCGTTTTCCTCCTTTCATCAAAATTTCTATATGAGTGCTGCGGCAGAGCAAAAAAAGAAGACCGAAACTTTCGTCTCAGCCTGTGCGCACATCTTCTTTTACCTTGCCTGGTCACGTTGCTTCTGCAAATATCGCTTGTAGTATTCAAGCGCTTTGACGATATAGTCCTCAGCCTGTTTGTCGGCGTATCCTTGGGGGATCAGAGGACGAAGACGCTCGAATGAAAACTTGAACTTTGGCTTTTGGTTCGGCTTTTCCTCCGCCATAATGTCAACGACCTTTTCGTAATCAATGGCACCGGATTCATAAGCCTTACGAATGCGAATCGCCTGATCGTGCGACGGAAACGCTTCCGTTTCATCAATACGGTCAACTACGTCTCGCTGAGTTTCCTCATCGAGATATGATAGCTCGACGGCGGGACGCATTTTGATCTTTCCTTCATCTACGAAATCCAGCAATTCTGGAACGAGGTTTGTAAGACGGATATATCGTTGTATTTGTGTTTCACTGTCAAGCGATGTTTGTGCCATTGTCTCGCGTGTCGCTCCTGTTTCGGAAATTAGTCCCACTGGGACTAATTTATCATTTGAAGGTCTGCCGACGCTTTTCTTCATCGCGTCATAGCGCATCTTGTACGCAAATGCCTTCTCTGAGGGAAGAATCTCAGAACGCTGAAAATTGCTTTCTACCATAAGGATCGTTGCTTCTTCCTTATTCATTTCAACAACTTCACAGCGCAGAGTCTCCATTCCGAGTTTTTCGCAGGCTCGTTTTCGTCTATGCCCGGAGATCATTTCATACCTGCCATCAGCCTTTTTCCTCACGGTTGCCGGAGTGATGACGCCGCGCTCCTTAATACTATCGATAAGCGCGTCCATATCTTCGTCGTCTCTCACCTTGAACGGATGATCCGGGAAGTCATCGATTTCGGAAATGGGAATATCGTAGATCTTTGCGAGTTTTGCTTCCTGTCTCGTCTCCTCTGTGGAAAAGAGATCATCTACTGAGGGAAGCTTCATTTTTAATGCGTTGCTTTTCGCCAAGCTCGATCACCTCCTTCGTGAAACTTTCATACGCTCTGGCGACTTTGCTGTTGCCGTCGTAGGTATAGATGCTTTTGCCGACGACGCTGATCTCGGCGCACTTGATAGCCATAGGAATATGGCTGTCAAAGACCTTGATCCTGCTTCCGTAATACTCACGGATCGTTTGCTCGGTCGTTTTTGCGAGGTTCGTATTCTCCGCGACGAGCGTCAGAACAATACCGTCTATACGGAGTTTCGGGTTGATCTGTTTCTGCACTTTGCTGATCGTTCTGGTAAGCTGGGTCATTCCTTTCAGGGGAAGGTAGTGCGCCTGTACTGGTATGATCACAGAATCTGCAGCGGTGAAAGCGTTGACGGTAATCATTCCGAGACTCGGCATACAGTCAAGCAGAATGTAGTCATATCTGCTTTTCACGCTGCTAAGGTACATTGCAAGGATGCGCTCGCGGTTCATCGTGGAAACGAGCTGTAAGTCCATACTGGAAAGCTCGATATTCGCCGGGAGAAGATCTACTCCCTCAGGCTGATGGATTATGCCTTCTTCCGGGGAGATTTCATCATCCTCGATCACCTTTTGCATAATTGTCGATACCGTTGTTTCGATCTCATCATTGTCCTGATACCCGCACCAAAAAATCCGGGTTTTTAACCCGGATTTATCTTTACCCAAAATGCTCGATAATCCTTTATTTTCAAGGGTTTTCGGGCTTTTTTGTTTTTCGTCTCAATTCGTTTGAAGACGTTAAACGCCGTTTGCGTTGCACACCGGTTGCACACTTTTCCGTTCGAGTCCTATCATCCCGGGCATCCGCACATTCGTCTTTTAGTCTTCTTTGCGCTAAAATATACGCAAAGAGAGGCGAACGCCATGAAATACATAAAACAGCCCAAAAGGCACATCGTTCCGGACGATTTTGAATGGAGAGCGCTTATTAAAGGCATCAACGAGTACCGCAAGCAAGTCATCGACGAGGACGGCTGCGTTGAAGTTGTAAACGAGCTTCTGCTCAAGATCATCAACGCGCCAACGAAAAAAATAAAAATATTGGAGGGGTAAAAATGAAGGATGTATTTATCGGACAAGTAGGCATCTGGGGACAGAGACATTATCAATATCTTAAAGAGAATAAGGCAACAATGGTCAATGTGATGCGTATGAACGGCACTCTGAAACAGTATTTACGTGAAGTAGATGAGCAAGCGGAGGAAATGCTGTACGGTCTCGTTAGACAAATGGCGAAAGACGAAGGCGTGAATGAAGCGCTCAAACGGCAAGATCAAATGCTGTGGGTCAAGCGCATGAACTCGATACGCAACCGAGCCGAAGAGATCGTACTTAAAGATCTGATCTTTGCCTGATTGCGTATACAAAAGTATGGGAAAAGCAATAATTCAAATTTTGAATACTGCGCCCACATTTTTCCGCAAAAGTAAATGCGTCTTCATTACAGAAGGCGCATTTTTACATATTTGGCTTTTCGTTAGCCCTTTTCGTTATCCTCGCCCCATTTGACAAACCGCCTGAATTTAGCACCTGCACTTTTATTCCAGCAATAATCCCACAAGGCGTTTACGCCTTCGCCTATACGCTCAAGCGATTCGCGAGTTATGCTACAGTAATTTTCGCTCGTTGGATAACCGTTGATAACACATTGCGATATGGTTTTTGATCCGCTCCTATAAATGCCGCAAGTTCATTACGCTTTTTGAGCTTAACTTTGGTGGCAATCAATATGAAATCAGTGACGTCAATGAGTTCCGAGTACTGAGAAAGACTTCTTTTGCTCGCGTTTTTGCTTATTGTATAAAAAGTAGCTGATCTTTGTCGTATATAATTATTGTATACTATTCACCTGATTCTGAAAAATAAGATTCTACCACATCACAAAGAGCTTCTATCTCTGTTTTACAGTCCATATCATATATCTTAGTTTGCGTCGCTTGTTCTATTTCCAAAATTCTATTATAATCTCGATTCAACGCTACTTTATTTATGCCAGCATTGTTGATTTGCGTGCGATTGTTTTTAAAATAATAGGCCAAACCCAACACTTTATTACCATTAAAACTTTCTAAATACTTAATGGTTCGTTGAATGAAATCAATATCATCCCATTCGTTTATGCATAATATTGAGGCCTGCGGTTCGCATGCTATGATCATTTCGTTAGTATATCGTGGGATTGTTGCCAAACCACCAAAAGCATATTGAATGGTATTAGATTGTGCGCCAAAGAATAATATGTCGCTATTCTTTGATAATTGATGCATTGTACTGTTGAAAAGAACTATAGCTTCATTATGCATCATATTGACATATGAATTATACCCTATAGCACATGTTTCGGTATTCTTAAATAAATAACCATGAGGTTCTGTCCCTAAATGCCCAGTACTATATCCTTTTTCCTCAAATATCCTTCTCATTTTTAATTGTAGAGACCATTTTCCTTGCTTTGAAGAAGTTCCGAATACGCCTATTACAGGTTTTGATATCTCATATAACATACCGCAATTTGAGTTCTCGTTTCCGTGTGCAATTATATTAGGATAATAACAATTAAGACCCGCATGATGGAAATCTTCAATTACATTACTGGGGATTGGATCATATGAGAAAAGGTTTTTCCCGTGTCGAATACAATTTGTATATATATAATCATACAAACTATTTTTCATCGTATTGTTTAATAGCCCTATGTGTCCTAATACAAAAGTATCAAATGTACCGCTCCAATCGAATTGCATGATATTTTTAATTATGAGTTCATGCCTGTTTTCTTTTTCATCTGAATAATCCAAGATGGACAACAGTTCAAATGCGTCCTTTCCAATATAAGGGGAAAACTTGTTTTCAAGTACGGCATCGACTTCTACTTTTAGCATATCATAATTGCGAATCAACGCGTGATTCTCTTTATTGAATGGAAAAACAGCGATTTTTTGAATGTCAAAAGGCTTTGGCTGTTCGACAAACGACGGTGCATCATACACCCTTATAGCACTTTCTTTTAGTCGTTCGTCTATTTCATTTTTCCCGTATATATCCAGCATCTTAGCAATATGCCCAGTAATAAATGCAGCAGCAAAACTTGAACCGGCAACGTTTTCTTTTTTTCCAAATCTATTTGTAAGCGTATGGAGATTACCTGTTGCAAATATATTTACTATTGAATTGTTCACATATATCCAATTATTAGGAGAAACAATGCTCGTATCGAACGCAACGCCAAGAACCATACTGCACGCCGCGGGATAAGATACTATCCGGTCATTTGAGAAAGCTGAAACTATATAAATGCCACGCTTTTTCAGGTCTTGTAATACCGCTTCAAGTTCTTCTAACCTTTCACATGTCTGGATACCGCAACTAATATGAATGATATCGCTCTTCACATTTTTCTCCGCAATATACTTCAATGTGTTAATCAAAGTGTTTTCATCTGCCCAATAATTCTCACCACACATTTTAATGAAATTGTACTGTATGTTCTTGTTGATCATATTTATTGCACTACATACTAATGTGCCATGACCAATTTCATCGTCAGCCCCATCTTCGATTATAAAATGCTTATCGTCATTAATGTAACAGGTGGTTTTTGAAATGATTCTGTTGCCCAGCGTCTGTTCATATAATTTAG
This sequence comes from Clostridia bacterium, assembly GCA_017429165.1. Classification (GTDB taxonomy): domain Bacteria; phylum Bacillota; class Clostridia; order Oscillospirales; family CAG-382; genus UBA1206. Next base: position 22,321 of record JAFRPL010000019.1, read on the forward strand.
ATATCCCTGTATCAAGTATAGTTATAGTTGTCATTATTAATCCTCGCTCTATTCGAAACTCTTTGAACTAATAAGGAAAAAGTGTTTTAAAACCAAATCATATAAGGCAATTTGCAAGCCCCGCATAGCGAGGCCTGCAAATCATGGCAATTACTTTGCCATAGTTTTAGGTTGTGCTTCCGGGGCAGCAACCTTGGGCACCTCCGTTCGTGGGGCAGCAACTATTCGTTCCACCGTTATCCTCCGCGAACAGAATGACTTTCTTTACGCTTCTCTTTTTCATTGGTTCACCTCCTCCCTCTATAATTCTATCACTGCGGACAGCATAGTTTTACTCCACCTTTGCTAGGGCAGCAACCCGTCGAGGACCCGTTCTCGACATACAGTAAAAATTGCTTGTCTTTTTTGCGCTTTTTTAATACATTCTTGTTCATTGTTTTTCATCCTCCGTTTCTTTTAATAAATAAACCATATTTATAAAATCTCTCGCAGTATCAAGACCTTCGCCAAGCATATAGTCATCAGGAATGGTAATCCCATATTTTTCTTCTATGGACACCATAGTTGAAACAAACTGGAGTGAGTCGTACTGCAGTTCATCATCCAGCGATTCTTCAGCCACATCAAATCCACATTCGTTCATTGTGAGTATAAAATCCTCAAGAAATGTCTCTTTCACCATTTTAATCACCTCCTATATTCTTATTTCTTGTATGTGACCTTGTTTTTCCATTGCAAGGATGATTTTGCAAACATAATCTGTTTTTTTGTTGCAAATAACTCTTTTATGCTTTATCTTATAGTAGGGACACGGCATTCCTAAACAAATAGGGTATTGCGCACATTTCTCGCATTCGTTTTGATCTGCATCCATGGACAGCCAATCTATTTCCTTCCACTTGTCTATTTTATACAGCCCGTTCTTTTCTATTTTCCCTATTACTACTCTGTCACGATAATCCTTATCATACATTCCTGTAGTACACTTGCATATACTGCCATCAGTATCTACAATAAAGCTGTTTTTTCGACATCCAACGCACAAACCACTACACGGACGGATTAAGGTTATATCTCCGGTCCTAACACTTGTCTGTGCCATCTGATCCATCCATCTTCCGTAGTGAGAAATAGCCTCGTCATCGCTTAACAATCTATCCATAATACCGCTGATTCTATTTCCGCCCCAGTTTTTAACCCATTGAAAGAAGAAATAGAAACGAGAATCGTTGGAAAACTCTTCTTCAAGAGTATCTTTCATGGCTGCAAATTGATTATCGACAAAATCGGTGAAATTGGTTCGTATACCTATTTTGAAGAATCGTCCTTTAGCATTATCGCGTATATCGCGAAGATTCTTTAAAATCATATCATAAGAACTGCCGCCGCTTTTTAAAGGACGTTGAACATCGTGTGTTTTCTTGCAACCATCTATAGTTATTTGGTAATTCAACACCTTCAAATCATAGAGTCGGATAAAAGTCGGCAGATCGAGAAGACTTGCATTTGTAGTCATATCTGCAATAAGTACAATCCCCCTTTCTTTGCAAACACGATTTATTCCTTCCATGATATAAAATACAATTTCCTTGTTACATAAAGGCTCTCCGCCAAACCAACTTATATGTAATTTGCGTAGCGTTTTTTTACGAGCAATCATTCTAATTATAGAATCAGCTGTTTCTTTGCTCATATTATGGATTGTGTCGGATTGATAACAATAGATGCAGTTAAAATTACAAGTGTCTGTCGGTATAATTGTAATCGACATGAAAGAATCATCGTATACGGTTTCCGAACGCATTTTGCTTATCAGCTTCCCCTCAACATCATATTGATCTTTTTCAATCAAAAAGCCATTGGATTGCAAAATCTGTTTTGCTTTGGAGTCTTCACCGCTCCAAACACCAGAAACCTCTGATTCACATATAGGCGCTATATTGCCAACAAGAGTAATTCCTTTCCCAAGAAATGTGTTCCACAAAAGAATACGATCATCTTTTATTTTTTCTAATATGTGATATTTAGTCCAGTTAAGCATTGCAATACTCTCCTTCTTGGTACCATTTGGCTTGTTCATGCCACATTGAGGCGTAAAGCCCGTTTTTCTTTAATAATTCTTTGTGATTTCCTACTTCGGCAATCTTCCCGTGAGACATAAGAACTATTTTGTCAACCTTGGTACATATGCCTATTCTATGAGAAATAATAACGGCTGTATTGTCTTTGGCTGTCTTTATGAAATCCGAAAGAACATCATATTCAATTATTGGATCTAAGGCTGAGGTTGGTTCATCCAGAAAGAATATCTCGCCGCCGCGAAAGACTCCGCGCGTGATAGCAACCTTTTGCCACTGACCGCCCGATAGCTCCCGTCCCCCAAACTCAACGCCCAAATCAACATCATATCCACCCATCTCTTCAACGATTTCATTAACTCCGGTATCCTTACAAGCAGAATTGAGCTTTTGATTATCATTTCGCTTATATAAATCTCCGAACGCGATATTATCCCGGAGACTGATGCTGTATTTTCCAAAACGTTGCGCAACCATCGAGAACCGTTTGTAGTAGCTCTGGTTATATTGCATTATGTTTTTATCGTCCATTTCAACGGTACCGGAAGTGGGTGTAAACAAGCCAAGGAGTAGTTTAACAAGCGTGGTTTTACCCGAACCGTTTTCTCCGACAATGGCTATTTTTTCTCCTTTGTGTATGGAAAAATCGACAGAATCGATTGCATTACTATCTGAATTGGGATATCTGAATACCAACTCGTCGGTCTTTAAAGTGTTTTCAAAACTCAAGCATTCTTCTTTGCTGCTTTTTTCTGTAGCCAAATCGAAAAAATCATAATAATCGTTAGCATAGTTGCATTGTTGCTTCAGTGCCGAAAATGTTGTAAGCAACGATTCGGATGTAGTCTGCATTGCGGTAAATGCAGACAAGCAAGCTACAAAAGCACCGAGCGAAACGACATCGTTATTTAACAGCCATATGCATATGCAGATAGAAATGCCGTAAAAGGAAACTTTTATAAAATCCCCAATAAAAATGCGAAAGCTTGATTTCATATCAAAACGTTTATTCTCTTCGAAAACCTCTTTCGAAACATCAAAGTATCGTTTTGTTAGGTATTCGGAAAAACCCATGCAGCGCATTTCTTTTATGGAGTTTCTGTTTGTCAAAACACCCCAAAGATAACTGCTTAAACGGTTTTTTTCCGTTTGATTCCTTGATAATTGATACTGCTTCCCTCCAATGATCATACGGATAAGAAACGAAGGGAGAATGGACAGCAACGCCAAAAGAACCAATCCAGGATAGTAATCAAATAGCACTAATGCAGTTCCTATTAATTGAAACAGTTTCGGAATGATCCCGTACACACTGCTCCAAACACTGCCCATACGATCTTGATAAACCGCATCCTTTGCGCGCCAAAACTTACTTGATATAACGGGATCTTCAGCGGCTTCCAAAGACAGTGACACCGTAAAATCCGATAGCCTATGATGATATATCTCAAATTTAGGGACGGAATCTATGTTATTTAAATGATATGAGATCTTGTCGCATAATACGTTGATAAGATAACAAGCTATTATCAAGAAAGCATAATGAAACATATCTTCAACGCGGTCATTGACGTTTGCTGCGCTATCCGTTAATACGGCAAAGAGTTTTACAAGAGCCACCGCTGTTGCAGCGGTTATCAATCTCAGTATTAAGGTGCAGATCGTAATGCCGGGCATCGTCCTGAATACATCTTTTGTGCAAAGTCCGATGGTCTTTATCATTGTTCTTTTTTTTGAGGATTCCATTACTGTCCCTCCTGATTCAAATACAGCGAACTTTGCTTTTCCCACATATCCCTATATAAACCGTTGAAATGTATCAGTTCGTTGTGCTCTCCCGTTTCAATCAGCGAACCTTCATGAAAAACATATATTCTGTCTGCCATGCGCGCTGATGCAAGCCTGTGTGAAATCATTATTGCCCCTCTATCCGAAAGAACATTGGCAAATCTTGAATACATTTTGCTCTCCGCAATAGGATCAAGCGCAGCTGTTGGTTCATCAAGAATCAAGAATGGCGTCTCTGCCAAATATGCGCGTGATAGTGCGATTTTCTGCCATTGACCACCCGAAAGATCACGCCCATCATCATAGATTCTGCCCAAATGCTGTTCAAGCCCATCTTTACTCGTATCTATCAATTCTTTCGCTTCGGCTTTATTTAATGCGCCTTCAATAGAGGCGTCATCATTTATTTTCTCTATATTTCCAAACGCAACGTTTTCACGTAATGTCAGCGAATAGTTCTGATAATCTTGAAACACAACGGAAAACAACTCTTGGTATTGTTCATCTGATAATTCAGATGATTCAATACCATCTATCAATATCTTTCCGGATGTAGGTTTGTACAATCCCAACAATAGCTTTATGACCGTAGACTTACCGGCTCCGTTTTCCCCGACAAAAGCGACCTTGTCGCCTTTTCGGATTGTAAAACTTACGTTGTGCAGTACTTCTTTATCGCCCTCCGGATAAGTGAAACTCACATTAGAGAAACTAATCTCGCGTCCTTCAAAATGTGACTTTGAATTTGATGAACGACGTTCCGGTAATGCCATGAATTGACGATAGTATTCGATGTTGTATGACAGTCTTTGAAGTGTTGCCACAGTTGATACTGATGATTTTACATTACCGTAGAATGTCGTCAAAGAAGTGATTAGCGATGAGAAAACGCCCAAAGTGATCGCAACATTCGCAAGAGAATATGATAACCAGATCAATGAGAAACCTACAAATGCTATCAAAAAGAGAGAAGACGCTGTTGATAAAGCAATCACGCGATTCAATGTTCTTTTCATATCAGCATTGATGCGTCCGGTCAGCTCATTTGACAATTCAATCAGCCTCTTCCGTGAATCAAAAAGTTTGATTTCCTGTAAAGCATCCTTGTCCACAAAAAGCTGCTGCAAATAATAGCGTTTGCGTATGTCTGTTGTCATTGTCCATCTAAGCTTCATTTCTTTGCTTGCAGCTAAACTTTCAAAAATAAACATTGGTATCATTGTTGCTATTGATACTATTCCAAGAATAAATGTTGCTCTGAAAAACATCACAAGTATTCCGATAGTGCTAATCCAAGCGTAAAGAACCGAAGCCAATGTGTAAAAGACTTGAAGTGCACTTGAAGTGGGGTTTTCAGAGATTTTTTGGAGCATATCTTGATTAACTCTGTTTTCAAAGCAGCAATAATCAATTCTTCTGAATTTTTTAAGAGTTATCGGCAATTGGTTTTTAAGCATTGCTTCGTTCATTTTTGCTCTGATAAATCCGTTTGCTAAAGAAAACAAATTGTTCATAACTATACTAAGCAATATCAAGACAATGTATAGTGCAATCAAACCGCCGTTATTATTTGACCCAAGTGAATCTACAAGGGTTTCTATCAAATACAAGCGAGCCGGAGTCAAAAGCGCCGAAACAGCCATTACTGCAATATATACGAAACTCCAACAAAGCGCGTATTTAAAAACAATACGCATCGAATAAAATGCTCTGTTTATAGTTTTCATCTTTACCTCCTCATTGTGCTTTGCTTTTTTCAACTTTGACTCTATCGCTCAGCTCGGTAATCAGGCATTGCAACGCTTCATATTCTCTCGCGTTCAATTCATCTATCATATCACATATTCGATCTATCAATTTTAAATCATGGGTGAGACCATATTTTATGCTCATATTAAGAATCAACGTAGTAACCTTGCTGGAGTATTCCTTGTACTCTAAGTACAAAGGATTACTTAAATATTCTCTCTTTGAGATATAGTCGATTCTCCAACCCATGATCTTCTTATGTTCCAAATATCCAAACAGGCACACAGAATAAATCCAGTTTTCCTTTACCGCTGTGTTTTTAATATAGCCGGAAAAGCTCTTGCATGCGTTATAATTGCATAACTGATGGTAATCATAATGAGAATTCTTCGAATTATCCGAATACTCATATCCAGCGCTAATATATCGCTTAAGCTTATCTAAAAGCAAGCAAATATTATATTCGACCTGGCATTCTGTGTTATTTTTTATGAATTGTATGGACATGAAGTATTCGCTTTTACACGCTCTGATTAAATCATTCGTTTCGATTAAAAGATCCTCATAATGCTCGTTTGAAGTATATGTTAGTACAGAAAACACATCTTTATAACTGTCATACCCATATATAAGTAGATTGTGTGCCAAATGCCGCCATTTATATCCTCCTTTACCGGGTATATAATACTGATCCGCCCATACGTCTTCGTAATAACCGCTTTCAAGCCCAGATATTATCAAATCCGCAATACATATATTGGATTGATCTAATATATCTTTTTCCATGCGGCAGCATTTTAATTCTGGCCAATTCAGATACATATGATTGTCGTAATCAAAATAGTGATACCATGGGCGAAAAACAACTTCAATAAAGTTATTCAGAACAATCAAATCTGCTTTATCTCTGCGTTTCGCTCCAATTACACTCAATGGAATTGCATTTCTCAATAGATTTTTTATCTTTGGCTCTTTATCTATTGGTAAGATTACACTCTTTTTGCCAGATTGCCATCCGTAATCGATTTTTTCATGTTTTTCGTTGTCTTTTTCTTTATCCAACGCCGCCAGCCTATTGCAAGTGAATACAAATGATTCTAAAACATCTAATACATTTGCTTCTTGATTAACAGCGATATATGGAATATGGCCTTTTTCCATATTATCTGTCTTAAATGACAAGTAGTTCACAATATTGTTTTCTATTCCTTCGTCCTTTAAGGCCTTATCTTTTTCAATATAATTACGATTTATATCTATTGCGAAAGTATTTTGTCTTACGCAATTGCCAACATTATTGGTGATCATTGATACTTTACTATGAATAGCCTCCTTATAATTCCTCCCTTCGTCAAACGGATGCCACATCGGATTTATATCAACTAATCCGCTTTGTTGCATAATTCGCGCTTCTTTCCACCCGAAATGAGGGCAAAAATTAACAATCCCTGGATAGTTTGTTGCTCCAGCCAACTCTGGTGCAATGAAATAATCAGCATGAATAGCATATTTCTTTAAAATTGGAAAAGCATACTGATAGTGATTCAAATACCCTCCATGCAAGACTATGCAAATTGAATTCTCGGGGATACTGGTCTTTCCTTTAAGTGCATCTCCTATATCTCGCAATGATACAAAGTAATGCCCGGTTTCAATGAGACGTACAATGTCGCTCTCGAATTTTTCCACATATACGTTTGCTTCTACTGCTGCATTTTTTTCGCCTGTAATCCCGGTATATAACAGTATTGGGTAATAAATCTCATTCGTTTTTTCCATTGGATATACCCTCCACAAAAACACATTGTTTGTTTCTTTTCTACGAAATTGATAATCAGGGCATTAATCATGCAATAAAATCAAGATCCAAAAAAGGTTGACCCATCTCACTTTTTTTCGTAATAAAACTAATCCCAAGTATTTGGTTGTTTGTTGCTGATACCTGCGCTTTTATAGAAGTTGATGACATAGCATCCAAAAGTTCGCTTTCTATGAATTCTTTGTCAATCACATAGTTAATCAAGGAAAACAGTATCGCCACTTCATCGTAATCATCATGATTCTTTCGAGCCTTTTTTTCATTTTTGAGATTATGAGTAAGAACAGCATCAAAAGCAATTGTCTCTTTAATCTCAAATAATATTTTTTCTATCAGCCCCAATTTGGCCATCTTTTCTAGTTCTCTCACCAACATTACCTCCATCTCATGTTCTTTTATCTGTACCCAAGTATACCACAAAACAAAAAGCAAAACGGAAACAGGGATAATTAAAGCATATAAAGGGAAAAGTGCGGTTTCATTTTTCTTGAAACTGCACTTTTCCCAATATAACGGCGCATATCCCGCCGCTTTTTATTCCATTGAATATTCAAACTTATTATGTCGGATCCGGCAATATTATCTGGACTACAAACATATCGCCTTTTTCGGAGTACTCTATCATTCCGCCGAGTTTTGTAACGGTTTCTTCTACGATAATATGCCCAAGCCCGTGGGCATCGTGATTTGCTTTTGTGGTTTTCAAATCACTATTGTCTTTTAACACCGATTTGCCGATTGTGTTTTTACAAATAATTATCCTGTTGTCTTTATGCCTGTTAAAGAGCAGTTCGATCCGTTTTTCCTCAAGCCCTTCTATAGCTTCAACCGCATTATCCAGAATATTTCCGAAAATCGAGACGAGATCACCGTCGGAAATATCCGACAGATCACCAACCGCTCCGGAAACAATGACCTGCGTGTCTTTAAGCGCACACAGTTTGGAGTTAATTAAGTAATCGAGTATATCGTTATCGGATTTCATCAGTTTGCCAATTTGATCGGTCTTGGGAATAAGCGTGTCGACGTATTCTTTGCATTCCTCGATTTTGCCGGAATCAAGTTCTCCTTTAATCGCCACAAGATGATTCTTCATATCGTGCTGTACTTTTCGGATGTTGTTCCAGACAGCCGCTGCTTCCAGATACTTTTCCTGCTGATATTCATGACGATCTCCCAGCAGTTTAAGCTCATATTTCTGCTTTTCCAGATTCTTAACTCGGTTGACCAACAGATATACAAAAATGTTGATCAGTATGTATGTTATTAAAAGAAGATAGCATGACACCGGATTTGATTTATATAACCCTGATGTAACAGCTACCATCGTGGCACCTAATCCGAGGATTGTAAGGACAGAAACTCCAAAAACCGCAGCGCCTGTTAACAGGTCTGTTATGTTAGCATTTTTGAACACAACAAGAATAAGCACAAATACAGAAATAATGACTATTTTATGTATGGAAATCAACACAAGTCTTACCGTGCTGTCTGAGCCTTGAAGCAACGCACCGAAATCTTCAATCATTGAGGAGATAATCGTGAAAAGTAAAGAGCTTGATAGAATCAGCACACCTTTATAGATCGCACATGCCAGAATGGCTTTCACATAGTGCCGTTGGCAAATTATTATAGCATAAATCAGCGAAACAACGAATAGTATGCTTGTCCCAAGCATATTGAAATTCGGAAGAAACTTATCGCAAAGAATGGTTATTACAAAGTAAATGGCAGTAGAAATCAACGCCATAAGTTTGTTTTTTTTGGCATTTATAAACCCAGAGATGAACCATATACATAATATAGAATCAATAAGAGACGCAGCATACTCAATTATTATTCCCATTACTCAGAAAATCTCCTGTTCGTGTATTCCATATAAGCGTTTTTGAATCCGGACACATTGCGCAAACTGATCGGCAAAGTATCGCCGTTACACATAACAACGTCAGAATATCCGGATATTCTTTTGATGTTTGCTAAATTAATTACAATTGATTGATGTATCTTATAAAAATCGTCGTTTTTTAGTTGTTCGTAAATGCCTGTGATAGTATTGCGAAATCTATATATCCTATTTCCAACCAAATGGGCGACCAGGTAATTTTTCTCGCTCTCAAAATACACTATATCGGAAAGACGCGTTTCAAACTTCCCGTCGGTAGTGTTCAATTCAATTGTCTTGTTCTTTGACATCAGGCTGTCGATGGCGTCGATCAGCGCAGACTCCAATTCGTCTTTTAGGCAAGATTTTCTTAAAAACCTGAATGGCGTGTATTTAAAAGCGCTGTAAACATAATTCTCGTAAGCAGAGACGAAAATGATGAGTATATCAGGAAACTCTTGGTTCAGAATCGCCGCCAGTTCGAATCCGTTCATTCCTCCCAATTCGATATCCAGGAATAAAATATTGATCATATGGTTCTTTAAAAACCTGATAATGTCTTCCGCTGAATAAAAGCCATCGTACGTTTGGCAATCAAATGAATCCGGAATCTTATACGCGCAAATATCCCTGATCATTTGAGACAGTCTTCTCATATGGACCGGCTGATCATCGCAAACTGCAATCTGTATCATTTAATCATCTCCATTCAATAGTATACCCGACTTAATGGCGCTTGTCAATGGGACTTGTTTATGAAAAGACAAACAGGCAGATCAAAAACGATCCGCCGAAAGTTTGTTATTGACCTGCCCGTTTGACTTTCATTTGCTCAGCATTTCTTTGAGCTTCTTGGGTTCTTTAGGCTGATAAGTGCACCAGTCGGATGCAGCGCCGGCAGCTGATTTGGCAGCCTTGAGAACGATGTCAGCCATCTTTTTTACCAAACTCTTCTTCATCACACGCTTCTCCTTTCATAGACTTAGGTATTATCATAAGGACTATTACTGAAAGTAATGAATAAAACAAAATACCGATAGGAAAACATGTAACAACTTTTATTATCAACCCGCACAAAGATAATAATGAAAAAACAAGATGTGACAGTTTTCGGAATCTTTTCTTTTCTCCTGCGTTGAGTGGCTTATTGACATTTTCAACAGGAGCAAAATAGTGAATTATCATATTGCCGACAATAGTAAGGAACACAAACATCCACCGATTAACATCGATCATAGTTGATGCAAGAAGCGACCCAAGAAATACGGAAACGGTGACCAATTTACATTTTAGATATGAATCAGCGTGATATCCGCCTGTAAATCTTCGTAACAGAATGAATACTGCCAAAAAGACTAAACTGCTGATAATGTGTCCGGCAATCAATCCGGCAATTAATACTGCAAGAACCGTGAAGATGAATGACAATACCAGTTCCGTGCCGTAAACATAAACCTCATGCAGCTCGGGTTTGATGATCTTACGTTTACACAAATAATCTGCAAAAGAGCATGCTACCGAATTCTCCATAATTATCCGCCATTTCTTTACTTATAGTGCCTTTCTTTTTGATGGACCCATTATAACATGAATGATCCGAAAATGCGGATTCTGGGATAAACGATGGATAATTTGGGAAAAGCGCAGTCATTTATTCGAAACTATAGGTTTTGACATCAACCGTTGTAGTGCGAAAAGCCATTTCCCCAATCAAAGGATCTTCTTTCGGATAGTATTCGTAATCTACCCCAACGGCGTCACCGTGTATGTTTTCTTTTACTATAACACGTCTTACGTTGTCCTCCGGAGGATGATTCTTAACCGCATCCGTGATCTGTTCGAACCATAGTGACAGCTCCGCAATGAACTTATACTCGTCCGGCCATTTTTCGATAGCTGTTTTAATTGCCACGTTTTTTTGATTGTTCAACCATTCAAGAGTATCAAATAAGAAGTTATTATCTTCATTGTTAATAGTATTAATGTTCGCCCCCCCCCCCCTATTATGTTTGCAATAGCGAGGAACCAATCATTTGTTTCTCTATTTCTTTTCTAAATGCATTTGCATTATACCACAAAAAACGAGAAAAAGAAGATTCTGGGATAAGTGAAGCATTTTTTGGGAAAAGCGTAATTAGCATAAGAACTATATTCTGTTCTGTGTTGTCTGTACATGTTTCGAATACCATTGATCTTATCTCCCGACAAACAAGGGCAGACTATCGCCTGCCCTTGAAATGATTATTCAATTACTGATCAACGGTCCTTATTTCTAACTCTGGCAACAATCTATCTTTTTTTTGGTTTGTGCCGGCAAACGCGCCAATGAATTGAACTTCAAAAGATTTTTCCTCATAAGGGGACAAAACAAAATGGCTATTACCCGTGCTTGAATCGATCCCATTTAAGTGTGAAGCCATTAGCAAAACGCCTTTATCATTTGGAAAATTGCCATTTATTCCAAATTCCACAAAATAATCATTGGTGTTCTTAATATAAAGAACGCATTTGATAATTACCTCTTCACCGCTAACGGAATAATCGCAATAATAACTCTGTTCCTCCACAATTTGGATTCCACTGGCATCACGCACGGTTGTTCTGCAAGAAGACATAAGCGCCAAAGAAAGAATTGACAATAGTATAATACTGAATCTTCTGTTCATGTCTAAGCCTCCTTTTATTCTACGCTAGCCATCCAAAACGGAACCAAGAGGAATTGCCAATTATTATGGTTACATCAGTCCACGAAATTCTAATATAATAATCCGCAGGGTTTGCGATTAGTCGTGCTAATTTAGCTTTAATGCTATCAGATTGATATGTATAATTAGGATCTATCATATCATTCCAAATAAAGGTCAAAAGATAGTATATTGCTCCATTCTTGTTCTTATATATGGAACCTATTATTTGAAAATCGCCAACATTTGCGTTAGTACCGTGTAAATACTGATACCCAATAATATCCTCGCCATTATCTATTTCCATATGGACTGTAAGATTTAATACAAGAGACTTCCCGTTTTTTAGTTTTGTGCCATATGGAAGAACCAAGTCTTTCACTTTTCTAGTCAGAATCTTGTTCTTCTTCATATATGTGCCCCATGACCCGTTATGCCTAATAAAATCTTCGCCATTACCATATAAGTAATGATACAAGATTTCTCTCCCTTGTGGGTCTGATTTTAATGACCATATTCCTCTTCTGCTTCCGCTTCGATTGCCAAACGGGTCGATATTGTTTATTGAATTATTGACACAATAACAATATAGATTATATCCCAGCAGAATTGCATTTTTTGATACAGTTCCATCCGCATTCAAGAACCTGCCTACAACCGGATCATAGTATCTCGACTGCAGATAATAGAATCCAGTCTCGGTATCATAGTAATACCCGCGATAACGGAACGGATTGATCTTGCCTATCGTGTTGGCAAGCGAACCCGTAACACCGAGGACTTCGCCCCAAGCGTTGTAGGTATACTCAACGACCTTTGTCCCGCTTGTATTGAGTATCGCGATAATGTCACCCTGGAGATTCTTGCGATAGTAATAATCAGTCCCATTATAGTTGAACCCTATTACCGAGCCGTTGGCGTCATAGTAGTAGTTGATCGTATAAGTCGCGTTGGTTATCTCGTGCGTATAAGATTCAGAAACAATCTTAGTCCCGTCAAGAACATAATTGACGTGGTACATATCCATTGTATTATGATCGTAATGGCTCTTGTACGTCCTTATCCCGTCGGCGTTGTAACGGAAGTACATGCCGTTATATCCGCTGTCGTTGGACAGATACGTCAACTCACGTCCGGTCCACGTCAGCGATTCAACGTTTCTCCAGTTCAGTGGGTTTCCGGAAGCGTCATAAGATATCGTCGTTCCGTCATAAGCTGTAAGCTGATCGCCCCACGAGCTGTTGCCGTAGGTATAATATACCGGCTGATCATCCGACGTGCCGAGCAAATACATATAATGCGACGTCGGGCAACCCGCCCAATAAGGCAACTCGTGTTTGCTCTGTATGTTGCCGCTGTAATCATAAAGGAATATATATGTAGTTCCGTTTACATGATCGTTCTCTCTTATCAGCTGATCGAGATCGTCGTATTCATAGCTGTAAACGAGAGAATTATTGTATTTTACAGTTAAGATATTGCCATTGTTATCATAGGTATAATCGAACAAGGTGCAATCGGCATAATCTATGGTTCCAATCAAATGCGTACTTGCGTTGCTGCCGCCGCTGCCGGGAAGATACGTATACCATTCGCTTGTCACATGATTGCCGGAAGAATTGTAAATGCCGTAATCGGTAATTCTTCCGAACTTATCATAGTAATACCTTGCGCTTGCTCCGGACGGTAACGTCACACGTGAAATCTGCCCGTCGTCATCATAAGTATATCCGTAATACGATGCATTCCCGCTGCCGTCGATATATCTGTATCCGGCAAACTCACCGTCGGAGTTGTAAACGTATTCGGTGATAAGCTCGACCTTATACGTAGCCGTCTTATACTTAACCGTACGGATATGATTTCCGTTTACGTCGTAATCGTATCGCTCGGTCGTTCCGTTCACTAAGTCGTAGAGATATTGCAGTACGTTATTCTTATCGTACTTGTATTTATATTTTACAACGTTATTATACTTCACAGATACGAGGTTGTCAACAGCGTCATATACGTATCCTTCGACAAACCCGTTTGCATAAGTCGCGGAGATAAGCTTACCGTTATTCGGATTGTAGGCGTATGTGACCAGCGCCATGTTGCCCTGGCTGATCGACGTAAGATTGCCGTATACGTCATAAGCGAAGGAATAGGCCTGCGTGGTAGTCGTTCCTTCCTTATGCGCTATGCCGGTAAGATCTCCGTTACTGTTATACGTATAGTTGTTTGAGATCTCAAGCGTGCCTATCGTCTGCGAGAGCTTGCTGAGGAGGTCGTCGGCATTATATGTGTACGACGTTGTGTGACCTTTGCCGTCGATGAGCTCGTGAAGCTTGTCGTTGTAATACTTATACTTTGTGGATATCCCGCGCTCGTCGATCTCTTCGGTCACTTCAAGATCGCTGTTAACGGGATCCGTGTAATTATTCGTCGAGGTGTAGAACTTATCCGTGGATCCGCTGCCGGAGACGTTTTCAACGACTGTCTCGATGATACGTTCTTCGCTGTCATACGTGTAAGTGTATCTTATGCCGTCTATTTCCTGATACTTGTGCGTAGCGTCTATTTCGTGAAGCTCACCGTCATCGCCTCCATCTTCGCCGCCTTCACCGGAAGAAGCGTCTTCAAACGAAACGACGCCGCCGAGCGTGAACGAAATGTTGTCAAAATACGCGGTGTTGCAGTTATTGTTGTAAGAGCAGTACACAACTACCGTGTAGGGAGAATCCTGGCTCGGGACAAATGAACCGGACGCATACTGCCAATCTGAAATGCAGTCATTGAATTCAGCCGTCGCGGATTCATTGTCAAGCCCGGGTTGCTGATATACCACTTCTGCTCTGATCTCAAAAGATCTTCCTCCAGTGTCATCTTCGCTTATGTGAACAGAATCCGCTTTGCCCCAGCCTGCGACCGTAAACGTAGTCCCCGCAGGGAATGTGCCGGCAATATTCTGATATATCTGGCATTCATCATCAGGATCGCCGGTGAGCGTCGCCCCGTAAGAACCGAATCTGGCTTCGGAAGATCTTGAAAGCACCCCGGGATAATGATCGTCCGACCAATAAACGGCTCGTTCAAAGCCGGCGTTTTCGATAACGTTGTATTCGCTGACCGCGCTGCTATACGTCGTTGAGAACTCCTCGAGCTGTATGCAGTCGAAATACGCCACGCTGCTGTCGTTGCCGGAGCGTATACCTGCGAATACGTAATACGTATCGGTCGTTGAAGGAGTGTATTCGAACGCGATCCTTCTCCATCCGTTCTGAACGTCTGTTTCTGTTGTGCCGCACAGATACTCGGAGTTCGCAAGTATTGTTCCGCCGAGAATCCCGTTATACGAACTGCCGATAGTGAGTACCGCTCCGTATGAAGGCGGAACGTTCTGTGTCTTGACGTAAGCGGAAAGAACGTACTGTTTTCCCGAATTCAAAGTCACAGCCTGACCGACGCCCTGAAGCGGCGCTTCTCCGGAAGAATACTCGACCTTGAAAGACTTATTACCGATATATGCCTCGTTGTTTGTAGCTGTTGCGTTGTAGGTACTCCAATAGTCGGCACCTTCTTCTGCGCTTGGGTTAAGAAGCATATGATGGGTGCCGTAATCGCTTCTGTAGATCTGGCGGATATTGTTTTCCGCTTCAGGGAACAGTTCTTCGTTCCCGTAGACAACCCCTATTGCGGAGAACAACTCGTGAGTGTACATACTTTCATTATACACGTTTACCGTTCTGCCGTAATTGTCGAAGCAATAAATCGTATTGATGTTGCCGTAAACGACGTTGAACGAGTCGTCGACTCCCGCCGTCATAAAGGTCGTTCTCTTGTTTGCGTAGCTTATATACACAGAATCACCGCGAGTATTATTGTAATACTCAGCGACAGAAGTGACCTTGTAGTTGTTCGTGTAAGTGTAGCGATACTCCTTGCCCGTCGATACTTCGAGCATATTAGTCATATCGTCTTCGGAATTGTAAGTGTACGAATACGTTCCATAACTCGTGGTGATAGAATCGATATTCGACGCTCCGCCTACTATCGTCGCAGTATGACCGCCGGCATCCGTGGCTGTTGCTAACCCGGTCCCGTTGTACGTAAGAGTCAGGACGGTATTAGTTCCGTCTTCGATCCTTATGAGTTTGTTGTCGTTTGAATAAATGTAATCAAACGTGTAGGTCGCAGTAACTGCATTTTCATCTTCATAATACGATATATTCGTGAGCTTTCCGTTAGTAAACTCATACTTCCAGCCGTCGCCGGTATCAAGAATTCTGGGAAGATATATACTTCCGGACGGCACAGTGAGTTTGAACCCGAGCCCGTCTTCGTCGACGTAGCATCCTTCATCGGCGGAATACGTAAAGTAATGACTGGCCCCGTCTCCATCGATCAGTTCGTAAGTATTACCGTTCACAAATGAGCCCACGCCAAGATCCTTGAGCACAAGAACCGCGCTGAAATGCCAGCCAAATCCGAAGTTCATGCCGTATCCCGCGCCGGAAGTCAGCGTTCTGCTGCAGAAACGATCATTGAATACGTACGCCAGATCAAGCGGGAAGTTTTCGATCTCAAGTCCGAGATCCTGCACGACGACAAGGTTGCCGGTATAATCGTTTATGAATCCGGTAACGCTGTCAAATCCGTGAGTATGGTAGGTGTAATAGTCTTCAAGCCCCGCAGTGTTACGGTAGGTTATCGTAAAGAACGGGATCGTCTGATTAACAGAATATTGGTTGTCTTTCGCGCAGAAGCCAATATATGCATGCGGATCATTGCTGGCCGTCTGTTCATTAATGGGATATACGGCAATGCCATAATTCGTAGCAGAGTTATTGTACCACTTCTGCATCAGCGAAGTGATGTTGAAGTAATATATCGTTCCAACTGTTTCGCCGGGATCCGCCGGAGTGACCGTGCGGTAATCTATGACCGTCGAAGAAACCGTGGGCTGATTATTCCACGTGAGCGTGTTTTCAGCCCAGGAGGACGTAACTTCACGAGCGGCGATCTTGATGGAATCGCAGTTCCCTTCAAAAGACGTAAAACTGTCCTGATATCTTACCTGTCTGAGGTTCAAAGTGGCGTCAACGATCACGGATGCATCGGGAAGCCCGGGAATAGTGTTGAGTCTGACAAAAGTCCTGTTCTTTTTGGATGCATCAATACTGCCTACACGCAAATAACCATTCGATCCATATGAAATCGCAGGATCATCCTGCACGGCAGTCGTATCTGACACCTGAGAAGTCTGATATGCGCCTGCATAAATAGACGGATCTATCGTTACCGGGAACGCTCTTTCATCGGCGTTTATCCATTCAGAGTCGGCAACGACTGTCAGCGCCGCAGAGCCGTCTTTTTCTTCGATGGAATAATACACTTTATTCGAACATTCGCCTTTGGCGTCGAACATATATCCCGCGGGGATGACAAAAACAGCCTCGCCTGTCTCGTCGTCGTTGAGCAACACGCTTCCGTCTTCGGCAAGCGCGGCAACAAGACCTTCGAGTGCGAGGTCGAAAGCATATACGTATTCTCCTGTTCTTTCTTTTACGACGATGTTCTCTTTAAGGTTCCCGCCGTTGAGGATATACTGGAGATCGGTGTTTTCGTAAATATCTTTGTAAGTTACCCCGGAGGAATATTTCGTAAGCGTAGTCGCCGAATCTATATCGTTCCCTTCGGGATGTTCGGAGGTATTGGTGATCTCGGCCTTACCGCCCGAAACGGCGCCCTTGAGCAGCATTCCGATAGCGTATTTACCGGACTGCAGGCTGACGAGACCTTTGTCACTGACCGATTCGGAGAATCTCATCAAAACGGCGGAAGCGGTATTCTCGTAACCCGTGAACCCATCATCTTCTATGTATTTAAGAGTGTTATCGTAATCGGTCCATTTGCCTTCCGCATCTTCGAAATGGACGGGTTCGGCGTAATCGGCAAGCACAAAGCTGCCGTCGGACATTCTGAAAGTCTTTGTATTTGAAGATCTATCATCGATCATCTCACCGAGCACGTATGCCGGTTCAGACTTCTGTTCCTCAACCACAGCTTCCGGATCGCTGCCGCCGAGAAGTTCTCCCGCTTCAGCTAGTATCGCCTGCGGCATGAACACGAAAAGCATGACAAAACAGAGGAGGATGGAGGTGATTCTGAAAAGGTGTTTTTTTGCTGTTTTCATTGTTTTTTCCTTTCTTTTTTTGTTATATGTTTTCTTGCCTTGTTTTCAAACAATTTCTTCAATAGCAGGTGGTCGTACATATGGGATATATTCTCTGCTGACAGCTCCATACGACGTATAATTCTTTTTGGCGGTTTCCAACGATACCTTATTGAACCGTTGAGTTTGCTTTGACTGGCAATCGCTTTCATTTACCCAGAAACAGACCGGACATAATTCGGGATACCGTGATCTTCCATATCTAAGTGTTTTATGACCGCAGCAAGGACAACGAAATATATTGATTGTTTCTGCTTTTCGTTTGTAATTTGATCGCATTATTATTGTTCCTCCTTCCGCTTTATTCTTTCAAATGTATTTGTTTGATCATACCCTATTGCCTATTCGCCATCTATTATAATCACATCATTGCTCTTGAACGAATTTTGGGATAATTAATATATGAAAAGGGATAAGCGATATACTCCGTTTTGATGAAGTATCGTTTATCCCTATTTATTGCACTTATCCCACGTGATTGTTCCAAAGAACAAATTAAACAATCCCCGCCGGTAACACCGATAAGCGCTACGCTCGTCACGTTCCCGGCGGGGATCATTTTTTGCTCGTCCTGTTACAGGATCATCTTGAATCTGCAGGCTCCCGAATATTCTTCACGGACTAAGATACTTTCCGGGAAATCCGGCAGCCACTTTCGGTCAAAACTCGTTGTGCCGTAGTAGGCGTTGAAGTTTTCTACCGGCAGGATAACCCATTCGCTGTCATAAGGCTTGTTCGCAAGGTAAAACTTCGCAAGATCCTGGAATACGTTTTTCTGCTTCTTGTCGAACAGCGCGTCTTTCAATTTCTGCACCGTTTCAGCCGGCAGGTCGATGTCGTTGTTTTTCAGCGGACCGATCTCTTTCGCTTCGGCGACGACATCCTCAAACCGGATGATCCACGCGCCTTTGGTCGTTTTCGTATAAAGCGACGTCTGCGCCTGCATTACCTTGTTGCACCATCCTTTGTTAAACTTTTTCACGATAGTCAAGGCGTTACTCGCCATCGAATTTGTATTGTTGCCAGCGTTGTCAAGAACGGCGGCGGCTACGTTATGGACGTGTGTGAAATACCAGCCTTCTCCGTCTTCGTTCACAAGCTCCGGGAACTCGTCATGTAAGTCGGAAAAGCAGGTCCGATCCTGTCCCGCTTTACGTCTGTCCGGCTTGACGCTGTCCGGCAGACTGCACCATGCGCAGAGTGCGCGGTAAGCGCGGTCAACGTCAGGTACATCCGTTTTCCACATATATCCTCTTGCGATGATAGTGAGTATCCTGTTGAACCCTCTGAACTCCTTGATCATCTTGTAGGTAAACCGTCCGAGATAACCGGTGTCACGTTTGCTTTTGATAGTATAATCGGGAAAAGTCATGTACGCCTTGAATTCTTCAAATTCGTTCAACATCATATCACCGTCCTTTCACCGCGTTCGCTTCGATGCGGTCGAGCAGCACGTCCATGGCAAAATCGCGTTTCCCGAGAGCAACGGCGCACATAAGAGCTTTGTCGGGGTCTATGCGTTCGTCCAGATAGCGCCGCGCGCGGCTCGCCGCGAGATCGCGGTAGTCTTTACTTCTGCCCCGCAGATAGTGTTTCATAATATCGTTGACAAGCTCGCTGTCCGTATCCGTGCGGACGGCGTTTTTCTTTCTCTCCTCGGAAACGTACATATCGTCGAGATCGCAGATGACGTCAACGAGAACGCGAAAGCCGAAATGACGGAAGTCCGCAAAAAGATCGAGATATTCGTGCCGGTCATACGGAAGATACTCGGCAAGAAACGCTTCGCGTTCATCTTCCGGCATCAACTGCCATTTTTGTTTCTCCATCTCGTCGCGTATCGTATGGATCTGATCTGCTGTCGCTTCCTGAAATACGCCGTACAGGTCGTCCGTTGTATAGTATTTGTCCTGCCCGCGCATAAAGAGGATCTTTTGAACGTCGCCGCTGCGTTTCATCTGCTTTGGCTGTATGCGACTGACGCGGATCCGGCGAAGTGCCTCGTCGTAATCGGCGATGATACCGCGCATCAGTTCCATATCCTTCGGATCGAGTTTTTGCGCCCAACCTCTTTTTTTGGCAAATGAAAACAGTTCCTCGTCTTTCGCCGGCTTCGGCTTAAGTTTCGGAGTCTCCTTTTTAAGCATCCGTGCGTAATACGGAAGTTTTTCAACGTTGGAGGTGATTTCATCCCAATCGTATGATTTGAAAAACGCGTCAAGTTTTTCCTTGACGGTGTCCTCGTACCATTCGCGCCCGTCCTTGCTGTTTATGATGGTTTTATACTTCAAAAACGGACTGCGCGGAACGCCGAAGGAGAATAGACCGACGTATTCTTCAATATCCGGCTTGACACCGCTTTTCGCCGAGTCTATCTCAAGTCCGGTCAGTATTTCGAGCGTTTCCGTCTCTTCTGTTATCTGCTTGCGCAGCTTGGAATCGGAGTTTTCGTCGTATGCGATGATACTTCGGTTAAACGCCGCATTACAAATCAGCCCGATCCGCTCGTCGAAGGTAGAGCGCACCGTTTCAAAACGCGCTTTCCAGTCGTTCGCGTCCCTAATCTGCGGCGCGGCGGACGGGATATGTAAAACCGGGATCTGCGCTGACAGATAATTAAAATTTATTCCTTTGTAATTCCGCGCGACGCATTTATTCATCAGCGGATCGGCGATGGTTTTGATCTTGTCGCCGTCGAAATCCGCGCCGCCGAGCCGTTCGGGGATCAGAGTGTCAGACGCGACCATAACGACGTAGGTAAGATGCGATAGATATTTTTTGCGGTAATATCCTTCTTCTATCGGTCGTGCGACGGCTTCTTCGTTCCGCGCGATATGCGGATTCCGCAGAAGCGTATAGTATTCGTTAGTGCGGTAAGCCGCGCCGGGAGCGTAGAACTCTCCTTCGCCGAGGTATTCGCGTGATATCTCCGCGCCTGCCGGACCGTCAAGCGCGTTGCCGCCGAGGTAACGTAAAAAGCGCATAAGGTCGCCCGAGAGATAACGGTTATCCCCGGCGGAGATCAACTGCCCGATAGCGTAGTCTTTCAGGATACTGTCGGCGTGATCCTCCAACTCTTTCGTGAAAACCCTTTCGTTTAAGAATTTCGGATTTTTTTTGAGTATCGCCGCCCAAAACTTATCCTTGCTCCCGGCGCCTTCGTAGTTACCGTGCCTGATGAAATATCTCAGGCGGTATTCCTCGTCGGCGACAAAGCGGTAATACTGAACCTCGGTAGGTTTCGTGATCCAATACCGCTCCTCCTGCTCGGGGCTGTACGTCCATCCGAGCGGAAGATCAGCGGGGCGGAACTCCTCGCTCTGTATCGCCGCAGTCGTGAGAAACTGATAGTTCATATGTGTAAAAGATTCGGGATCGATCTGTCCTACTTCGGAGATGTAAAGCGCGTGTTTGTACGCTTTGCACCGCTCCAGATACTGCGCCCACGTCAGTTTGTTTTCGGTCATCCAGCCGAAGCCCTTGAACATACTTTTTGTGAGAATGATCGCTATATCCGAAGTCTTATGCGTTTCTCCCCATATATCCGTTATCTCCGTAACGCCGAACCCGGAGAGAAAAGATGCGAAGTCTACCTCGTGCACCACGCCCTTGATATACGGCATACGTATCTGAAAAGACGTGTGTCGGTGCGCTCCGCAGTAAAGATAATCTATGAAGTCAGCACATTTCGGCGATATCAAGCCTTCACCGTCGAATTCCGTTACGTCGAGATCGCCGACCTTTTCAATGCGCTCATACCTCCGCATAGGTCTGTTGCTCCCGTCGTCTTTGACGGTGATATAGTGAGCGTTGTGGACGGTCGTTACGGGATTGTCTATGACTATGACTTTCTTTTCGTCCCATATCCGTTTATCCTCTACACGGAATCCGTCCGTCATGATAAGTCCGTTGTAGGCGTAGAACTTTGAAAGCTGACATGCACCGATCTTCATCCCGAGCGTGATACGCTCTGTTACCGGCTCATAGAAATCCTCGCGGATGAAAGAAAGCCGGCTTTGTCTGCTCATACTCGCGGAACGCTCAAAAGCGACGTACCGGTAACCGCCGTTTCCGAAATCGAGGGTTATTCCCTCGGGACGGAACATTGCTTTCGCTTTTTCGATCAGGTCTACATACCGTCTGTAGTTCCCTTTTCTGTCGAAAACGTTAGTGAAGTCGATATACACGAGTATATCCTTCAGATCGTCCATAACGCCGGCGGCATGGAATTCTCCGTTATGGAGGACGTCCATGATTTGATAAAACAGCGCGCAGTCGTCCTGTGTTTCGGGAGCCGAAAAAGCGATGCATTTCCGCGTCGCTTCTTCACGCAGATAATATCTGTATATACCTTCTTCGTCCTGTTTTGCGTTCCTCATAAGGGCCAATGCGGACAGTTCATATATTCTGTACCGTGTTCTCGTGATACTCACCCCGTTTCACGGGACAGTATAGCATAAAATTGTTAAGAAATCAAGATGAATTACATAGTGAATACTGCGCCCACCTTTTTCGTGAACCAAATCGGTTTTGAAAGGTGGGCGCAGTATTCGTAAGTCGATTTTTGAGTGAAAGGAGGGAAAATCATGCTCAGGATAACTCCGAAGCAGGCGCGGACGGTCCGCCGTCTGGCGCGCGACCAGTGCTGCAACTGCGTTTGCGGAAACTGTCTCTTGCTCGATGACGGAGACAGCCACCCCTGCGTACAGTTGATCTCTTACTACGGTGTCTACTGCAAATACTTTCTTCATGCGGTACTGCCGGCCGAGAGAAAGCTGTACGAACAGATCATCGAACAAAACGAATTGAGATCCGAGAGGAGGAATGAAGAATGAAGGATTTCAAGAACAAAGTCATCATCGGTATCGACCACGGTTACGGAAATATCAAGACCGCTAACCACATTTTCAAGACGGGCGTTATGGAATATGACGCCGAGCCGCTGTTTACGAAGGATATGCTCGTTTACAAAGGCAAGTACTACACCATTGGAGAAGGACACAAGGAGTTCAAGGCGGAAAAGCAGAGCGACGACGATTATTACGTTCTCACTCTCGCCGCTATCGCCATGGAGCTCGATGACAACGATCTGACCGAAGCGGACGTTTTCATCGCGGCGGGGCTTCCGCTGACGTGGACGAGCGGACAGAAGGCGGAATTCGCGACGTATCTGACGAAGAACGAGAGAGTCACCTTTGTATTCAGAAAAGTTCGCTACCGCATCCGCATAGTCGGCGCGAAGATCTATCCGCAGGGCTACGCCGCCGTCGCGGATTTTGCTGCAAAGATGAAAGGCGTAAACATGGTCGCCGACATCGGAAACGGCACTATGAACACGCTGACGATCATAAACGGCGCACCTCAGCAGGGTCGTATGTTTACCGAGAAGTTCGGTACGCATCAGTGTACCCTCGCCGTAAGGGAGCAGTTTATGCGTCAGACCCGGCGCGAGATCGACGACGCGATCATCGAAGAGGTGCTCATAAACGGGAAGGCGAATCTTTCGGACGCCGATCTGAAGATCATCAAAGCGACCGCGACGGAATACGTGAACAACATCTTCCGCAGGCTTCGTGATCACGGATACGATGAAAAGAGCGTTACACTTTACGTCACCGGAGGCGGCGGGTGCCTCGTGAAGAACTTTTACGATTATGATAAAAGCCGCGTATTCTTCGTTGACGACATCTGCGCCGCCGCCAAGGGCTACGAACACATGGCTGAACTTCAACTCGCAACGGGCGTCGGTATATGAAAAACAACTACCGTATCAACGTCCGGTTCGATCTGAGAAAAGAGCGTGAAAAAGACGCAGCGGAATATCTTGCGAAGCTTTCCGTGCAAAGCAGCGGAACGCGAAACCGTTTTATCGTTGACGCCGTTATCGAAGCGATACGGCGTCAGCAAAGCGGGACAGATATCTCTCTTGCAGACATCCGCACTATGTTCCGGGAAGAATTACAGTCCGTATCTTTCGTAAGCGCTCCGGCAAAAGAAGCCCCACCGTTTCGCATGGAACTCACCGAGGAGGAAAAAGCGGAAAATGACGCCGGTATCCTTTCCGCGCTCGCCATGTTCGATTGAGCCAAATACGGCGATTTTGGCTCAAATCTCATAGGCGGAGACAAAAATTGAGCCAAAATGGCTCACCTTATGCGATGCACCCTATCGGAAATCTCAACATTCCTGCGGCTTCGCCGTTGTCGTGGTATGCGCCACGCAGGAACGGACGGAATAGCCCTGACGGGGTGTGTCGCACACCGTAGCAAGCAGGGAAAAAATATATATTTTTCCCGCCGCGATCCGCACGGTCGTCTCGCCCTCAGGTGACGTCCCGTCCCCTGAAACCCCTTGTCACAGAAAATTTGCAAATAAAATCGCTGACAGCTCTTGACAAATACACTCATTGGGTGTATTATATTGGCGAGGTGATTTTATGGACATTCGTGAAATGAGAACGCGGCTCGGCGATACGCAAAGCGAGTTCGCGGCAAGATACAACATTCCTTTCCGCACCGTGCAGAACTGGGAAACCGGACTTCGTAAGCCGCCGGAATATATTTTAACGCTTTTGGAAGACCGCATACGCGAAGACCTTGTAAACAGAAAGACGGCGTCGCTTCCGAAGTACGATCCGCGCAAGAAGGAGCTTCCGAAGAGAAGCGATTTCGTCGGCGCGCTTTCATGGTTAAAGGCAGTGCGTGAACGGCTCGGCGAGAACGTCGTGTTCGCTTTGGACGAGGCGCTGATGTGTCAGGGCAGCTTCGGCGGCAGGAGCGACGAATATATCGTTTGGGTGTACGGCGACGACAAGGTATCCGACTTCAACGGCGTTGTATTGCTTGGGAACAAGGTCAGCCAATATTGTATTAAGGAAAAGAACGGACTGAGATTTACAGACTTCAACAGAACGCTTTCCGACGCGCTTGCAAACGAGTCAATACTGGATATGCAGGGCATCACGGAAGCGGTCAGCAGATACTACTATTCCAACAACGAGAGCTTCAGCGGTCTTTCCGTATCGCCCGAGTATCAGGAGCGGTTTGAAAGACTCGCAAATGAAGCGAGAGATTATTACAAGAAGTAACCTTTTTTGGATTTTTTTGCAAAAAGTTTCCCTTTTTGCAAAAAAGTATGATATACTATGATAAACAAGATAAGGAGGACACTATGAACAATTACGAAAAAGCCGTTGCACTGTGGAAACGCAGAAATATAACAAATGACGCCGAGCTTGCCGAAGCGCTGAACGGACACAGCATAGCATTTGCCTATCATTCCGGAAAGATCGAAAACGACAGAATAACTTATAACGATACACGTGAGATATTCGATCATGACGGCGTTACCTCATATACCGGCGATCTGCGCACACTTTTCGAGATACGCAACGCCAAGGCAGCAAATGAATTACTGCTTACTGCATTCAATGAAAAAAGAGCTGTTGACGAAGCGCTTATAAAAGAGTTTCAGTACAAGCTCACGCAGAACACCTATGACACCCGCAGGTGGCAGCTCGGCGAACGCCCGGGAGAATACAAGCGGCACGATTACGTTACCGGCAGGAACGAAATCGGCGCTTCGCCGGAGGATGCGCCGGAAGAGCTTGCCGAGCTTTTAGACGAACTGAATAATATTCCTGACGAAAAGGTTTTGACAGCCGCCGCTTACTTCCACGTGAAGTTCGAGAACATCCATCCGTTCGCCGACGGCAATGGCAGGACCGGGCGCTTGGTGATGAACTATATTCTGTTGCTGCATTACCATCCGCCTGTGATCATCCACGAGGAAGACCGGAAGGATTATTACTCCGCACTTGAAGCGTGGGACGAGCGTCAGGAACTTGATCCGATGATCGCCTTTTTGAAAGAGCAGACCGCGAAGACCTGGCAGAAACAGATTGAAGCAGCAGACCGAAAAAGCAGGAACGAAGCAAGATAAAACAGCCAAACAACAATCCCAATACAGCAAGCAAGCCGATGAGCGAAAAAACTCACCGGCTTTTTTGCTGTCCAAATCCCAAAAAAGGAGGATAATTATTTGGAAAAAGAGAAAAAGAAACCACCGACCGGGATATTCTTCCCCTGCACCGAAGCGCAAAAGCGAAAGATAAAAAGCATCGCTGCGAAATGCGGACTCGGGCAGGGAGAATATATCCTTAAACGGGCGCTCGGCTACGAACCGAAAACGGTTCCGCCGGACGCCTTTTTTGTTTTCCACGAAAAGCTCTGTGAAATACTCGATTCGCCGCCGACTCCCGACTTGGAAAAGGCGGCGCTTCGCGTTTTTGACGAGATCTACGCTCAGCTTATCGACAACAGGAAACAGACGACAGAAGAAATTGTCGCCGGTATGAAAGAAGGTGACGCAACGTGGCAACCGTCGGACTCTGGCCCGTAAAGAACCGGCTGAAGGAAGTGATCGAATACGCCGAGAACCCCGACAAAACGACCGATCCGAAATATCTTGAAGAAGATCTGTATAACGCTCTGAAATACGCAGAGAACGACGATAAGACGGACAAGCGGTTGTTCGTCGCAGGTATCAACTGCCCGAAGCAAAGAGCGTACGAGGCAATGATGGCGGTAAAACGACGGTTCGGCAAAATCGGCGGCACGGTCGCGTGGCACGGTTATCAGAGCTTTGCCGAGGGAGAGGTCACGCCGGAAGAAGCGTTTGAGATAGGCAAAGAGACCGCGCGCCGGATGTGGGGAGATAAATATCAGGTAGTCGTGACCGTCCACCTGAACACGGACAACCTGCACTGTCATTTCGTCGTCAACCCGATCTCGTTCAAGGACGGCTCCCGTTTTCAGAACAAGATATACAACCACCGCCGCCTGCGTGAGATCTCTGACGAAGTGTGCCGTGAACGCGGAAAATACGTCTTGGAAAACAGCAACTTCTACGGCGGCAAAAGCCGAAGAGCTTACTGGGCTGAAAAGAAAGGACACCCGACGCACAGAGATATGCTTGCCAAAGACGTTGAATACTGTCTGTCCGTTTCATACACACGCGAAACTTTTTACAAACAATTATACGGTCTCGGCTATGAGATAGACAAAACGCGTATGTCGGTCAGAGGTAAAGGATGGGAGCGCGCGGTACGCCTTCGCAGTATCGGATTTACGGATGAAGTCATCGACCGTCGACTGAACCGCAATTATTCTTACGGCTATTCTTTCGTAGGTCGGGTATGGAATACGCATCTGCCTAAAAGGAGACGATCCGTCTTACTGTTCTATATCGCTCACGATCTCGGATACAACATCGAGCACAGCCGCGACGTCGCGGAGATCTATATCGACCTTCTATTCCTTATCATCATAAACGCCTTTCAGATTATTAAAGAGGTCAAAGACGCCGTGATCATGTCGGTCGATCTTCGCCATCAGGTTAAAGACCTTGAACAATTCGTCTATGATTACAAATTCCTTCGGGAAACGGATATCCACACGTTCCCGCAGCTTGACAGATATATCGAAGACACGCAGACAAAGATAGCCGAACTCGAACGCGAGCGCGGCTTGCTCCGAAACAAGATACGCCGGGAGACCGATCCCGAGGTACTTGCGGATAACAAAGCAGCCCGCTCTGAAATAACCAAAAAGCACATCGAACCGTTACGGAAGAATCTCGACCGGGCGAAGCGCATAAGAGATAAATCTCCTCACCTTTACGATCTGGTAAGGCAGGAGTTTGAAATGGAAGCGCCGTACCGTCAGCTCGACCGCAACGGAAAAATGATATTCAAAGACGCTCCCGAATGGGGAGCCAGATAAGAAAGAGAGGAATAATTATTATATGAAATCTACCAAACCTAAAGCGCCGGT
Source organism: Clostridia bacterium (assembly GCA_017429165.1). Taxonomy (GTDB): domain Bacteria; phylum Bacillota; class Clostridia; order Oscillospirales; family CAG-382; genus UBA1206. The sequence continues at coordinate 50,374 of JAFRPL010000019.1, forward strand.
GATGATACCGGTAGAAAACATCGTCCCCTTTGACGGTCATCCGTACAAAGTGCTTGACAACGACAGCATGAACGAACTGACCGAGAGCGTACAGGATAACGGCATTATGGAGCCGTTGACCGTGAGACCACTTGAAAACACAGACAATTACGAGATCATATCCGGGCACCGCCGTTATCACGCGGCAAAGAAGGCAGGGCTTAACGAAGTTCCTGCCTTTATTCGTGCCGTCAGCCGTGACGAAGCGGCGATCATGCTCGTAGACAGCAATCTGCACCGGGAGCGTATTTTGCCGTCAGAAAAGGCGTTCGCTTACAAGCTGAAAATGGATGCTTTGACGCATCAGGGCGCTTCTCGCCAACTTGGCGAGAAGTGGAGTGTCGAGCAAGTCGCAGAATCTGCAAGTGAGAGCGCGCGTCAAGTTCACCGCTATATTCGTCTCACCAATCTGATTCCCGAACTGCTGGATATGATGGACGAAAACAAGATTGCTTTTTCCGTTGGCGTCGAACTGTCGTTCCTTGACGACGAGCGTCAATACGACGTTCTGAACGCCTGCGAACTCAACGACAACACGCCGTCTTACGCCCAGGCGGTTCGTATGCACAAGGCGTACACGGCGGGAGAACTTGACCGGGACGGCATCGACGCCATTATGTGCGAGGAAAAAGCGAACCAGCGGGAAAAGGTCACGATCCCGCTTGACCGGCTGAAGGGCAAGATACCCGGCAGTTATACCGTACAGCAACAGCAGGACTATATCGTAAAGGCGGTCGATCACTATCACCGCTATTTACAGTGTCAGCGCGAAGCCAGATGAAGGAGGTGAAACGAATGAAGATAACGAAAGACGATCTGACAAAAGAAGAACTCCACAATATATTTTCTCACAAAGACAATAAATCCGACAATTATGCACGGCTTGACGACAGTATGCGATTCATCGGCACGAAAGAAGTCGCTTCTCTTATGGGATGCTCTATTCCGGTTGCAAGACAGACTATGCGCCGGAAAGACTTTCCGCTTGTCATGTGCGGCAAAAATCTCAAGGTCATGAAATGTGAACTCATAAAATGGGCTTCACAGCGCCGTGTTTGACAAACGGCGCACATTTGTCCCGGGCGCGGATATTTCCTATAATATCCGCGCCCGAAAAATAATTTATGGAGGTTTAAAACAATATGGCTAAAACGGCTAAAAAGAAAAAAGGAAACGGTGAAGGAACCGTTTACAAGACAAAATCCGGTTACAGAGGTCAGATCGTCGTCGGTACAGATGATTTTGGCAAGCCGATCCGCCGGAGCGTGACCGGCAAAACGGTCAAGGAAGTCAACGAGAAACTTACCACAATTAAAAACAGCGTTATCACCGGAACTTATATCGCACCAAACAAGATCACTATTTGCGAACTCTCCAGATTGATGATTGAAGACGACTTGAATTTGAACTATATCAAAGAAGCAACCTATTACCGGCACATTGAGACATTAAAGAGAATAGAGGCGAACTCATATCTGAAAAACACGCCAATTCAGGAACTCAGTTACGCTCCTATTAAGGATTTTCTGCTTTCGGAAATATCCTTGTCACAGAGTTTTATAGACAAAATTTATGCTATGATGCAAAAGACCTTAAAGGAAGCCGTTAAGCGAAAAATCATCGGTGAAAACCCCATAGCGGATTTGAAAAAGCCGAAGACATCCCAAAAGCGCGATAAAGTCCGTGCGCTTACGACCGAAGAAGAAGTACGGCTTTACAAGGTTTTGACGACAGAAGACGTAAACTATTCACATCAGATGCTGCTATCTATGCTGACTGGCATGAGAATGGGAGAGATCAACGCCCTAAAAACTGAAGATATCAATCTGCGTATGAGAACGATTTCCGTAAGTAAAACTATGGCGCGTGGACTAAAAGGCGAGGCGTTTGTATCCAAAAGTGCTAAAACCGAAAACGGCAACCGAGTCATTCAAATTTCGGCGACAGTAATGCCGCTTATAAAAGAGATCCTTTCATGTTGTAGCGAAGAGGAAGAATACCTGTTTTTATCGAATGGTAGTTTTATCAACACCTCACAGGTCAATATGCAGTTTCAGCGGGTCGTAGAAAAGTACGATATACTCGATAAAACTGTCAAAGGTAAAGTTTCGCTTCACTCCCTGCGTCATACCTTCGCAACTCGATGTATTGAAGCGGGTATGCAGCCGAAGGTGCTTCAACACATTCTCGGTCACTCCGACATCAAGATCACGCTGAACACCTACTGCGACGCATTTGAGAATTTTCAGAACGAAAACATTGCCAAAACCGACGAGTATTTTGCGGATATGGGTATTAATTTCGATAGCACAAAACCCGAGAAAGCGGTAAGTTGAATCATGTTGGATTCGGTTAAAACAGTCTCCGTTGCACACCGGTTGCACACCAAACAGACAGAAAGCCCGTAAAATCAGGGGTTTTCGGGCTTTGTGTCTGGTTACCCGCAGCAGATCGTTAAATCGCCCTGCGGGTCACAGTCCACAAGAAGGACTCGCTTTCCCTGACGGGCAAGCCCGACGCCGAGATTGAACGTCGTTGTGGTTTTGCCGACACCGCCCTTTTGATTGGCGACGGCAATGACCTTGCATTTGCTCACGAATACACCCTCCTTTTAAGAGACCTTTCATAAGAATCGAGCAGGTTCAGCTCGTCGGCAAAGGCTTCAAGATCATCGATGATGAACAAGTCGCTTTGCCACTGTCCGGGCCAGACTGCACAGATTTTTGTTTCTCCTTTTGTTGCACGGAAGTATGCTTCAATACGAGAATACTCATCCGTCAGCTGGACAAGCTTTCCGTCGTTGAAGACCTCGAAATAACACACGGTCCTCATTCGATACGGAAAGCACCCTGTTTCTTTTGCGCTACGCATAGATTTCCTCCTAAATCTTTATTTGGTCACAGATGGGGACGTGACCATGTAATGCCCACCATAGCCAACTAAGGCAGTGGGCTGAACACGAAAAGGTCGTGAGGCCGTTCCACTCAACGGATAAATACCCGTACTATTTGTGGCATGTAAAATCACACGGAGGAAAGGTGGATTTCTAATCGAAACCGAGGAAACTCCGTTTGACACAAGAAGGAGTGCATACCTATTAGTAAGGTATGTAAATCCGCGCAGAGTGAGGTAAGGGAAAATGATAACCCACTAAGCCTCTGCGCAGACTGTTATCCAGCCGGATAACGGGCAGAAAGGAGACATACCGCTGAGATTGACGGTATGTAAAGCCGCAGTATTTGCCACGCACCCCCTGCGGTAAACCTTTTTTCAAAAGGTAGGGAAAACATCAAGCGACTGTTTGCTTTACAGTCTCATGGGACTCTCACCCCCGCGCCTTCATTATGGCCCGGCCGCGAATTACGGAAGTATCATTATCATCGGACCTGTCGTTGCCCGGAGAGGAGCAGCCTCTCCTTTACAGCACTGGATTCTCGCAAATGCGTACATGCTGCTTGGCTATCAGTCCGAATAACGTACCTGACGCTTTGTTTATTCAGTTGTCAAGGAACAGCGAAGAGGCTGTCCCTTGCGGGAAGGTTTATCAGTCCCTTCATCTTCTTTGGACAAAGGGGTGCCAAAATACAACCCCCTAAACAAAAAAACAAAAATTTTTTTGAGTGCAAAAAAATCCCGACCATTTCTGATCGGGATGAATGTATGATCTATTTGTCTTTCCACTCGAAATATCGCTTTCGTATAAAAGCTATATCGGAGCCTGTATCGGTCCGTATGTATATGTTTTTTCTTTTATATATTCCTTTTATTTTCTCGGCGTACTCCAGTTCACTGTCGCTCTTTTTATATGGCACTTTTATAAGATCAATACCGGCAGAAGAACACAAATGCTTTTTTACGCGTTCAATCTTTTCATCATATATTTGAGCCTCAATTGCGAGTCTCTCTTCCGGAATTAGTACCTCTATGGGGATGCCTATCAGCTTTTCGTCATTCAGAATCGCTCTCTGTCCGCTTTGTTTTGCATAGTATGAAATGATCAGTTGAGGGAAAACCGCTAGATATTCTTTTTCGCAGGCAGGGCATATCTTATGTTCAAGCGTTCTGTCAGACACCTTAGCTTTACAAGAATGACCGTAGCGGCATTTCCACCAGTAGCTATACATTGAAAAGCGCGAGACGCGGGATGGAGAGATTTTATTCTTTTCAAAATCCCACTCTGCTATCAGCTCAGGATCTGTTGTCGCAAGGTCGTTATATCCCGGCATCACGCTTCGTTCCGTACAAACAGGACATTTAGATCCGTGAACTCTCGAAAAAATGACCGCTTTCCATTCATATCCGCAGGTATGGCACTTCCACCATACGTTCAGTCGTGATTTATCGTTGATTTGGTCCGGTGACAGAGGATGATTTCGGGCTGACCATTCTTTTGAAAGCTCAGGTTGTGTAGTTGCTAAGTCATTGAATCCTTTCAGCAATTCAATCCCGCTGCAATACGGGCATTTACTTCCATAGGAACGAGTGGAAATGAGGGCGTTCCATTCGTGTCCGAGTTTGCATTTCCACCACACCTTCTTGTTCGAGAACGCTGTGATCATATTCGGTGTTAAGGGAAGATTACGATCCGACCATTCTTCGGCAACATCGGGACAGACGCTCGCCAAATCGTTGAATCCTTCCAATATCTTATTATGAGAGCAGTACGGACAGCCGCTGCCGCAAACTCTGTTTTTTATGACTGCCTCCCACTCGTGGCCGTATTTATCTCTCCATATTGCCTTTTTGTGCGAGGACCAGTGAACTTCTGTCGGTTTCAGTTCGTTTTTCGACGACCATTCACTGACCAAGTCCGGTCGCTTTGAAGCGAGATCATTGAAACCGGGCATAACTCTCATTCCGGCACAGTAAGGACACTTTTCTCCTGAAGATCTGCTTTTTGCACTGGCTTTCCACTCGTGACCGCAAGAGCCCTTCCACCAATAGAGTTTCTTTGAACCGTAGGTTATCTGCTCCGGGGTCAAAGGAGCATTTTTATCCGACCACTCACAAACAAGTTCGGGGTGAATCGAAGAAAAACTATTGTCCATATCCAATTCCGCCTTTCCGATTTCAAAACAATTATATTGATTTTAGAGCAAAGGCGGTAGTATGCGATTTTGTGATCGGCGTATTAAAACAAAAAAGGCCCCGGGAAACTTGTGATTTCCCGAGGTCTTTCATAAAAAATATGCGATTTTCAGGGGTCTGCACGTTTTCATGCATCGATTGTTGTACGATTGTTGTAAGTTTGTTGTAAGCTGCCGATTTTTGACCAAAAAACTATGAAGGACATTCATACAACAATTTCAGCGTTTTCAGTACAGTTTTGCACCTGCGGGGATGTGCGGGTCGACCTGCAGCAGATGCAGCTTCTCTTCGTCGCCCTCCTTGTGGACTGCGGAAATGAGCATACCGCAGGATTCGATGCCCATCATCGGGCGCGGAGGTAGATTAACGATGGCGATGCAGGTCTTGCCGACGAGCTGTTCCGGCTCGTAGAACGCGTGGATTCCGCTTAAAATCGTGCGTTCCGTGCCTGTTCCGTCGTCAAGAGTGAACTTCAGAAGCTTCTTGGACTTAGGCACCGCTTCGCAGGCAAGCACCTTTACGGCGCGGAAATCGCTCTTTGAAAACGTCTCAAAGTCGACGAAATCTGCAAAAAGCGGTTCGATCTGAACGTTCGAGAAGTCGGGTTTTTCAGCCGATATGATCGGCGCGCCTTCGATTGCGGGAGCGGTTTCAACGGGCTTTTCGGACGTCCCGGATTCACCGGACTTTTCGCCCTTTTTGTCGTCTATGGGCTTCATAGTCGGGAACAGCAGCACGTCGCGTATGGAGGCGCTGTCGGTGAGCAGCATGACGAGACGGTCTATGCCGAAGCCGAGTCCGCCGGTGGGCGCGAGCCCGTATTCGAGCGCGGTGACGTAATCGTAATCGACCTGCGCAGCGGTATCGGGTTCGGCTTTTTTCTTTTCCGCTACCTGGCGTTCGAAACGCTCTTTCTGGTCGACCGGATCGTTGAGTTCGGAAAAAGCGTTGCCGTATTCGGTGGCGTTGATAAAATACTCAAAACGTTCTGTGAACAGCGGGTCGTCGGCCTTTTTCTTGGCGAGCGGGCTTATTTCGACCGGGTAATCGTATATAAAAGTGGGCTGGATTAGGTTTTCTTCGACAAACGCGTCAAACAGCTCGGCGAGCACGGTTCCTCTGGTGGCGTCCGCCGGGACCGGAACGTGCTTTTCGGCCGCCGCGGCGCGGGCGTCTTCGTCGGACTTCCAGTCATAATAATCGACTCCGGCATATTTTTTGACCGATTCCGCCATAGTCATGCGTTCCCAGCGGCCCATATCGATCTGCGTGCCCTGATAGGTGATGACCCTGCCGCCGCATATCTTTTCCGCGAGCATGACGTAAAGCTCTTCTACGAGGTCCATCATCCCCTTGTAATCGGTGTACGCCTGATACAGCTCTATGGACGTGAATTCGGGGTTGTGCTTGGTGTCCATGCCTTCGTTGCGGAATATGCGCCCGACTTCGTAAACCTTGTCGAAACCGCCGACTATGAGCCGCTTGAGATACAGCTCGGTCTCTATGCGCAGATACATATCCATATCCAGCGTGTTGTGGTGCGTTTTGAACGGGCGCGCGGTGGCGCCGATCTCGAACGGGGTGAGTATGGGAGTATCGACTTCCAAAAATCCCTTGCCGTCGAGATAAGCGCGGATCTCGGAAAGTATGCGCGAACGCTTGACGAAAGTTTCCTTTACCTCGGGATTGACTATAAGATCGAGATACCGCTGACGGTAACGCGTGTCGACGTCCTTTAAGCCGTGGAATTTTTCGGGCAGCGGCAGCAGCGATTTTGCAAGCAGCGTGAGCGAATGAGCGTGCACCGATATTTCGCCGGTGCGCGTGAGGAAAACGAACCCCTTTATGCCGACGATATCGCCTATATCCATTTTTTTGAACGCCGAATACGCTTCCTCGCCCAAGTCGTTTATGCTGATATAGCTCTGTATCGTTCCGCTGTTGTCGGCGATAGTGGCGAAGCTCGCCTTGCCCATTATGCGGCGCGACATGATGCGGCCGGCGACCGAAACTTCTTTGTTTTCGTAAGACGCGAAATCGGCTTTGATCTGCGCGGCGAGCGAATCGCGGTCGTATTTGACTATTGTGAACGGATCCCTGCCCGCGGCTTTGAGGTCTTCCAGCTTTTTGCGGCGCAGGAATATTTCGTTCTGCTGTTCGGAGGATTCCGCACGTTCGGTGCTTGTAAGTTCTTCGCTCATAATGATTATTTTCCTTTTTTTGAATGTTTTACTTGGAAATGGATACCACGGTGCATCTGTAGATGCCCTTGGGAGTTTCTATATTGACGGTGTCGCCTTTGCGGGCGCCTATGAGCGCTTTGCCTATGGGCGAATCGTCCGAAACGCACTGGGGCACGGCGAACGGATCGGATTCGGTGGAACCGACCACGCGGTATTCCGATTCTTTTTCGCGTTCGTAATCGTATATTTTTACGATATTGCCCACGCTGACCTTATCGGTCTTTACGTCGCTGTCGTCGAGCACGACGGCGTTTTCTATGGTCTGTTCGAGGTTGGCGATGCGGTTTTCAACTTCCGCCTGCTCGTTCTTCGCCTCGTCGTATTCGCTGTTTTCCGAAAGGTCGCCGTAAGCGCGCGCCTTGGCTATTGCCTGAGCGACTTCTTTTCTTTTGACTGTTTTGAGGTATTCAAGTTCGGAATGGAGCTTTGCGTACCCTTCTTTAGAAACAAAAATCTGTTTTGCCATTGTGAATTCTCCTGTATATGATTATTGATTTACTACGCCGTTAAGCCATTCGAGCGCCGCCAGATACTGCAGGTCGTCGTCGGTGCCGCGCAGGAACGGATGAGCGGTAACGGTGAGACTCTGCTCGACTTCGATATCGGGCTTGACGCCTTTGAGATGATAGTTTTCGCCGAAAGGCGGATTGTAATACGCCATGGAAACGCGGAATCCGCTGCGGTCGGAAAGATAATATATCTGCTGCATGGTGCCTTTGCCGTAGGTGGTCTCGCCTATGACGCAGGCGACGTTTTTGCCTTCGTGCGAATAATTCTGCAGCGCGCTGGTGAACAGTTCGCCGGCGGATGCGGTGTTGCCGTTGCAGAGCACGACGACGGGTTTATCCAGGCACGCGGAATCGGATTTTTCTTCGTAGACCTGCCCGTTGTACTGGACTATGGTGACTATGGGACCTTCGGGCAGCAACATGTCGAGCACTTCGCAGATAATGCCCAGGTCGCCGCCGGGATTGTCGCGCACGTCAAAAATGTATCCCTTTACGTTTTTGGATTCGGCTTCTTCAAGCGCCGCTTTGAAATCCTCGACCACATGGCCCGAAAACTCTTTTATGTTTATGAGAGCGTAGTCGCCGACGTAATCGGTATACACCGAGCAGGTGCGGACCTCGCCGCGCACGGGTCTTATGGTGAGCGTTTCGCCGCCGCGTTCAATTACGAGCTTGACTTCGGTGCCCAGCTCGCCCGCCACGGAATTGACGCATTCGTCGTAGGTTTCGACCGAGACTTCTACGTCCTCTATGCTCTTTATGCGGTCGCCTATCTTAAGTCCGGCTTTTTCAGCGGGAGACCCGGGCATGACGCGCTCGATATAGAGCGACGAAGTGTCTTCGTCAAAATAGATATACACGCCTATGCCGTAAAGACGGCCCGCACTCTGTTCGGCGAGCTCTTCCATGTCCGCCTTGGTGTGGTACATCGTGAACGGATCGCTGATGGCGTCGAAATAGGCGTAAAGCAGTTCGTCTTTTATTTCTTCCACGGGGACCGAAGTGTCTTTCAGAAGCCGGGCGCTCGCTTCTTCGAGCGCTTTTTCGACCTCCGCCTGATCTATGGCAAAGGGCGAATCGTCTTTGAAGACGTAAAGCGTTTCCACCGTGCGGCGCGCCTCGGCGACCAGCTGTTTGGCGGCGTTGACCGCGTCAAAACGGTCCCTGTCGATATCGCCTGCGACTGAGCGCAGCGTTTCAAGCTCGGTGCGTATGGCGGCGTTTTCGGCGGCGAGAGACACGTTTTCGGTTTCGGCGGCGTCGAGCTTTTCTTCGTACTGCACCGATTTTATGCTTGCGGCGGCAACGAATGCCGCGCAGCCCACGGCCAGACACAGTATGACGGCCGCAATAATGCTTATTCTGGGTTTTGTCATATTAAGAACACGTCCTTGAAAATCAGTCGAAATAATGATGTATGTCGAGCGCTTTGAGTATGTATTTATCGAGATATTTCTTAGGATTGACTACTTCGCTGCCCTCGTATACCTGGAAATGCAGATGGTTGCCGGTGGAACGACCGGTGGAGCCGACCTTGCCTATGATCTGCCCCTGTATGACTTTTGCGCCGACGTTGACAAGACGTTTGGAAAGATGATGGTACGAAGTGTACGAACCGTCGTAATGCTGCACCTTGATCCAGATGCCGGCGCTGCCGCCGTTATCGGTGCTTTCCACGACCACGCCGCTCTTGACGACCTGGACGGGCGTTCCGTACGGAGCCGCGATATCGACTCCCTTATGGGTGCGCAGCTCGCCGGTGAACGGGTCGCGGCGCGTGCCGTAGCCGCTGCTTATATAGCAGTTCTTCCAGTAAACGCTGTCTATGGGCCAGCAGAACGAAGGATCTATATACGCTTTCTTTTCTTCTATCTGCTTGTTGAGCGCGTCGATCTTCTTCTGCAGCGCAGCCTGACGGTCGGCGTAATTCTGCGCTTCTTTTTCGCTGAGCTTGACGTCGCTGACGTAATCGCCGAGCTTGGTGTTAAGCTCTTCGAACAGCAACTGCTGTTCGCCCAGCATATTCTGTATATCTTCGTTGTACTGATCGAGATATCTGTACGATTTTGTAATCTCGGCGTAGGTGTTTTCAAGGTCGGTGGTGGCGGCTTCGATCTCGAGCTCTTTCTGTTTCATGCTTTCGAGTATATATCCCACATAATCCTTTTTGGTAAGATATTCCGAAAGCGAACCCGACGAAGCCATCAGTTCGAGATCGCTGGGTTTGCCGTACTTATAATAGTTTATCAGAATATTGTCGTATAATTCATAAAGGTCGTTTATGCGCACGGTCTGTTCGCCTATACTGTCCTTAAGGCGCTGTATGACGCTTTCGTAACCGTCGATGATCATTTCGGTCTGCTTCTGTTCAAGAGTCAGTTCGTCGATCTGCAGCTGGATAAGATCCATCTCTTTTTCGGTGCCGGCATACTGTTTCTGCGCGTCCCGAGCCGCTTTTTTGCTTTCGTCACGCTTTTGCTTTATGGCTTCCAGCTCCTTGGTAAGACGGCGCAGTTCTTCCTGGTCTTCGCCGATAGTAGTCTCCTTGGCGTCCGCGTGCGGAGCGACGTTGGAAAACGCTATGAGACAGAAGGCTATGACCATAACGAGCGAAAGCGCGAGCGATATTTGCTTTTTCATGAACGTTTACCTCCTAAAAAGCTTTAAGCGTTGAGATAGCGCTTGACCGAGATGCCGCTGGCGATCACGCCCGCGAACAACCCCACGCCCAGGAAAGCGGCGGCTATGTACTTGGCAAATCCGCCGAACGGCGCGAGAGTGCCCAGACCGTAATTCAGCGCGATATCGGTTATGACATATGTGTAAAGGTAATACTGAACGATGAACGCAAGCACGGCGGCGGCGAGACCTATGATTATGCCTTCAACAATGAACGGCATAACGACGAACGTCTTGGTGGCGCCGACGTAGCGCATGACCGCGATCTCCTCGCGGCGGGCGAACATGCCGAGCCGTACGGTGTTCATTATGACGAACAGCGAAACTATGAGCAGCACCGCCATGAGCAGGCCGGCGAGCACGATCATGCCTTTTCTGGCGTTGCTGAATTTTTCCACGAGGCCTATGCGGTGGCGGGTGTCGGTTATGCCGGGGACAGTCTCCCTTACCCCGTTGGGGTTCATCACTTCTATTTTGAGGTTGCATACAAAGTTGTTGAGCGCTTCGGCCTGGACATCGTTTTCGAACGTGATCTCAAACGAATCGGGCAGCGGGTTGGCGCGCGTGGCGTGCGTGACGCCGCTTTCCTCCTCCTCGCCGGAGGGTTCGAAATACGGGGCGAGATAAACGTCGTCGCCGAAATCTTCTCTGAGCCGCTCGAGCGCTTCATCCTTGCCGACGAACACGCAGGTGACGCCTGCGGAATACTCGCTTATGCTCTTTTGCATATCGGCTATTTCTTTTTCGTCGGCGGAAGCCGAAATATACGCCATTATGACGTTTAAGTCTTTTACCTGCTCCAGGCTCTGGTTGAGTCCCGATATCACCAGCGAAAACGTTCCGATGATGAGCATGCAGCAGACGAGGATGAGCACCGAGGCGGTGGACATTATGGAATTGCGGAAAACGCCCACGAACCCCTGCCCTATGAGGTAAAAGAAATTGCGTATCATCTTCATTCTTCGTACCCTCCCGCTCTGTCCGACGTTATTTCGCCGCCCTGGATGGTGACGACGCGCTTTTTATAATGGTCGACCAGCGCTTTTTCGTGCGTGACCACTATGACCGTCTTGCCCAGCTTGTTGACGCGCAAAAGAAGATCTATGAGTTCTTCGGACATCTTGGGATCCACGTTACCGGTGGGCTCGTCGGCGATGATCATTTCGGGGTTGTTGACCAGCGCGCGCGCAAACGCCACGCGCTGCTTTTCGCCGCCCGAAAGCTCGTCCGGAAAGCATTCCGCTTTGTCGGTGAGTTCGACGAGATTGAGGAACGCGGGAACTTTTTTCTTTATTATCGAAGGTCTTTCGCCTATGACGCGCAGCGCGAAAGCGACGTTTTCGTAAACGGTCTTGTTATCAAAAAGCCTGAAATCCTGAAACACCACGCCCATGGTGCGGCGAAGATACGGGATCTTGCGCTTGGGGAGCTTTTCGAGCTTGAATTTGCCCACGGTGAGACGCCCGCCGGAAACGCGTTCTTCGCACATAAGCAGCTTGGTGAGCGTGGTCTTGCCGGCGCCGGAATGGCCGACTACAAAGACGAATTCTCCGTCTTCAACGGTCAGGTTGACGTTCCTTAATGCGACGGTCCCGTTGGGATATACCATCGATACGTTCTGAAATTCTATCATAACAGCTTGTCCTTTGTTTATTTTCAGTAAAGCGAGGGTTTGGAAGCGATATACTTTTTGACCATGAGCGCCACTTTGAACGTGATGGCGTGGTCGAATTCACGCAAGTCGAGCCCGGTGAGCTTTTTGATCTTTTCGAGCCGGTAGACGAGCGTGTTGCGGTGGCAGAAAAGCTTGCGGCTGGTTTCGGAAACGTTCAGGTTGTTTTCGAAAAACGCCTGGATCGTCATAAGCATCTCGTTATCCAGCGTTTCGAGCGAGCCGCGCTTGAACACCTCCTGCAGGAACATTTCGCACAGCGTGGCGGGGAGCTGATAGATAAGGCGCGCTATGCCGAGGTTTTCGTAATTGATGACGTTCTTTTCGGTATCGAAAACCTTGCCGACTTCCAGCGCTATCTGCGCGTCCTTGTACGAGCGCGCGAGCTCTTTTACGTTGGTAACGACCGAGCCGATGCCCACCGTGACGCGGTAGAAGAATTCGGTCGAAGCGGTGTCGGCGATTGACCGCGCGTACGCTTCTATGGAGCGGTTTTCGGCGGCGGTCTTGAGTTCTTTTACAAGCGCTATATCGGATTCACTTATGGAAATGACGTAATCGCGCGATTTGTCGGGGAATATGTTCTGCACGACGTCGAACGGTACGACCTCGCCTTTGTTGTGGAACCTTATAAGATAGACCACGCGGTTGATCTCGTTATCGAACCGCAGCTCTTTGGCTTTGATGTAGATATCGCCGGGAAGGATGTTGTCGAGTATAATGTTCTTTACGAAATTGCCTTTGTCGTACTTTTCGTCGTAAAGACTCTTGAATGTGGTGAGCGAGACCGAAATAATAGACGCTATGCTCTTGCTCACGGCGTCCTCGCCTTCGGCAAAAGCGGCGAATTCCGAACGCGTATGCGAGCCGATGGCCTTGTAGGTGAAGCCGTTGATGGCGACGGTGTCGAAGGTGTAAGCGATCTCGTCGGCGACATCGGGCCGGTTTTCCCCTATATGCGAAAGCTGGCTGCACGCCACAACGGTGCCGCTTTCGTCAACGACGCCGATCATGCGGTCGGTAGTGTCTTTCATCTGGTAGATCATGCTTTGGAACAGTTTGTTGGACATGGTTTTACCTCATCTTTCTGTTATCTCGCGTCACGTAAAATCTAAAATCCGTATAGGTGATAAAAATCTATATTAATAATACTATAAAAAAACGCAATTTTCAAGGTGTTTTGAAAGATTTTAACAAATTTTAGGTAATTTGTTTGTGAATATTTGCCTAACGCCGTTCGCAAAAGGGCGTTTTTTGCGTCCTGTCGCACTTGACACGGGGCATCGCGTATGATAAAATAAACTTGACCGGAAAGAATAATTACAACGGAGGAACACATAATGGACCGCGATGATGAAAGAATAACTCTTACAGACGAAGAAGGGACCGAGACCGAATTTTACGTTATAGGCGACCTTGAACTGGACGGCAAGACCTACGTCGCGTTCGAGCCCTGCGAAAACGAGGAAGGCGAGTACGTCATCCTGCGCGTGGAGACCGACGAAAACGGCGAAGAGACGCTCGTCACCATAGACGATGACGACGAATTTGAAAAAGCCGCCGAAGCGTTTGAAGAAGAGTATATGGACGAGATCGATATGGACGACGCGTTCGACGACGAAGAAGACGAAGAAGAATAAACACACTATCTTCCGCACACCGTCCGGCGGGCGGAAGGGCCGTTAAAAACCCAACAAATACGAAAAGGAGCGCATATTCCGCTTTGGGGATGCAGGCCTCCCGACGCGGGCTGTTCAAGCCGCTTGCGGCGCACCCCGCGCACGGACGTTGGAAGCGCAAACAAGCGGAGAGCGCACCGTCCTGCACAAGCAGGGTTTCGTTCACGGTCCTTCCGCGCGCCGAACGGATCTTATTTGCGGAAATACGCGAAAAACGGAGAAATAACGCATATGGAACACAAGCGTTCACACTCTTTGCGCGCCTTGTGCGCGCTGCTTGCCGCTTTACTTATGCTGCTTTGCGCGTGCGGCACGGAAAACAGCGCGGAAAGTCCGGACCCTGAAGAAAGCTCCGCGGACGAAAGCGAAGCCGTTATTTCGGCGGAAGAAAGCGAAACGGAGGTAAGCATGCCGGAACACGAGTATAACGAAGATCTGAAAGCTTCGGAATGCCGCGCGCTCGTTTCGGGCGGCGCCGCGTACACGGTGTCGGCAAAGAACACGGGCGGCGAGGGTTTTCTGACCGACGGGAACATAAACGAGATCCAGCTCGACGACTCGGGCGTGCTTTACGTTCAAAGCGCCGGCAAGGAATTTGAAATAACGCTCGATCTGGGAGAAGTCAAACAAAACCTCGAACAGTTCGTGCTCTGGACGGTGCGTTCCTTGAACACCGCCGATATTTCGGCGTTTTCGGTCTACGCCGCCGGCGAAGACGAAAACTATACGTGCGTTTGCGAAAAGCAGCGTTTCGCTCCCCGCGCCGCCACGACCATGGGCAGGATATATACTCTGAGCGCCGAATGCGCCGGCGTGGACGCGCGCTACGTGCGCTTTTGCGTGACCCCCGCGGACGGAAACAAGGCGGCGTTCGCCGAAGCGGCGGTCTACGCGCACGCCGATAATTCGTTTATCGAAAGCGTCCCGGAGCGCACGTACGGATACGACCGCGCGCCCGAAGAAATAACGGTGCCGCACGTTTCCTACAGTATGATAACGACCATGACGCTGTACGGTGCGAGCGACGAAATGGCTGAGCGCTATTTCGACACGCTTGAAGAAGCCGGTATCACCGGGCTTATCATCCTGCACGGCGCCGGCGCCGACGGCGCGGTGTACCAGAACAGCGCGCTGGATCACGTTTTCGCCCAGGCGAAAAAACGCGGGATGAAGGTGTTTATGGGGATGAATCCCGCCGACGACATCTTCGGCAATACCGAAAAGTACAAAAAGGCGAACGTTAACGCGCTGCAGGCGCTTTACACGCGCTACTGCGTCCCCTTCCCGGAAGTATTCTGCGGCTGGTACCTCACGCACGAATTCAGCAACGGCGACTTCAAATCGCATCCGGACGAGATCGCGGATATCCTGAGTACCGTGCTGGAAAACATAAACGCGCTCACGCCCGGGCTGCCGCTTTTGATGTCGCCCTACTGCACATCGTGGGGAGGCAGCGCGTCTCAGCTGAAAAAAAGCCTTGAATCCATTCTCGGCAAAGTTGAACGCGCGGAGCAGATCATCTACTGCCCGCAGGACGGCGTGGGCTGCGGATATTTCAACACCGCGAACGCCGGCGATTATCTTTCCGCCGCGGCGGCGGTATGCGAAAAGCACAACGTGGAATTCTGGGTGAATCTGGAAAACTTCATACTCGGTTCGTCCGTCACGGGCGGCGACGACGATATCCCCGCGCCGGTAAGCCGCTTTATAAAACAGATCCGCACCGCAGCGAAGTACGCCGACACGCTGTGCACTTTCACCTACGAAGCGTATATGCCGGAATTCTTTGCAAACTACACTATATACAACGACATAGAAGACTACCACAAAAACTACATTTATTACCTCAACACCGGCGGGATCCCGCCGGAAGACCTGCCCGCAAACGCGCAGGTAAAAGTCACGGACGAAACGCTGACCGTATATCTCCCCACCCCGACGTACGGCGTACAGGCGGTGAAGATACTGCGCGGCGGCGAAGAGCGCTGGTACAACAAACGGCTGATCCGCACGCTGGGCGGCGTGAGCTATCTGACCTTGCCCAACGAAACGCCCGAGCTGCCGTTTTCGGTGACGGTATACGACTGTTCGTCCGATTCCACCGGCGCTTTGCGTTTTGAAAAAGACGGCTCCCCCGTAAAGAGCGGCGGTCCGGTGGACCGCACCAAGCAGGGCGTGAACGCCGCGTTAGGCAAGAGCTACGTCGCCACCGCCGCCACGCACGACAACGCCGATTCCGGCACGGAACTAACCGACGGCAGGCACGGCGGCGCAAGCTTTTCGGATCCCGCGTGGCAGGGGTTCAACGGCCAGACCTATGAGATCACCGTAGATTTAGGCGAGATGACCCATAACATAGGCGATATAGTCGTGGAAGCTCTGGGCGGCGGCTACGGCGCCGTTATGGAACCGCGGTATTTTGAAGTCTTCGTTTCGGAAGACGGCGTCAGTTTCGACCCCGTCGGCAAGCTCACGTGCGCAGACGAAGGCACCGGCTCGCTCTATATAAAGCGGCTGACGCTGGAGCTTAAAGAATCGGCGTCGGCGCGGTTCGTCAAGATAAGCGTGAACTGCGTCGGCTGGTTCTTCACCGACGAAATAGAGATCGTCACGTACGAATGATATTATTTTACGCCGATACGTAACGAAAAACGCCCTTCGTTCATATACTGTGAACGAAGGGCGTGATTTTTATGTTCTGCAAAACCAAACTCGTGGGCACCTGCGCGCTGTCGTTCGGCGCGGGGATACTCTTATGCTGTTTTCTGCCTTCCGCGGTGATGGTGTTCGTTTCGGCGGCGGCGATAGCGGGAGCCGGCGCGCTTTTGATGTTTACATAAGGGGAGATGGAGCGTATGAAGATCTATATTTTGCGCATACCGGGCATACTGAAGCCCGTGTTCCGCAAATGGGCCGAAAGGCGCGAAACGAAAAGGGCGAAAAAGCCGCGGAACAAATGACTGTCGTTTGAAATAAACATATAAATGACGCACGGAATATATTTCCGTGCGCCGTTTTATCCGGCCGAAGGATTTTGCCCGAGCTCGAGGACACGGCAGTTTTCAAAGAAACCGAGTTCCGAAATATCGTGGGTTATGAATATGACCGTCTTCCCTTTTGCACATTCGGCGACGTAAGACGCGACTTTCGCCTTGAGCGTTTCGTCGAGTCCCTTGAACGGCTCGTCGAGGATAAGCAGATCGTACGGCGCAAGCAGCGCGCGCGCTATGGCGACGCGGCGGCGCATCCCGCCCGAAAGCGAAGACACGTCGGTGCGGTATTCGTCCTGCAGTCCGAGCGCGGCGAGCGTCACGGCGACACGTTCCGGCGCGATATTCCCGCACGCGAAGCGGATGTTCGCCCTGACGTCGTGACCATCTATAAGCCGGTCTTCCTGGAAGACCGCAGATATGTTTTGAGGCGCGTTTTCCACGCTGCCGGAATCGGGGATCACAAGCCCGGCGACGATCGAAACGAGCGTGGTCTTGCCGCAGCCGGAAGGCCCGGTGACGGCGGTGACGGAGCCGGGTTCGAAAGCGTGCGAAAAGCCGCGCAGCACCTCTTTTTCGCCGTAGCTTTTGTAAATATCTTTGCAAACGATGGCATTCACAGCTTTTTCACCCCCTTGAACGCGAGCCCGAGAAGAAACAGCGTGAGTTTTTCGAACGCGAGCGAAAGCAGCACGACCACAACGGTCCACGCCAACAGCTCTGCGGAATCGAGATAAACTTTTGAAAAATACAGCTGCTCGCCGATCGACCCGGTGGCGATGGAAATGACTTCGGCGGCGACCCCCGCCTTCCACGCCATCCCGAGCCCCACGCGGGAGCCGGATATGAGATACGGGAATGCGGCGGGGATATGGATATACCGCACGCGGCGCGAAAGCGGCACTTTGAAGAGCCGCGCCGTTTCGAGCAGTTTTTCATCGGCGCTCCTTATCCCCTGGAGCACGTTGGTGTAGATTATGGGCAGCACCATCAAAAACGATATGAACACCGAAAGCGACGAGGACGAAAGCCATATGAGCGCCAGCACGATGAACGACGCCACCGGCACCGTTTTCGCCACGGTCATATACGGCCTTACGAGCGCTTCCGCGATCTTGTAACGCGCCGCCAGCGAGGCGAGCAGAATGCCGGACGCGAACGCCAGCCCGAACCCCGCGGCTATCCGCGCGAAGCTGAACCACACGCGCCCCGAGAAACCTGCCTGCGGGACGAGCTCGAACAGGCGGCCTGCGACCTGAAGCGGCGTGGCGAGGAGTATGGAGGTATCGCCCATAAACAGCGGGAATATCTGCCAGACCGCCAAAAACGCCAAAGCTCCGGCTATGCGGAGCGAGACGTTTTTTATATTTATTTTTTTAGTCTTTGCGTTTTCTTTGATATCATTCATAATAGAATCCGCCGTCGGGGAGCGCGCCGCCCACCGATTTGGGTTCATAGCCGAAAAGCACGCCGAGATACGCCGAAAGCGCTTCTTTCATCTGCGCCCCGGCAATGAAAGTGATGTTGCATCCGGGCAGCGCCTGTTTTGCCACGCCGGCTTTGATGCCGACGTACTGTTCCACGAGCGGAGCGGTCTCTTCGACGTTCGACACGGCGAAACTGCAGCTTTCTTCCGCCGCCGCCATGAATTCGGCGACCGCTTCGGGGTGTTCGGCGGCGAATTCCGCGCGCACGGCTATGACGCTGGTGATGAACGCGCCGTTTTCGGGGAATTTGCTCCATTCGTCGTTCAGACTGAGCTTGATCTCAAGCCCTTCGACGTTGGTCATCGCCGCCACCACGTAGGGCTGCGGCAGCATCGCGACCGCCGATTCGGAAGTTTTGAGCAAAGGCAGTACCTCGTCGGGCTGGGATTTCCATTCGATAGTGACGTCGGTCTCGGGGTCGAGCCCGTTCTGTTCGAGTATCTTTTTGAGCCCGTATTCGGGAGTCGAGCCCTTGCCGGTGGCGTAGACAGTCTTGCCGCGCAGGTCCGCGACCGAATCTATCTGAACGTTTTTGCCCAGGATATACAGCACGCCGAGCGTGTTGACCGCAAGCACTTTGACCTTGCCTTCGGTGCGGTTCCACAAAACCGAAGCTAAATTCGCGGGGACCGAGACTATATCGAATTCGCCCTGTATGAATTTGGGCGTGATCTCGTCGGCGCTTCCCGCCACGGTGAATTCGTAAGCGTTCACAAAGCCGCCCGCGGCGCTCTGATCCATAAATTTCACAAGTCCCATGGACGTGGGCCCTTTGAGCGACGCTACGCGCACGGCCACGGCTTCGCACGCCGGCTCGGAAACGGGGTCGGACGCCGGCTCGGAAACGGGAACGCTTTCTTCGTTCGCGCTTCCGCAGGCGCAAAGCGCGAATATCATAGCCGCCGCAATAAGCAGCGCAAGAATTTTTTTCATTTTACATTACCTCTCTTTTTTCATTTGTTTCAGTACGGTTATTATACGCATATACGGCGGCATTTTCCGTTGCGCACGCAACAAAGCGAAAAAATAATGGCGCCTTGTGCGATTTTTCTGTTGCCACGGCGGCGGAAATGTGGTAAAATCCCGAATAAGGTGAAAAAGCAAATGAAAGAGATTACCGTAAACGCCAACGACGCGGGCAAACGGCTGGACAAATTCCTTGCAAAAACCATGCCCGCGATCCCCGCTTCGCTCATGTACAAATACATACGCACGAAGCGCGTAAAAGTCAACGGAAAGCGCGCTAAGGAAAACGATATACTTTGCCGTGGCGATACCGTCGCGCTGTTCGTGCCCGAGGAGTTTTTAACGCAGCGGAGCGAAGATTCGTTCAAGCGCGTAAAAGCGCCGCTCGACGTGCGCTTTGAAGACGCAAACGTGCTTATAATCCGCAAGCCCAAGGGGCTGTTGTGCCATTCCGAATCGCCCGACGACGCCGACACGCTGATAGACCGCGTAAAGGCGTACCTTTGGAACAAAGGCGAATATTACCCCGAGCGCGAGAATTCTTTTGCGCCGGCGCTTTGCAACCGCATAGACCGCAATACGGAAGGGCTGGTCATCGCAGCCAAGACCGGCGGCGCTCTGCGTGAGATGAACGAGATCATCCGCCGCCGCGAGGTGCGCAAGATCTATCTCGCCGTCTGCCACGGCGCAATGGAAAAGCGCGCGGGCGAGATAAAATCGTATTTGCAGAAAGATCCCGAAAAGAACATGGTCACGGTGCGCGACAAGCCGTTCAAAGGCGCGGTGACCGCGGTCACGCGGTACGAAGTCATATCGTATGAAAACAAAAAAGACCTTTCGCTCTTGCGCGTGGAGCTTATGACCGGGCGCACGCACCAGATCCGCGCGCAGCTGGCGCATACCGGCCACCCGCTGCTCGGCGACGGTAAGTACGCCGTGAACAAGGAAGACCGCAAGATGGGCTATTCCTCGCAGGCGCTGTGTTCGTATTCGCTGAGATTCGAGCTGAAAGACGCCGCCGATTTCCCGCTGCTTTCGTACCTCGACGGAGAAGAGATCACCTCCACCGAACCCGATTTCGTGAACTTGTTCAAATGACCCGGATATTAAAACATCTCCCGGAAAAACCACGTTTTTCCGGGAGATTTCCTTAATTTTCAATTTGCAATTTTCAATTTGCAATTTGCAATTTGCAATTATCTGTTATTTATCCTCAGCCCCGCGAGCAGTATGTGCGGTATGGCGCCAAGCTGACGCAGCACGGGGAAAGCGTATTCGCCGGCGCTGCTGAATTCGAACGTGGTTATGCCCGTGGTCTGCAGGCGGATATCCAGCCAGCTGAGCTCGGCGGGCCTGAGCAGCAGATGCGATATCCACGCTCCGCCGAAGCCGCCGTGGCAGAACACCGCCACGTGTTCGTCGTTTTTGCGCAGCACTTTGTAGCGCGCGCCGCATCTTTCGAACCCCAGCGACGTGAGGAACGCGTCGGAATTCTGCACGAGCAGCTCTATGGACCCGTTGCGGCTTTCGCTGGTGAGGTCGGTGAAATCGCGCACGCCTTCGGTGAGCGTAAAGGTATAAGAGCAGTTGCCCGGCATATCGCAGGGGCGCATATAGTCCATGCTTTCGGCGGTCCAGGGCAGCACGGTGTATTCCAGCCCTTTTTCGCGGCAGGTGGGAAGCGCGGTGTCTATTGCCCTGCCCAGGGGCGACGTGTATATTTTATCCAAAGGGACGCCTTTCATATAGACCGCGAGCGCCTCGGCTTCCTGCTTGCCGAATTCGGTTATGGTGTTGTTGGGATAATCGGGGTCCGCGTGGCGGATGATGTGAAGTATCATTGATCTTCCTCCGTTTCTGCAATAGAATATACCACAAGCGGCGCGTTTTGTCAACCGCGGAAAGCGGCGGACTCTTGAAATCCCCGCCGCGATATGCTATAATGAATAAAAAGATACCGCCGCGCGCAACGTCCGCCGCGGGTAAGGAAAGGAAACGTCAAAATATGAAAAAGACAGCGATACTCATCGCAGCGCTCATACTCATCCCGGCGCTCACGCTGGGCTCGGTGCTTTTCCTTCTGCACCGTTCGGACGAGCCGGAAGACGAAAGCGCGCAGGTGAATTTTTCGGAAACCGACAGAAGCGGCGCGGAAGAAAGCAGTACGGAAGAGCCCGTTTCGCTTTACGGGTGCCCGCACAGAGCGGATTGGATTTATTTTGAATCGGATTTTGACGAGCACGGCAACGGGACGATGCTTTACAGATGCGATCACTGCGGCAGCGTCCTTGCGAAACGCGCGCTTTACAGAACGCCGGAAGGGGTAGTTTATTATGTAGACGAAAACGGCGACTACGCGTTGTGCGGTATAAACAAAGAAGCAAAAGAAACGGTTATACCCGCAGCCGTGAACGGCAGGACCGTTGCCGGAGTGGATCTGAGCTCCTCGGGCGGCAGTCACGTTTACCTGCCCGCCACGATAGAGTATATCACCGACAAAACTCTGAGAGGCATACATTATCTTTCCCATTATTCGCTGGACCCGGCAAATCCGTATTATACGCTGACCGAGACCTGCCTGATAGACAAGCGCACAAAGACTCTTTTGATCGGCAACGCCAAATGCGTGATCCCTTCCGACGGCAGCGTGACGAAGATAGGCGATAACGCGCTGAAAAACGTGGAATCGGTGTATATCCCCGCGTGCGTGACCGAAATAAGCGGGCTGTCTTATAGTTACAGTTACGAGGGAACATCCGACTTCACGGTGGACGAGGCGAACGACACGTACGTTTTCAAAAACGGCTGCCTTATAAACAAAAAGACAAAAACGCTGGTGTTCGTGACCAAAGGTTACGAGCTGCCTGCCGACGGCAGCGTGACGCGCATAGGCGACTATGCGTTTTACAACAAGGACTTAAGTGAAAGCGAACTGTTTTTGCCCGCCTGTATCGAATACATAGGCGAAGGCGCGTTTAAAAACCTGGAAGTGACCAAGCTCACGATAGAAAGCCTTGACGCGTGGTATAACGTGGAGTTTGCCGGTATGGATTCGACGCCGCTCGGCGCGTACGAAAGAAGAATGTCATCCGGAAGAAGAGCGGCGTATCTGACCGACGGCACCGAGATAACCGCTATAGAAGTGCCGGAAAGCGTGACGCGCATCAACGATTATGCGTTTTGCGGCTGGAATTCGGTCAGTGAGATAAAGTTTCACAACGACGTCGCTTATATAGGCAAGCACGCGTTCGACGGATGCTGGCTCCGCGAGCTTACGCTTCCCGAACGGGTGAAAGAGCTGGGCGAAGCCGCTTTTGCAAGCGCGAATCTGAAAACGCTTCATCTTCCCGAAGGGATAGTATACATTGGCGAACAATGCTTTGCGAACTGCCGTTTTGATTCCGTGACCGCCGATTTTGAAAACAACGGATCCATAAAACTGAAAGACGGCTGCGTAATAGATTTCCCCGGAAAGACGCTGCTGTTCACCGCGCAGGAATTCGCCATCCCCGACGACCGCAGCGTGATACGCATAGCGGAAAAGGCGTGTTACATGACCGATGCGAAATCTATAATCATTCCCGATTCGGTGGAATACATAGGCGCGAACGCGTTTGAATCGTGCAAGGCGGAAAGCGTTGTGATACCGGATTCCGTGATCTATATAGGCGACAGTGCTTTTAAGAACGCGTATATCAAAAGCGTGTTTATCCCCGCAAGCGTGGAATACGTGGGTATTGCCGCTTTTTCCTACTGCCCTTATCTTGAAGACGTGGAATACGAAAGCGGCTGCGCGGCGAACGTGGAAGCGAGCACGTTCTATTACTGTTCCGGCCTGAAAAAGCTGACGCTGCCGGACAGGGCGAGATACGCGGGGTCCGGCGCGTTCAACGGCTGCCCTCTGGAAACGCTCGTCATCCCCGACAGCGTGGTGCGGGTATTCGCATGGATCCCGTGGGACACGCTGCGTTCGATATCGATAGGCAGCGGACTGAAAATACTCAATGTCGGTTACTCCGCCACTTACCTTGAAAGCGTGTACGTAAGCCCGGAAAGCAAATATTACAAATCGACGGACGGCTGCATCATAGAGATCGCGACCTCTACCCTGGTCGCGGCGGCTTTCGACAGCAGGATACCCGAAGACGGCAGCGTAAAAAATATAGGTCCCTACGTTTACAGCGCATGGAATATCAATAAGATACATATCCCTTATCCCGTGGAAGGCATAGGCGCAAGCGCGTTCGCCGACTGTGCCGAGCTTGAAGAGGTATCGTTTGCCGAAGGGCTGGTGAACATAGGCGACAGTGCGTTCAGCGGATGTGTGTCGCTTAAAGAAGCGTATTTCCCCAATACTCTTGAAACGCTCGGAGAAGGGGCTTTTTGGGGCTGCGCGGCTTTGAAACGGGTGGATCTGAAAGAAGGCGTGAAGACCGTTGGAGAAAGGGCGTTCTGGGGGTGTGCTTTGCTTGAAGAGATAACGCTGCCGCGCAGCGTGGAAAGCGTGGGCAAGCAGGCGTTTATGAATTGCACGTCGCTCAAAAGGGTCTACGCTTACAGCGGCACCGTGTTCGCCGAAGACGTTTTTGCAAACATACCCGAACCGCCCGAGATAATATATCTTGATAAAGAATAAACGAAAAAACCGCCGCGCGCAACGTCCGCCGCGGGCAAGGAAAGGAAACGTCAAAATATGAAAAAGACAGCGATACTCGTCGCAGCGCTCATACTCATCCCCGCGCTCACGCTGGGCTCGGTGCTTTTCCTTCTGCACCGTTCGGACGAGCCGGAAGACGAAAGCGCGCAGGTGAATTTTTCGGAAACCGACAAAAGCGGCGCGGAAGAAAGCAGTACGGAAAACGATTGCGCGCACGAAAAGACTTATCGCGGAACGCGCACAGAAGGAGCGGATATCCCCGAAGGCGCCGTGGGATTGACAGTATTGCTATGCGAAACGTGCAAAAAAGAACTTGACGTCCGCCCGATGTGGGATTATAAGTATGGCGAAAACATAACTTTGACGTATTTTGAAAACGACGACGGCGGCTGCACCGTGATAATGATGAGCGTGCCGCGGTCGTTGAAACTGCTGGAGCTGCCGGAAGAATTAAACGGTCTGCCGGTCACGGCGCTGGATACGAACCAAGTTATCAGTTGGCTGTCGGCTACGACGACGACGATTTGCCTTCCGGACACGGTAAACTACATATCGCCGCGGATACTGCGTTTATGCAACAACAATTTTAAAACCGGCGAAGGGAACCCTTATTACAGATACGTGGACAAATGTCTTGTGGATCTGCGGACGGGCGAGCTCGTATATTCGCTCGAAGGCTGCGTGATACCCGACGACGGCAGCGTAACGAAGATAGGAGATTGCGCGCTTAGAACCAATAACTATACCCTGTTCATCCCCGCGAGCGTCAGTGAGCTGACCGGAAGTTCTTTCATGGGCGGCGGCGGAGATCTGATACTGGAAGTAGACGAAGCAAACGAGACGTTTGCAATGATAGAGAACTGCCTTGTAAACGTAAAGACGAAAACACTGGTGTTCGGCTGTCCTGGATATTCGATCCCGCGCGACGGCAGCGTAACGAAGATAGACGAATACGCCTTTGCTTATACGTATCAACCAGAAGAGATATTTATTCCCGCCTGTATCGAATCTATAGGCGCGAGCGCTTTTGCAATGCAGCCGAAAAAAGTCGTTATAGAAGACCTTGAATCATGGCTGAAGATAGATTTTGCCGACAGCGGTTCGTCGCCGTTCAAGATATACGAGGAAGCGAAAGCTTATGACGCAAACGGCAACAGGCTGACGCACATAACCATACCCGACGAAATAACGGAAATAAAGCCCTACGCTTTTTACGGGTGCCGGGACCTTGAAAGCGTTACGTTCAACGGAAAAGAGACGCGGATAGGCGATATGGCGTTCAGCAATACTTCGCTCGCAACGCTGGATCTGCCGAGCAGCGTGCGCGAGCTTGGGAAATACGCTTTTGCGGGTACTAAATTGGAAAAAGCGGAGCTGCCCGCAAGCTTGACGAAAATAGATACGGGGTGTTTTAACGCCTGCCCTTTGGAAAGCGTGACGATGGAAAACGGCGGCAACGGCGTTTATTCGATAAAGGAAAACTGCATTATTGAAATCGCCGAAAAGAAACTTATATACAGCTGCTGCGATCACATACCGTCCGACGGAAGCGTTGAACGGATAGGCGAGATCGCGTTTCAGGGAAACCGCAAAATAACGCGTCTGGTCGTTCCGGATACGGTGAAATATATAGAACGCAAAGCGTTCTTCCACTGTAATTGGCTTGTGAGCGTGAGTTTCCCCGCGGGGCTTGAATACATAGGGGAAGAGGCGTTTATGGCCTGCGATATGCTGACGGACGTGGTATTCGACCGTGAATGCGCCGCAGAGATAGAATTTTTCGCTTTTAATAACTGTCCGCTTATGAACGTGGAACTGCCCGGAAAGACCGAACGCATAGGCGCTTTCGCCTTTGATTCATGGGCACCCGAAAAGCTCGTCACACCCGACAGTCTCAAATATCTGGGCTCGGGCGCGATCAGATTGAACGGTTTGACCGAGCTTTATATCGGCAGATCGCTCGAGACGCTCCCAAACATCATATCAACATCTCTGCGGGTGATAGAAGTACACCCCGAAAATAAAAAGTACGCCGTCGTGAACGGCTGCCTTATAGATAAATTCGCGGCTGAACTGATAGAAGTCTGCGCCGGGGCGGTCATTCCGTCGGACGGAAGCGTAAAACAGCTCGGCGACGCTTTTGCGCGGCGTGATATCGCCGAAATACGCGTACCCGCGGCGGTTGAGACCGTGGGCGCGGGCGCGTTCCGCAGCTGCACAGAGCTCAAGAGCGTGATACTTGAAGAAGGCGTGAAGACCGTTGGGGAAAGGGCGTTCTGGGGGTGTGCTTCGCTTGAAGAGATAACGCTGCCGCGCAGCGTGGAAAGCGTGGGCAGGCAGGCGTTTATGAATTGCACGTCGCTCAAAAGGGTCTACGCTTACAGCGGCACCGTGTTCGCCGAAGACGTTTTTGCAAACATACCCGAGCCCGAGATAATATATCTTGATAAAGAATAAACGAAAAAACCGCCGCGCGCAACGTCCGCCGCGGGCAAGGAAAGGAAACGTCAAAATATGAAAAAGACAGCGATACTCATCGCAGCGCTCATACTCATCCCGGCGCTCACGCTGGGCTCGGTGCTTTTCCTTCTGCACCGTTCGGACGAGCCGGAAGACGAAAGCGCGCAGGTGGATTTTTCGGAAACCGACAGAAGCGGCGCGGAAGAAAGCAGCGCGGAAGAAAGCGCCGCGGAAAACGATTGCGCGCACGAATACACCGTGCGGACGTATAAAACGCCGGAACAGTATCCCGCGCCGGCCGGGGCGTACGGAACGCACCTTACGTTGTGTTCCGATTGCGGAGCGACGCTGGAAGAGCACGTTCTGTGGCGCGACGGGCAGGGTATAGTTTATTATACGGACGGCAACGGCGGCTGCACGGTATGTATCGTCGAACGCGAGCTCGTAAACGCGGACCGGTACGATATCCCCGAAACCGTGGCAGGCCTGCCGGTAACGGCGATAGACGCCGCCATGCCGTATCCTTCCGCAGGATCCACATTGGGGATCCCGGCTTCGGTCGGGCTTTTTACGGAATACACGCTGAACTCTTTGCAGTGCCTGCTCGATATAGATCCTTCGAACCCGTATTATTCTTTTACGGGCGGATGCCTTATCGACATGCGTGAAAAAGCGGTGATATACCACGCAAAAAACGCACCGTGCATCATTCCCGCCGACGGCAGCGTGACAAAGATCGCCCACAACGCGCTGCTCGGGATATCGGGCGAGCTGAAGATCCCCGCGAGCGTTACCGAAATATACGGCGATTCGATCACCGCGGAAGGCGAGCTCGTTTTGACGCTCGACCCCGCCAACGAAACGTTCATATATAAAGACAACTGTCTTATCAACGTAGCGGCAAAGACGCTGGTGATGGGGTTCAACGGCGCCGCGATCCCCGCTGACGGCAGCGTGGAACGCATTGACGCTTACGCGTTTTTCAACAAGGGACAGTTACGCGGGATCTCGCTGTTCATGCCGGCAAGCGTCAAATACATAGGCAAGCAGGCGTTCGCCTCCTGCAACGTCAAGCTGCTCACAATAGAAGATCTCGACTCCTGGTGCCGCATACAGTTCGCCGACTTGGGTTCGACGCCGGTAAAGCCTTACGTGGATACGCGCATCACCGACGCCGAAGGCAACAGCTTTAACGAACTGACCATACCCGATCCCGTGACCGAAATAAACGATTATTGCTTTTACGGGTGGAGATCGCTGGAGCGCGTGAAGTTCCACGCCAACGTGACGCGCATCGGCGCCATGGCTTTCTGCAGCACCGCGCTTACCGAAATAGAACTGCCGGAAGCTCTGCGCGAGCTGGGGACGAATGCTTTTGCGAATTGCAGGATCGCTTCGGTATATCTGCCTGCGGGGCTGGAACGTATAGGCGCGGGTTGTTTCAAGGGATACGGGCAGATCGACATAAGCGCCGGTTTCACAGACAACGGGCATTATGCGCTCAAAAACGGCTGCGTGATAGACGTCGGCACAAAAACGCTGATCCTCGGCTGCGCCGAAAGCGTTATACCCGACGACGGAAGCGTGGAACGGATAGGCGAAGGCGCGTTTTCCCGCACGAAGACGCCGGTCGAGCTGATCATACCGGATCCGGTGAAATATATAGACAGAGACGCGTTCGCCGCCTGCTTCCATCTGCAAAGCGTCAGCTTCCCGGCGGGGATAGAATACATAGATCCCACGGCTTTTGCCGGCTGCACGTTATTGACGAAAATATACGCTTACAGCGGGACCGTGTTCCCCGAAAACGCTTTTTCCGGGTCGGCTCCCGAGATAATATATCTGGATAAACAAGTTGAAGAATAAACGAAAAAACCGCCGCGCGCAACGTCCGCCGCGGGCAAGGAAAGGAAACGTCAAAATATGAAAAAGACAGCGATACTCATCGCAGCGCTCATACTCATCCCCGCGCTCACGCTGGGCTCGGTGCTTTTCCTTCTGCACCGCTCGGATATACCGGACGACGAGGATCTTATTCCGGATAACGGCGAATGTATTCACGAATCCTATTCGTGGCGTTTGATGGAAGACAATGAAGGAACGCGGGTCTTACAATACAAATGCACTTCGTGCGGCAACGTCATTCAGGAACGTCGCCTTTACAGTTATTGGCAGGAAGGCATATTGCTGGAATACTACAAAGCCGAAAACGGCACCGCCGTATTGAGCGGCATCGTGTGGTACCCCGAAAGCGCTGCCGATGAACTTACTATGCCGGATACACTGGATGGTCTTCCGCTGGAAACGTTAGATATCGGACACGTTTACGTCGTCAAAAAAACCAGCGCCAAGTTACGGATCACGATAGGCGCGTACGTCAAAGAGATAGTCACTCCTTGTTCGTTCGACTCCCGGTTCGAATGGTCCGTGGACCCGCAAAACGAAACGTTTATTATCACCGACGGATTGCTGATCAACGTCAAAGAAAAAACGCTGGTCAAAGCTTTTTCCAGGCCGAAAACGCTCGGAACGGATCAGACCGTCGCCGTGCCCGATGACGGAAGCGTGGAACGGATAGGCGAAGGCGCGTTTTCGCAATGCCCGGTAGACGTGATCGCGATCCCCGACACCGTGGTATACATAGATAAAAAAGCTTTTGAAGGCTGCGAATTCAAAACGTTTCACATAGGCAAAAACATAAAAGAAATAGGCGAAGGCGCGTTTTACGGATGCCGGCGCCTCACCGGGATCACCGTTGATCCGCAAAACGATCGTTACGTTTTTACCGACGGATGTCTTATAGACAGGGCCTCCGGCACGCTGATAGCAGCCACCGCAGACTGCGTCATTCCCTCAGACGGCAGCGTGACGCGCATAGGAGCGCAAGCGTTTGCAAACGGAAGTTACATCACAAGAGGGCATTCGATAAATATTCCTTCGAGCATACGCAGCGTAGGCGAACAAGCGTTTTTGGGCGCCTATTTCGACACTGTTTATATCGAAGACGTCGCCGCCTATTGCGCCGCGGACAAAGGTGATTATTATTCTATTCCTTTCGGCCTCGAAACAAAGATATACGTCGGCGGAAATCCGTGCGAAGATCTGGTCATACCCGCCGGCGTAAGAGAGATAAAGCCGTATTCATTTTACAGCGCGCCGATAAAGACGCTGAACTTTGAAGGCGACGACGCCGAAATTATAGGGGACCGGGCGTTTTACTTTTCCACGCTGATATCGGCGACCCTGCCCGCCGGCATAAAAACCATAGGCAGATACGCTTTCTGCGCCAGTGCGCTTGAAAAACTGACTTTTGAACCCGGCTGCGCTGCTGAGATCCGCTGCGCGGCGTTTGGAATGTGTAAATTAAACGACATTACTCTTCCTGACAGCGCAAAGGTCATAGGCGCATATGCGTTTTCGGGGGCGCATACAGGCAAACTGACGCTGCCCGATTCTCTGGTCGCCGTGGGCGACCGCGCTTTCGGCGGATTCGATGAGATCTATATAGGCGCGTCGCTCGCGAGGATAGACGGCAGCATTTTTGACGAGGCGGTCTACGACAACAAAACAAAGCTTGAAAAAACCATAAAGTCCGTTACCGTTTCGGCCGACAACCTCAATTACGCGGTAAACGGCGGCTGCTTTATAGACCTGCGCGACGGAAAACTTATATACGCGCTGAACGACGCCGTGATACCCGGCGACGGGAGCGTAAAGATCATATGCGAAAAATCGTTTGTAAACTGTTCAAAGCTCGGCAAAGTCGTGATACCCGATTCGGTGGCCGAAATACGGACGGAAGCGTTTTATGAATGCGACAACATAGAACAACTCGTTATCCCCGGTACGGCACAAGTCGAATGCGACGCCTTTGACCACTGCGAAATAGAACGCCTGATATTCGCCGAAGGCGTGGAAAAGGTTGAATGTCAGCGGGTGTTCTGCTGCGCCGTCGGACGCTTGGAGCTGCCCGAAACGCTTGTCGAGTTCGATTTCACCAATATCATAAACAATACGATACGCGAAGACGTTTATCTCCCCGACAGTCTGGAGCTTTTGACTTTTTCTTCTTACTACGCGTTTTACGAAAACCTGCCGGCGATTTCCATCAGCCCCGATACAAAGCTCGGCGAAGGCGAAGCGCGCGAGCGGTACGAGATCGACGGGCTTTCGGATATGATAACCAAGCGCGGCGAATAAAGCCCGTCAAAGAAAATCCCCCGAAAAAAGCCAACGCTTTTTTCGGGGGAAAAGTTTATTTTGGCAAAAGGTCCGCTATTCCCTTGCCTTTTTGATTATGCGCATAATGAGCACGGTCGCGGTATAAAGAACGGTATAAACGAGCGTGAGTATAAAAATGAAAAGCACTATCTGGCGGGCGTCCTTGCCGGGGTCGGCCATGATAAGCCCCGCCGCGAGCGTGCATGCATAGAGCGCCAGCGCGTGGATGACGCGCTTTGCCGCGGCGGAGATCTTAAGCGTGAACACCGATTCCAGCGCGCCCATCGCCCACGAATAGACGAACAGCACCGCCACGTTTTTAAAAAGCAGCCCGTACGCGCCGGCGGCGGAACGTCCGCCCATGGCTATTGCGAGTGCGCCGGTATACACGAGCGCCGCAACGGAAAAGAAGCTGCACGCCACGAACGCTATCTTTTTGAACATCGCCATCACCGTTCTCCGTTTTCCAAAAACCTTTCAAGCCCCGCGGGCAGCGAATCCGCAAACGCGGAAGCCGTTACGAGACAGTTTATATTTCTTTCTTCTATTATCTTTTCTATTCTGAACATGAATTCCGCAAAGGAAGCCGTATCGCCGCCGCATATCTTGAGCGCCGAATCTATGAAAAGATCGGTCACGTCGTAATTGCCGGCGAGCACGCCGCACGCAAAACCGTAAAATTCATACGCGTCCGAAACGCCGTACGCCTTGGCGTCTATGAGCCGCACCTGCGGTTTGAGCTCGTACGAAAGTTTTCTGCCGTATTCTATGCAAATAACGCTGCCCTTGCTCGCAAGTCCCGCCGCGTTAGCCTCTTCTATAAGGCGTTTGGTTTTGCCGGCTCCTTTGGCCCCCACTATCAAACGTATCATTTTGACCACCTTCCGTTTTAACAAATGCGCTCCCTTGCGGGGCAATTATATTGTACTATACCCCGCCGTTTTTTGCAATAGCAAATTTGATTTTTTAACGCGTTTTGCGGGTTTTCTTTTGCGCGTGCCGCGGGCGCCCGAAAAGGGTGCGAATTGTCCCTTTACATTTGCAATTTTTTTGATATAATGGATATTGGCACAGAAGACGCGCCAAATGTAAACAATTTGTAAACAATGCGAAATTATGAAGGAGCAAAGGCTTTTGCGACTGTTTGTATTAATAGGAGGGGAAAAGAATAACGCAGGAACTCATGTTAGAATTTAAATTGTACGGAGGTATTGTTATGAACAAAAAAATCGTACTATTGCTTATAACGGCAGTATTTATCATTGCGACGATCCCGCTTGCTGTTTTCGCCGATGATACGAGGCACGATATGGATGAAGAGATAGCTGATATCATAGACAGTCGGTTGACAGAATCTGAACGCGTTCTGTTATCTGACGGCTCCAAATACGACGACTCGTTAAAAGACGTAACGTTAGACGGGCTTCCCATACTCAGAGTCTACCAGCTTCACTGGGAGTATTCCGATAAACCGCTGGATGAACTGATTGCCGCAGTCGGTCAATCAGAGAGCAAACAAAATAACTCTTTCTACGTTGTTTTCGATGAAAATCCTTTTAAAATATGCGTTTTAAAGAAGGACGACGGATCTGTTTTGATAGGGAAAACGGGAGCATTGTCCGATACGACTCCCACGTTTTTCACGGATATAAAAAACTTATCAGCAGAAATGGTCTTTGAAGGCGAAAGCTGCAAAATAGAAAACATATACTGCTTCGATTCGACGACGTCGTTTTTTGGCGCATCGGTATATATCAAGACCGACAAAGGCGTGTTCGTTAAATATTATGAATACGAACAGTCACAGGGCGTGATGTTCACCGAAACCGAATTCCGCAAGGCGGCGGCGGAGTATTCCGCTTATATTTCATCTTACGAACACAATTACGACGAAAACGGCGAAGGCCTTGCCGGAACGATTTCGTTTGCCGAATTCCTCAATTCAGGCGTCCACGGTCAAAAGCCGGAAACCGGCAGCAGTCTGACGCCCGTTTATATAGTGCTTTTTATCTGCGCCGCGGCGCTGGCGTTATTCTATGCAGTATTCAAAATAATCAGGCGCGCGTGATAACAAGTATTGAATAAAAGACACGCGGCGGGGCGCATAAAACGCTCCGCCGCATTCTTTTTTTGTTTTGTTTCTTATTTTATCCGCTCTTCTATGCTTGCACGCAGGTCTTCGTAGCCGGGCTTGCCCAGAAGGGCGAACATATTCTTTTTATACGCTTCCACGCCGGGCTGGTCGAACGGGTTTACGCCCAGCATATAAGCCGAAACGCCGCACGCGGCGAAGAAGAACCAGCACAGCTCGCCGAACGAGCGCTCGTCTTTTTGTTCGAACCGTATCTCGAGCACGGGCACGCCGCCGTCCGAATGCGCGACCGAGGTGCCGGTGAACGCCTTGCGGTTTATCTGCGCCATGCTCGCGCCCTCCAGATAATTGAGGCCGTCGAGATCTTCCGCCGCTTTTTTCACGGTGTAGCCGCCTTCGGGAGTTTCTTCGGTGACGACCGTCTCGAAGAGTATGCGCTGACCCTGCTGGACGTACTGTCCCAGCGAATGCAGGTCGGTGGAAAACACCGCCGAGGTGGGGTACACGCCCTTGTTCTGTTTGCCTTCGCTTTCGCCGAAAAGCTGTTTCCACCATTCGCCGTACGAACGCAGGAACGGGTCATAGCTCACGAACAGCTCGCAGCTCTTGCCCGTTTCAAGGAAGTAATTCCGAAGCAGCGCATAGCGGCAGGCGGGGTGTGAAATCCCCTGCGCCAGAAAGCGTTCGCGTTCGTCTATCGTGCCGCGTATGAGTTCGTCTATATCGCAGCCGCAGATCGCCAGCGGCAGAAGCCCCACGGCGGTGAACACCGAAAATCTGCCGCCCACGTTATCCGGGACCACGAACGTTTCGTATCCCTTTGCGCGCGCGAACGAAAGCAGCGCGCCGCGGTGCGCGTCGGTGGTGACGAAAATACGCTCTTTAAGCTCCTCTTCGGTGTATTTGCTCTGCATAAAGTCGCGCACGGCGCGGAAAGCCACGGCGGGTTCGGTGGTTGTGCCGGATTTGGATATCACGTTCACCGCCACGCGTTTTTCGCGGCAGAGTTCAAGCACCGCCGCGAGCTCGCCGCCCGAAAACGAGTTGCCCAAAAAATACACCTGCGGCGTATCTTTTGCGAGCTGATTGTAATACGGCGTCTTTATAAAATCCACCCCGGCGCGGGCGCCCAGATACGAACCGCCTATGCCGATGACTATTACGGCGTCGGAATTCCGCTTTATGCGTTCCGCCGCCGCTTTGATGCGGGATATCTCTTCTTTGTCGCAGTTCACGGGCAGGTCGAACCAGCCCAGGAAATCGCTGCCTTCGCCGGTGGCGGAAACGAGCGTACGGTACGCTTTTTCCATGCGCGGCGCGAGCTGCTTTGCCTCTTCGCCTATAAAACTTTGCGCGAATTTTTCTTCGAGTGTGATCATTTTTTTACTTCCCTTTTTATTTTGTTGTTTTATATTCTCAGTAAAATGACAGCGCCGAACGCAGAATGCGGAAGAATTCGTCGAAAAACGTCATTTCTTTGTCGCCGGTAAGGGCGCAGACGTCCGCGCGCGCGACGTGTTCGCCGTCTATGTAATAATCCACGCTGCCCACCACGTCGCCTTCTTTGACGGGCGCTTTGAGTTCGGGCACCGAATACGACGACGTGAGCGACGCGGCTTTTCCCTTTGAAACGAGCACCGAAGGCGGCGCGTAATCGACTTTCACAAAGCCGTTGTATCCTCCCGATACGGGGAACGGGCCGAGCTCTTGCTTTTGCGGCACGGTAACCGCGTAGTTTGCAAAACCGTAATCAAGCAGCTTTTTTGCCGAAGCAAAGCGAATGTCGCTGGTTTCGGCGCCGATTATCACGGCGATGAGCTGCATCCCGTCGCGTTCGGCGGTGCCGGAAAGGCAGTATTTGGCGAGATCGGTGAAACCGGTCTTCATTCCGTTTGCGCCGCCGTAAAAGCGTATGAGCTTGTTTGTGTTGGCGAGCCCGAACGATCCGTTGCGCACGGTATCCGTCCAGATAGTGGTGAATTCCAGTATGAATTTATGCTTGAGCAGTTCGCGGGTCATCAGCGCCACGTCGAGCGCCGAGGAAAAATGCCCTTCCTCGTTTAGCCCGTGGCAGTTTTTGAACACCGTGTTTTGCATGCCAAGCTCTTCAGCGCGGCCGTTCATCATTGCGACGAACGATTCCTCACTGCCCGCCAGATGTTCGGCGAACGCCACCGCGGCGTCGTTTGCCGAAACGACCACGAGCGCCTTGAGAAGGTCGCGCACCGAAAAGCGCTCGCCGGCTTCGAGATATATCTGGCTCCCGCCCATCTTCGCAGCCGCTTCGCCGGCGGTGACGGTATCGTCAAGCCCCAGCCGCCCTTCGTCGACCGCTTCGGCTATGAGCAGAGTGGTCATTATCTTGGTGACCGAGGCGATGGGATACCGCGCGTTTTCGTTTTGCGCGTAGAGCACCGCGCCGGTGGAATATTCCATGAGCAGCGCGGCGCGGACCGGAAGCGGTCCGGCGAACGACGGCGCCGTGACGTACCAGTACGGTTCGGTCGCCTGCGAGGGCGGAAAAACCGCGGTTTCGTCTTCGGCAAAAGCCGAAAGCGGCAGTATCAGCGCGACCGCGGCGATAAGGCAAACGGTCTTGATCAAGCGTTTCATATATCATCTTCCCTTCTTAATGGAAGATTATGAAACGCCCGCGCGGAATATGTGCTTAAAACCCCGCCATGCGCGCGTAACGCGCGAGGATATCGTTTATGGAATACTTTTCGGGCCCGTTGTAGAACGAATACACGGTGTCGCCGAACGGTTCGTACCATTTTTTGTCTAGCGCGGACATGCCGTACGCCGCGCCGGCGAGCGAACCCGCGGTGGCGGCGGTGCAGTCGCAGTCGTGCGCCATTGCCACGCAGTTCGAAATGACTTTGCCCACGTCTTTTCCGCCCAGCGCCAGGCCGAAGATCGTGAGGCAGGCGTTATTTATAGTGTGGACGATATGCATCCCGGGGTAGCGCTCGTCGACAAGACGTTCGGCGTTTTTGTAATCGCCGGCATTATCCCAGATATCGAGCGCCCAGCGCACGCCTTTGGCAAGTTCGCTTTCCGCCGGAATGAATTCCAGCCCTTTTTCGAGCGCGGTCTTCACGTCCGAGCATACGAACGCCCACGATATGGCGGCGGCGAAGAAGCGCGCGCCGTAGACGCCGTTTCCGCGGTGCGAGATGTACGCGTCGGTCTCGGCCATCTTTACGGCTTTTTCGGGATCGCCCGGCGCCATATAGGCGTAGCCGTCGCAGCGGATGTCGGCGCCTATGAATTCCTGATACGGATTGTTTATTTCCGCCGCTTTTTCGGCGGGGACGCCGGCGAGCATATTGTCTATGGCTATGCGCTCGGCGGTGTAAGCTTCGGTTATGTATTTGAGCCAGGCGTTCTTTACGTCTTCGAGCGTGAAATCCCTGCCGCCGCCCTCTTCGGCTATGAACAGCGAAAGCAGAGTGAAGCCGATATCGTCGTCGCACGGGACGCCGTTGATGAACGGCTTGGTGTAATCGCGGAAATGCTGGCGTATATAGCGCACGGTGTCGGGTATGGGCGTATCAGCCCAGTAATCTACGCACGGGAACGGCGTGCCCAGCTTCGCCGCATATTCTTCCATTTGCGCGGTCGTCCACCCTTCAACGGGGGCGCCCAGCGTGCATCCCGCCGCGCGCGAAAGGAACGCGGCGCGCAGTTTGTCCTCGTATACCGATCTTTCCATTTGACACGTACCTCACTTTATTTCTGTTTTCGCGAATAATTTTAACAAAAAAATAACGTTAAAGTTATATACAAATTATTAACTTTTTGATAATATATTTGCGTGGGAGAACCGGATAATGGAAAGTTACATAGACAAACTGAAAAACTGCGGCAAAAACGTGTGCGTTTACGGAATGGGCAACGGCGCCGAAAAGATAATAAGGTATCTCAAAGCGAACGGCATAGAAATAAGCGGCGTGTTCGCTTCCGATGATTTTGTGCGCGGGCAGAGCTTTCTGGGGATGCGCGTGCTCACCGAAGCGCAGGCAGAGGCGCTGTACGGCGACTTTGCGTGCGTGAGCGCGTTCGCGCTCCACGGCGAAGACTGCGGCATATTCCGCCGTATGGCGAAAAGGCGCCTTTTCTTTGCGCCAAATCTTCCGCCTTACGGCGAAGGCTGCATAGACTTGCCGTACATTGAGCGCGAAAGCGCGAAAATCGCCGAAGTGAGGTCGCTTTTCGCCGACGAAAGCTCGAAAAAGCTGTTCGATTCCCTGCTCAGATACGACGTGACGGCGGATATCGGCGATCTTTACGTCGATCCTTCAGTCCCCGAAGGCTGGTTCGGCCGCGAAGGCGCGTTCGTGGACGTGGGCGCCTACGACGGGGACACCGCCGAAGAATATATACTGCGTTCCGGCGCGAACGGTACGGTCTACGCCTTTGAACCCGACGCCGTGAACTACAGAAAGCTGTGCGCCCGTATGCGCAAATACCCAAACGCGCGCTGCGTAAACGCCGCGTGCGGCGATTTTGACGGAAAGACGTTTTTTGAAAAAGGCAAGGGCCGCGGCGGAAAAACGAGCCGCGAAGGCGCGGAGATCAGCGCCGTAAAAATAGACACGTACGTAAAAGAGCGGGTGGGCGCCGTAAAGATCGACGCCGAAGGCGCCGACGAAGCCGTGCTGTGCGGCGCCGTGAACACCTTATATTCGCATTCGCCGGCGGTGAAATGCGCGGTATATCACCGCGCGTACGACCTCACGGAAATACCGCTGTGGCTGGCGCGGCAAATGCCGGGGAGCAGGATATACCTGCGCAACGCGGAATATATACCCGCGTTCGACGTTTTTGCGTACGCGTTGAAATAAAGGTTGATTTTCTATGCCGCTTGCGGTATAATCATTTTATTGAGAGGGACGGAGGAGAAGCGGTATGACAGGACGCAAAAGATTTATAGCGCTGGCGCTTGCGGCGCTTATATTCGCGTGCACGCCGCACGTTCCGGCCCGCGCGGAGGAGGAAACGCCTATGGACGTTGAATTCACACTGAACGTGAGCAGATGGGAAAAAGTGCCCAAAAGCGGCGAGATCTCGCTCTTTGAAAACGATTCCGACGAAATAAGGCGCGTTATGACCGCCGATTACGATTTCACCACGTCGCAGCTCATGGTCTTCAACGGCGAAGGGATAATGACCGAGGTGGGCGAAAACCTTTACGGCAACAAGGACGGCACCTACGGTTCGCCGCAGACCGAAGTCGATATCCCGCCCCACGGGTTCATGATCGTGTACCGCGGGGGCGTTTCGGTAAAGCTTCTGCTGGCGTTCGGCTTCGCCTTCGAAGGCGCAATGCTGTACAATTCCACCATGACGGTCGTCCGCCGAATATACGGTTCCTACGACAAAGAAGCCGGCACCGTAACGATAAAATACAACAAACAGCAGCCCGAAAGCGAAAACTGCAAGTCGTTCCTCTTTGTGGGCAACAGCACCACCTATTTCAACGGCATACCGCTCAAGTTCCGCGCGATGTGCGCCGCGGCGGGGATAGAAGTTTCGGTGACATACTGCACTTTCGGCAGCGCTTATCTTTACGAATTCGCCGACGAAAACCACGAACGCGGCAAGGCGCTGCGCAAAGCGCTCGCCGCGCGCAAATACGACTATGTGGTGCTGCAGGACGCCGGCGGCGCGAACTTTGAAGATTCCCGGCCGGCGATGGACGTGCTGGTACCGCTGATATGCGAGACCGGCGCCGAACCGCTCCTGTATATGCGCTATTCTTCCACCAGCGACGACAGCGCGCGCACCGCGGGCGCCGTGCGCCATTATCAGAACTACATACGGCTTGCAAAGCTGTACGGACTGCGCTGGTCGCCCGTGGCGGTGGCTTTTGAATACTGCCGCACCGGGCACCGCGAAATAAATCTTTACGCCGCCGACAATTCACACCATTCAAAAGAAGGCAGTTATCTCGCCGCGGCGACTCTGATGTATTCGTTCTTCGGCGTTTCGCCGGTCGGCAACTCCTACACGGCGTATATGCCGCAGGAGACCGTCGACGTGCTGCAGGCCGAAGCCGCCAGGGCGGTGGAGACGGATTTCACGGCGGGACGCATCGCCCCCGCCGAAGTGACGATAAAAGGCAAAAAATACGTCAACGAGGCCTACGAAAAACCGTATACCGTGACTTCCGCGCCGTATTCCCGAGGCAAAGTTTTCGAACTCTTTTCGGATATCCGCGCCGACGGCTCGTACGCCGGCAAGTTTACCGACGGTATGAAAACGGCGACCGGGGATGACGTCATGTGCGGCGTTTACAAAAGCGAAGACCTGACCGTGACGGTCGACCTCGGCAAACTGTATCTGCTCGCGCGCGTGAGCACCGATATCGTCGGCGGCCCGTGGGCGCCGGGTTCGTTGCGCGACGCCGAGGTGACGTTCGAATATTCCGCCGACGGCGTACATTTCCGCCCCGCATCCGAAACGGTCAGGACTTCCGTGGTAAAAGTAGGCAGCAGCGGCAGCGATCTGCGCACTTTCCGCGCGGAACCCGAACTGCCCGAAGCGGCGCGCTACGTGCGCGCGACGTATTCGGTGCAGAGCGAATACTGCGGTATAAGCGAGATCGAGGCGTTCGGAACGGACGCCGATCCCCTGCTCACGGCGGCCTCGGGCGCAGCCGCGGCGGCGAAAAAAGCGCTGGGCGGCAAATAAATTCATCTACGGAGGAGACAGACGCAATGATCTGTTCATTAATTGCGGAAAAGATAAAAAGCGGCGCGTTCGACCGCGCTTTGACAGAACTTTACGGCGAAGGGCGGCTCGAATATCAGCGCGAGCGCTATTATACGATGGCACAGAGCTTTATCGCCACTTACGGCGACAGGGACGTCGAACTGTTTTCGGTCCCGGGAAGGACCGAGATATGCGGCAACCACACCGACCACAACAACGGCAAGGTGATCTGCGGCTCGGTCGACATAGACATAATATCCGTCGCCGCGAAGACCGACAACGGCGTTATATCACTCAAAAGCGACGGTTACCGCGAAAGCGTCATAGACATAGCTTCCATAAGCGCCGGCTCAGTCAAGCCCGGGTGTTCCGCGGCGCTTATCGCCGGAGTCGCCGACTGGTTTATGAAGAATTCGCACAAGGCGGGCGGTTTCTGCGCCTACACCAAGAGCGACGTAATAATGGGCAGCGGCATTTCGTCTTCCGCCGCGTTCGAAGTCATGGCGGGCGAGATACTCAACGTGTTCTACAACAACGGCGGTATGAGCGCCATGGAGCTCGCAAAAGCCGGACAGTACGCCGAAAACGTGTTTTTCGGCAAACCCTGCGGCCTTATGGACCAGGCGGCTTGCGCCTCGGGCGGTATCTCTTACATAGATTTCGCCGATCCTTCCGTACCTTATACCGAAAAACTCACCTTCGATTCCGCGCGCGCGGGCAAATCGCTCTGTCTCATAAACACCGGCGGCAGCCACGCCAAGCTGACCGATCAGTACGCGTCGCTCCCCGCCGAGATGAAGCAGGTGGCTTCGTATTTCGGCAAGCCGGTGCTCAGGATGGTGCGCCGCGAGGATGTGTTTGCCTCGATCCCCGCGCTGCGCGAAGCGTACGGCGACCGCGCGGTGCTGAGGGCGATACATTATTTTGAAGAAAACGACCGCGTTGAAAAACAGCGCGCCGCGATAAAACGCGGCGACTACGACGAATTTTTCCGCCTGCTGCAGAGTTCGGGCGATTCGTCGTTCAAATTCCTGCAGAACGTGTTCTGCGCGGAAAACGCCGCCGATCAGGGACTTTCGGTAGCGCTGGCGCTGTGCGCCTGCAGCGGCGTCACCGCGCGCGTCCACGGCGGCGGATTCGCCGGGACGGTGCAGGCGTGGCCGGAACCCTGCCGCGCCGAAAAGCTGAAACGCGATATGGAAAGCGTCTTCGGCAAAGGATGCTGTATGTTCCTGAACATACGTCCCTACGGCGCCGTGTGCGTAACGCGCGAATTTGCCGGCGGAGCGCGCGCGTGATGGACGAAAAGCGGGTATATACCCTGTTTTCGTCTTCGGACGGGAACTGCGTGTATTTTGCAAACGGAAAAAACGAATATCTCATAGACTGCGGCGTTTCGGCGCGCTCGTGCGAAAACGCGCTGAATTCGCTGGGCAGTTCGCTTACGAACATAAAGGCAGTGTTCGTGACTCACGAACACGCCGACCACATCCGCGGGCTCGAGATGATATGCAAGCATTTCGAGCTGCCGGTATACGCGCCCGCAGCTTCCTTTGGCGGCATAGCGGCGTGCGCGCCCCACGCGGTGCGGTTTCTGGCGCCGCTCGAACCCGAAACGGCAGTGATCCTTGAAGGCGCGGAAGTGACTCCGTTCGCCACTCCGCACGATTCGGCGGCGAGCTGCGGCTTCCGCGTGGATATGGACGGCGTGTCTTTCGGCATAGCCACCGATATGGGCTACGTGACGAAAAACACCGCCCGCGCGCTTTGCGGCTGCGGGGCGGTGATAATAGAATCGAATCACGATATAGAAATGCTTAAAAACGGCGATTATCCTCAGAACGTCAAGCAGCGGATCTTAGGCAACCACGGTCATCTTTCCAACGACGCCTGCGCGGCGTTCGTGCCGTATCTCGCGCAGACCGGGACAAGTTCGCTGGTGCTGGCGCACCTTTCGCCGCGCAATAACACACCGCGCGCGGCGTTTTCGGCTTCGTACACGGCGCTTGCCGAAAGCGGCGCAAGCGTTGCCGCCGGATTCGGCGAAGGCGACGTACGGCTCGCCGTTGCGCCCGCCTGCGGGGCATGCAGGGCGCTTTGATTTATTTCTTGCGTGAGCGGCGGCGCAGCAATAACACCGTAATAACGCATACCGCGGCGGCAAATGCCGCTATGGCGACGGGCAGCCAGACTGCAGCGCCGCCTTTTTCTTTTTGCGCTGTTTCCGAAGACTGCGGCTCTTCCGGCGCGGAAGGGGTTTCCTGCGCGGATCCCTCCTCCGCGGGCGCGGAGCTTTCCGCGGTCTCCGAAGGTTCTTCGGACTGTTCGGGAGCGGCAGACGAGCTTTCTTCCGGCTTTTCGTGCGTGATAACGTTTACCGTGTATTCCGCGGCGTCGCCGGTCTCGGCGGTGCAGACGAACGTATAGGTTATGCCGTCTTCGCCGTAGACCGTATGCGTTTCGACTGCTGCGTACCTGCTGTTGGCGCGCGCGTTTACCGAAACGGTCACGCCCTGCGGCGCATAAACCGTGTATTCCCTGATCTCCGGCGAAAACGCGGGTTCCAGTTCGGCGCCGGTCACGGTTATGGCGCCGAGCGTGGGATCGGGATCCGGTTCGCGCTTATCGCCGTATTCGGCCTTGAACACGTAAACGAGCGTTTCCGCGGGAGTGACGTAGGTAAGCGTCACCTCCGTGCCGCCTTCGTCGGCGAGAGCGGTCGGCGAAGTGAAGACGAAGCATTCCGCGGGCGCGCTTATTTCGAGCGCAAGCTCCCGTTCGCCGCACGGCACGGTGAGCAAATACGAATACACCGACGCGTCGAATTCGAGCTCGGCGTTCGCGCACTTTACTTCAAGCTTTGAGCCCGGCGCGCGCACCGGCACCGAAACGGCGGCATCGGCGAGCGAAACGAGTTCGCCGGCTCGATACGCCGACATCCCTTCCAGCCGCAGTTCCGCGTTCTGCAAGTCTTCGGCTGCGCGCAGATACACGCATATTATATCGCCGTCGGCGCGTTCGACCGCAGGAGAAATGATTTCGAGTTCGCCGCCCGAACGGCGCGTGTATATCTCGCTCACTTTTTCGGATATGCGGTCGAGCGACAATGAGTTTTTATCGAATCTCAAAACCCCGGCGAACGAGCCGCTACCCTGTTGGGAAACGTCTATATAAACGGGGAACACCGCGCCGGGGCTTATGAAATCGGGCGCCCTGACCGCGACGCCGTACGAAGGTGCGGGCGACGCGATGCGTTCCGTGAGCGGGAAGATCGCTTTGAGATCGGCGGAAGTGATCCTTCCGTTGCAGTTGACGTCCAGCGCGGCGGCGATGACGCCGGTCTGCACGCGGCTGCCGCTGAGATGTCTGTAAAGGATATCGACGTCGGCGACCGTGATCTTTCCGTCGCGGTCGGCGTCGCCGGCGACGGCGATCTTAAGAGTGTCGGTCAATTTGTCGCCGGAACGTTTCTGCAGCG
Organism: Clostridia bacterium; assembly: GCA_017429165.1. GTDB lineage: Bacteria > Bacillota > Clostridia > Oscillospirales > CAG-382 > UBA1206. The sequence goes on from JAFRPL010000019.1 coordinate 93,351, forward strand.
TCATTCCGGTGCGCACCGCGCCGTCTTTTACCGCGTTGCCGTAAATGTCAGTCACCACCGTGTTTTCGGGATCGATAATGCGAGAAAGCAGTTCTGGGACAGTCGTGCCCGCGGTCACTCCCGTAACTATGCCGCTGCGGCGGTCCGCGGTATACGAGTTTTCGGCGAATACCAGAGTCTCACGCGCTACGTTTATGCCGCACTGCGCGTAAAGCTCGGTGCCTTCCACGCGCGCGGTTATAACGGCGCTGCCGTGTTCCACCGCGGTGACGCGGCCGTTTTCGTCAACGGCGACGGCGGGGGAATCGGAAGAATACAAGATATTGCAAACCGCGTCGGCGGGCGTGATCCTGGGCGAAAGCAGCACGCTCTGACCGGGGGCGAGTTCTATTGCGGCGGCGGGGAGTTCTATTTTTTGCGCGTTGCGCAGCAGTCGGAACGTCACCGTGCGCGATATGCCGAACGGAAACGCCGCGCGCAGTTCGTGCGTGCCGACTATTTCGGTATGCGAATCGTTTTCAACGGCTTCGCCGTCCAGATAAAGCCGTCCCATACCGGCGCCGAACGACACCGAATCGTAATAGACGCCGCCGTCGGAAACGCCGTAGATGTTCAACCCGTTTGCGATATCGCCGGTACAGGACACCGCGGCGAACGTGTTTTCGCCGAAAACAAGCAGTTCGAACGCGGGTGTTATTACGCATTTCACGCCATATACCGGCGAATCCGAAAGGCGTTCGCCGTCGGATACGCGGTATACGCCGCTTTCGCAAAACGCCGTGCCTCCGCGCGAACAGGACGGGAACTCGCCTATTTCCGAAACGGGATCGAGCGCGGCGCCGGCAAACACGTCCGCGCCCACGAAAACGTACTCGTCCGAAACGGCGAACGTGCGGCGGAATTCCGCCGACACTTTTCCGTACACCGCGCCGGACGCGGGATCATAGACCGAGACCTCGTCGTCGGCGAGCACGCATATCATATCCTTGTACGCGGCTATCTGCCTTACGTTTTCAAAAAGCGTAACTTCGCGCGCTTCGCCGCCCGAAACCGGCATTTGCAGCAGCGAGCCCTGAACGACGGCGAAGATATCGCCGCCGCAGAGGCAGATATCGCTCACGTTGCCGGGGAATTCCATGTATTCCCCGGTGTGCGTGGAGTAAACGTATTTCGCCCTTTCGAACACGACGGCGCACCCTTCGCCGAACGGCGTTATTTTAAACGGCTGATACTTCAGCCACGTCACGCTTTTGAGTTCCAGCGACGCGGGGTCGAGTTCATAAAGTCGGTTATCGCCGTTTGCCGCGACGAACACCGTGCCGGTGCCGCCGCAGGCGGCGTCGCACACGCGCAGACCGGGCGCAAGCTCGGCGCGGAGCGTAAAATCGTCGGCTGAATCCGCCTTTCCGGCGAACGCGCTCGCGGGCTTTGCGGCGCCGAAGCAGTACGCCGCCGAAGAAAGTATATACGTCCCGCCGGGCGTGACGGCGGCGGTAAAATCATCGCAAACGCAGTAATACGAAACGAGCGACGGGAACGCGCCTGCGCGTTCGGCGGTCAAGATATCGTAAACGCCGGCGGCAGTGAGCGCGTATCCGCCCGAGCAGGCGAGCAGCCGCTCGGATTCGGGCGCGCGGAAACACGGCGCGCCGAAATCTTCTTTATAAACGTCGCCGCCCACGCAGACGTACGTTCCGCTTGCGGAAAGCGAAAAATAACCGGGTTCGCAGGCGAGCTCGCGCTCGTTCCATGCGCCGGAAGCGTATTCGTAGATCACGCCCGGGGTATAGGCGGAATACGCGTACACCTTATCTTCCGCCGAAGCCAGCAGCACTGAACGGCCGCCGGTGAAAAGCGGATCGTTTTTGTCTTCGCCGCGGTAGACCGCGCCCGATTCGTCGGCGAAGAACACGTCTCCGCCGCACAGGCACGCGGCGGCGATGTTTTCGTCTTCCGCAAAGAATTCGCCCGCGTCGCCTTCGCCGAACAGGATATCGTTTCTTTCGAACGCGCGCCAGCCGCAGGAATGGACGGCGCAGACGCGGCCGCCTTCGGCAAACACGCCGACTATCTCGCCGGGCAGAGTCATTTCGCGCAGCGGAGCGGTCAGATCTTCGAGCGCGTAAAGCGTGAGCGTGGCGCCGCCGGGTTCCCAGCAGGCGGCGTATCCGTAAGCGGGGTCGAAAAACGCCTTGCCTTCGGCAAGCGCGCCGGTCAGCGGCGCGTGCTCGTTATGCAGCGAAAACGCGAATTCGCGCTCGGTCTCGCCGGTGATATCGGTCACTTTTATCCTGTGCTCGCCGTCAGTATAAACGTAAGCGACGCCTTCGAATTCGACGCCGTCGAGGTAGGTCTTGCCTTTGCCCGCCGCGATGATTTCAACAGGCCCGGAATAAACGCCTTCCGGCGACGCGCCGTATATGACGGGGAGCGAATTTGAAATGGAAAACGAGGTCCCGACTTTGTTGCCGTACGGGCCCGTGAGTTCGAAAAAGTGGTCGCCGCGGCGCGTGATACGCGTGCCGGAAACGTATTTGACGCCGTCGAGCAGCGCGCTGCCGCGTTCGAAAACGAACGCCACCCAGCCTTCGCCTTTTTCGGTGGTGAACGTCAAAGGCAGCGTATCCACAAAGAATTCAAACGTCGCTTCGCCGCGCGCGTCGGTCACGGTAAGGACGTGCCGCCCCTGCGAGAATATGATCTCGCCGCTTTCGTACGGTTCGCCGTCGAGCAGCGCCGTACAGTTTTCGAACCGCGCCGACATTTCGGAAAAATACGCGCCGTTCATCCGCACGCCTTCGACGTACGGCATATTTGCGCATTCGAGCAGCGCGGGGATATACAGATTCCCCCAGCCGTCGTTTTCGCCGCGTCTGCCGTCGGCGGCGTATTCCAGTATTTTTTCAAAACGTTTTGAATCTATTTTTTCGCCGCGCTTTTCGATACACAGCGCCGCGGCGGCGGAAACGTAAGCGGTGGAAAAAGAAGTGCCCTGCGGCATATCTTCCGCGTCCGTTCCGGCGAATACCGCGAGTCCCTCGCCCGGGGCGCAGATATCGACTTTGTCGTTATATTGCGAAAACGCGCTCATCTTTCCGTCCGCGCCGAAAGATCCCACGCTTACGACGTCTTCGAACGACGCGGGATACGAATATCTGCCGGCGTATTCCGGGTCGGCTCCCTCGTTGCCCGCCGAAGCGACGAGCACGCATCCTTTGCCCGCGGCGTAGGCGACCGCTTCGCTTTCGGCGGCGTTTTCTATATATCCGCCGAACGACATGTTGATAATATCGGCGCCCGCGTCGGCGGCGTAATACAGACTTTCGACAAGGTGCGAAGTCTTTATTTTTTTGCCGTCGCCGGTTATGCGCACCGGCAGCAGAGTTGCGCCCTGCGCCGCGCCGTAGCCCTCGCCGCAGATTATACGGCACACCGCGGTGCCGTGGCCGGCTTCGTCCGCCGTGACTCCGTCGGCTCCGGTCACGGCGTCCCACCCGGGCAGGATATCGGCGTGCGCGAGCTGCTCGCACGTGCGGTCCACGCCGCTGTCGAGCACTGCGATCATCACTCCCCTGCCGCCTTCGTTGACGGGCAGAGTCCCTATGGCGCCGAGTTCATACGGTATGTCTTCTTCGCCGCAGAACGAAATATCGGTGTCTTCGTCGGGCACGCAGTAAAGCAGCGCGCCGCCGCAGATATCGCGCGCGATCTGCGCCGGAACGCCCACCGCGAACACCATCTGAGCCGTATAGGCGAGCGGGCGGAAAGCTCCGAGTTTATTAAGCATTTCCAGCGCCTCGGCAGGCGAAACGCTTTTTCTGAACGCCAGCACCGCGCGTTCGCCTTCTTCAGGCAGTTCGCATACCGGCGCGCCGGTATCTCCCGCGATAAAGCGGGATCTCAGCTCGTCAAAGCGCGAAAAAACGCTCACGGATCCCGCCTTTACGGCAAAAATGCCGCAATGAGCAAGGGCGGTAAGCGTTATCACCGCCGCAAGGAAAGCTATGAGCGTTGTTTTTAAAATCTTCATTTTGTTTATACAGAACTTCGGACCTCAGCACGCGATGATCTTTTGGATCTCGGCGCCGAACTTTTTGTGTTCCGTGTCGTCGTATATGAACAGCGGCGGCAGTACCGAAGCGCCCGCTCCGCCGCCTTTGCGGAATTCCGCGAGCAGCAGCGAGGGCGGCGAAACGCGGTCCGGGTGGACGAACCGCAGCCTTTTGAGCGCGAGCCCGTTCCCGCCCGCGGCGGCGAGCAGCCGCTGAACGTATTCCGGACGGTAAACGCAGCAGAATCTGCCGCCGTACTTGAGCAGATACGCGGCGGCGGCGCAGAAACCGCCTATGTCGGAAGCGGTCTCGTGGAACGCGGCGTGTTTGAGTCCGCTTTCGTTGGTCACGCCCGTTCCGGCCGGAAGATACGGCGGATTGCTGACGCACAGCCCGAACGTCCCCGCTCCGAAAAACCGCTTTACGTCCGCCACGTCGGCGCAGACGCACGAATATTCCCGCGAAAAACCGTTCTGCCCGGCGTTGCGCACGGCGAGACGCGCATATTCGGACGATATCTCCACGCCCGTGACGTTCTTCGCCTTGCCCGCAGCCAGAAGCAAAAGTCCTATGACTCCGCTGCCGGAGCCCAGATCGACCGCGTTACTGCAGCGCGGGCAGAATTCCGAAACGAGCAGCGAATCGGTGCCGAAACGTATGCCGCCGGCGAATTCGGTCAGCTTTATGCCGTAATTGACGGCGGTGGTAACAGTGTTCACTAAAATTCACCCACAGATAACTTTACCCATAGACGTGAATCTATGGGTAAAGTGTGTTTGTTTGTTAAGCCGTTCTGTCAGCCTTTGGGGGCGTCAACGGGGCAAACGCCGGCGCATGTACCGCAATCGAGGCACTGATCGGGATCGATTATGTATTTGCCGTCTTCGTCGACGGTGATGGCGGAAACCGGGCATTCTGCTTCGCAGGTGCCGCAGCCGAGACACAGCTCTTTGTCAATTACGTATGCCATAAAAACACACCTCCGTTTTGGGTTTGATTTATAATAACACGTTTTTTTGAATAATGCAATAGCTTTTTATTATTTTTCTTCCTCGGCGGCAAGATCTTTTATGCCTTTTTGCCAGTTGGGGATCTTGACCGTGACCTTGTTGCTGCTGTAATACGCCGAAGGATAAGTGACCTGCTTGACGCTGTACAGGCTGTATGCGAACAGCAGCCGCGAATACTTGAGCACGTCCGAAAGCGGAATATCGGTGCGCACCGAGCCGTGCAGCTTGGCGAGCGTGGTGGTGTCGGTGCCGATGCCCGCTATGGAGCACACGACGTGGAAAATGCTCATGCCCAGCGTGGAATCCTGGAAATAATAGTCGGTGACCGACTGGTCGTCGGCGTAGGAATTGAACACGGGACCGATGTTTTCGGTGTCGAGCATGACGCTTCCGCTCAGGGTCTTGTACATCTCTTCGCTCTTGTCTTCGATATCTATAAAGCTGGGATCCAGATACCTGACCTGATACGGTATGTTGACGGTTATGTGCGAGCCGGCTTTTTCGGCGGCGGAAACGAGCGCCACGAGAGAATCGGTATTACAGATTATGTAGTGCCTGAGTTCCCTGCCCACCAGCGGCGAAAGCTTGCGCAGCATATAGTCGGCGTTATTGGCGCCGAGCTGGGAAGCCAGCGTGCGGTATATACCGCCGTCCTTTACGTGCAGGTCGACCGGTATGCGGCATACCGTATAAGTCTTGTTGAGTTCCGAGACCGAAACGAAAATGAGCGAGCATACCGCGCCGGCGTCGTTCTTTGCGGCTATGATGCATTCGAACACGTTATCCTCGACCGCCGGCTGTTCGTCGGAAGAAGATTCGGAAGAAGTGTTTTCGCCGCCCGACGATTCTTCGGCGGGTTCGGACGATTCCTCGGCGGATACTTCGGGTTCGGGGAACAGCACGGCTCTTATATCCGGCAGCGCCTTATAGGCGATAAAGCCGAACACGAGCAGCATTATTATAAAAGTCAATATAAAATTCCTGAACGCTGCGGACATTTGACGCACCTCCGGAAAACATTGCGTGACGTTCTACGCTATTATAAAACAAATTTATCGTTTTGTCAAATGAATAATTGTTTCACATCAGGCGGTATTTGTAAACTTTTTGCCGTAATTCAATGAGAAAAGCATTCGAACAGCGCTTTGGCGCAGAGCATAAGCTCGCGCGGGAGCAGCGGCGGCGAGCACAGGGTCACCGTGTCGCTGCGCATCACGGGGAAAGCGGGAGTGAGATGCGCCACCCCGCCCGAAAGCGAATACAGCAGTTCTCCGCCGCAAAGGTCGCACATCAGCCGGGAATAAGACGCTAAAAACAGCGTTTCGGCGCATTTTTCGCCCGGGAGGTCGTTCGCCGGGGATTCGGGGTCGAGCAGGCGGCAGAAGCGCGCGCCGTTTTGGTCCGATACCGAAAACATCATGTCCGCCGAAACGCCCGATTTGCCGCGGTCGATCCTGATTTCGACAAGTCTTCCGTTTGTGAGCGAAAACGCCAGCGCCAGCAGCGAAAGCACCGCATATGCGAGATCCTTGCGCGAAACGAACACCGGAGCTTCGCCGAGGTCGCCGGTGCATACTACGCCGAGCCCTGAACCCGCGAGAGCGTCGGAAGCCGCAGCGGCGCAGCTGCGCACCGCCTGTGTAAAATCGACGGGCGCGAATTTTTCGCTGAGCGGGAGCAGCGCCCGCGTGATATATTCGTTTATGCGCTGCTGCAGGAACACGGCGCGCCTGAGCCGCGGCATGTTTTCGGGTTCCACGCACGGTGCGGCGCAGATGGAATCCAGCCCGGCAAACACCTCGCGCGTGAGTTCGCGCACCTCCTGCGCGCGCTTTACGAGCGCCGCGGTCACCGAATTAATTCGCACGATATATCTTTCGCCGCAGCGGTAGACCACCGCTCCGACCGGCGCGGGGCAGAAGCAGGTGATGGCAGTGCTTTCACCGTCGTTGAGAGCGCGAAGCGCGTTCATGCCAGCCGTATCGGTGATGTCGCTCATGCTTTTACCCATCCTAAGCGCCGCGAAACGGCTGGACGAGGTGAAGTTTTTTGAAATTATCCTGAGTTCCGGCCCCAGGTCGAACGAAGGAAAGACGACGTTTTCGATATACGCCATATCAAACCGTCCTGTGTTTTGTTATTGTAAAAAGATCATGCGGAGAATAATCCCCGCATAAGATCAAGATACCATTTCGGGCGTTATGCGCAGTTCCTTTATCTCCGGTCTGGAGGGGACGTCGAACATATAACCCGTCATGAGTTTTTCGGTTATCGAGCGCAGGCCGCGCGCGCCGGTGTTGAGCTCAATGGCCTTTTCGGCGATCTTTTCCAGCGCTTCGCGCTCGAAGACGAGCTCCACGCCGTCCATCGCCATAAGTTTTTGATACTGCTTGACAAGCGCGTTCCTGGGCTCGGTCAGTATGCGCACAAGCCCTTCCTTGTCGAGCGGGTCGAGCGCGCAGACCACGGGGATACGCCCGACGAGTTCGGGTATGAGCCCGTACTTGACCAGATCGTGCGGCGTCACCTCGCGCAGGATGCGCGCCTTGGTCTTCTGCTCGCGCGTCATTATACCCGATGAATAGCCGATCGCCTGTCTGCCGCGGCGGTTTTCTATGATAGATTCGAGTCCGTCGAAAGCTCCGCCGCAGATAAAGAGTATATTGGTGGTGTCTATCTGAATGAATTCCTGGTTGGGGTGCTTTCTGCCGCCCTGCGGAGGCACGTTGGATATTGTGCCTTCCAGTATCTTCAGCAGCGCCTGCTGAACGCCCTCGCCCGAAACGTCGCGCGTGATGGAGCGGTTTTCGCTGCGGCGGCTGATCTTATCGATCTCGTCTATATAGATTATGCCGCGTTCGGCTTTTTCTATATCGTATTCCGCCGCCTGGATGAGCCGCAGCAATATGTTTTCCACGTCCTCGCCCACGTAGCCCGCTTCGGTGAGCGTAGTCGCGTCGGCAATGGCGAAAGGCACTTCCAGTATTTCGGCGAGCGTCTGCGCGAGCAGCGTTTTGCCCACGCCGGTGGGGCCGAGCATGAGCACGTTGGATTTCTGCAGCTTGACTTCGTCTTCGGCCGCTTTTTTCTTTTTGCCCGCCGCAAGGAGCGAATTTATGCGTTTGTAGTGGTTGTATACCGCCACCGAAAGCGCCACTTTGGCTTCGTCCTGACCTATGACGTGCTCGTCGAGTTTTGTCTTGAGCTCGGCGGGCTTGGGGAGCGTTATGGGCTTTGGCTTGCGCGAATGGCCCGAAGACGCCATCGAATCTTCGTATTCGTAAGTGATGGCTGTGCAAATGGAAATGCAGTCTTCGCAGAAATCCATCTGCCTGCCCTCGACGTTGAGCGTTATCGGGCGTTCGGTATATCTGCCGCAGAACGCGCAGTGTTTGCCGGTTTTACCGTTTTTATCCATTTACAAATCTTTACCTTTTTTCAAGAATCTTGTCTATAATGCCGTATTCGAGCGCTTCGGAAGGATCCATAAAGTTGTCGCGTTCGGTGTCGGCGCAGACCTGTTCGTAGCTCTTGCCGGTGTTGGAAGCGAGTATGCGGTTGAGTTTTTCTTTTATTTTTATGATTCGGTCGGCGTGGATACGGATATCGGTCGCCTGGCCCTGCATTCCGCCGAGCGGCTGATGTATCATGATCTCGGAATTGGGGAGCGCTATGCGCTTGCCCTTTGCGCCGGCCGAAAGCAGGAACGCCGCCATGGAAGCCGCCATTCCCACGCAGATGGTGGAAACGTCGCACTTGATGAAATTCATGGTATCGTAGATCGCCATGCCGCTGGTTATGCTGCCGCCCGGCGAATTGATATAGAGCGATATGTCTTTATCGGGATCCTGCGCTTCGAGGAAAAGGAGCTGCGCCACTACGAGCGACGCCGTGACGTCGTTTATCTCCTCGCCCAGAAACACGATGCGGTCGTTGAGGAGGCGCGAAAAGATATCGAACGATCTTTCGCCGCGGTTGGTCTGTTCTATTACCATCGGGACTAATGCCATAATGTACCTTCTTTCTTTAAGCGCCGAAAGGCGCGGGGGCGGATGCGCCGGATCACTCGGCGTCTTTCTTTTCAGCCGGTTTTTTGGTTCTGGGTTTTGCGGGAGCTTTTTTGGCGGGGGCTTCTTCGGACACGGGTTTGTCTTCGGCTTTCGCCTTGGGTTTTGCGGGGGCTTTTTTCGCCTTGGGAGCCGCCTTTTCTTCTTTGGCGGCGGGGGCGACGGCGACGGCGCTGTCTATGACGAGCTCGCTCGCCTTGCGGTATGTAACGTCTTCGCGGATGCTTTCTTCGGGGATGCGCGCCTTCACGTCATCGAGTTCCATCTTGTACGCTTCGGCTATCTTCTTGTATTCCTCTTCCACGTCTTCGGCGGCGGGGACTATGTTTTCGGCCTTGGCGACCGCTTCGATCGCGAGGCGGATCTTCACGCGGCGTTCGGCGTCGGGGCGGAACATCTTTTTAAGCCCTTCTTCGTTCTGGCCGGTGTATTTGAACAGCATTTCAAGGCTGCCGCCCTGCGAACGCAGACGGTAGTCGTAGTCGCGCAGGTCGTTTTCGACCTCGTCGTCGATCATGCATTCGGGGATCTCGACTTCGGTCTGTTCCGCGAGCGCGTCCATAACGCGTTTTTCGTATTCGCGCTGTTCGTTCGCTTCTTTTCTTTCGGTTATTTTCGCCCTGATCTGCGCCTTGTATTCATCCACGGTGTTCAGATCTTCCGATACTTCCTTTACAAAGTCGTCGTCGAGCGCGGGTATCTCTTCGCGCTTGAGCTCGTGCAGCGCGATGGCGAACACGGTCTCTTTGCCGGCGAGCGATTTTTCGCCGTATTCTTCGGGGAAGGTGACGGTGATATCGAATTTTTCGCCGACGTTATGGCCAACGATCTGTTCTTCGAAGCCGGGGATGAAAGAGCCCGAGCCAAGCACCAGGCTGTGATTCTTAGCTTCGCCGCCCGCGAACTTTTTGCCGTCCAGGTAGCCGGTGAAATCTATAACGGCTATGTCGCCCGCTTCGGCCGCGCGGTCGGTGACGGTGAGCATACGCGAATTGTGCTTGCGCTCGTGGAGTATCTCGTCGTCGACTTCTTTATCGGTGACTTCGACGGGATTCTTTTCGGCTTTGAGCCCTTTGTAGTTCTTTACTTCGGCGACCGGACGGGTGTACACCTTTGCGGTGAGGACCACGCCGTTTTCGTCTATAGACACCACTTCGATCTCGGGGCGCGAGACCACGTCGAGGCCGGATTCTTTGACCGCCTTTTCGTAAATTTCGGGCAGGACGGAATCGAGCGCGTCGTCGTAGAACACCGAAGCGCCGTACATTTTTTCTATGACCGATTTGGGCGCTTTGCCGCGGCGGAAGCCGGGGACGTTGATCTTGCCGGCGTTCTTTTTATACGCTGCCATGACGGCGGCGTCGAAAGCCGGCTTTTCGATTTTGAGCGTGAGCTCGCTGCGGTTTACGCCTATTTCTTTTACGTTTTCGTTTGACATTTGTTTTCCTCCGTATATCAACGCAATCATATATTTACGCATTATAACGCATTCTATATTATTTTATACGTTTTTTGCGATTTGTCAACAGTTTTGATAACATTTTGCCAATTTTTCAAGCGGCGTCAGAAAACCGGGCTCCTGTCGGGATCCAGCGCTGCGCTCAGGCGGCGCGGAACTCCGCGCGGTCCGCGCACGGTGAAAACGCCGAACTCTTCGCACAGCCGCCCGAACGTGAATTCGTCCGGCGGATATTTTTTCCTAAGCTTTATGCGCATGAGCGCGGTTATGTTTATTTCCCCGCCGGAATACTCGAACGGGATATCGGTCTGCGTGACTTCGCATTTGTAAAGCACCGCCGAAACCGGAGCGCCGACGTACATATACACGGTGTCGCCCGTCTTTATCCCCCTGCCCTGTTTCCATTCGATCTCGGCGTTTTCTTCAAACGCCCGCACCACGTCGTAATACCGGGGGTTGGCGGGTATGAGCCATTCCTTGGGCGGACGCAGCGCGCGTTTTTTGCCCGCCGCGGCAGTGGTTCTGAAGCTTATATCGATAAGCGGGGCGATATCGCGGAACGGGACCGTGCCGTCGAGCAGGACCGAGATCCAGCGCCCGCTGCTTATATGATACCCTTTGAAATATCCTTTTTTCCCCAACAGCATTTCCGCAAACATCATATCGTCGAGCTTGAGATTGAGTATATCCACCCTGTTTTTGCCGCGCAGACCCAGCTTTTCCTTTGGCAGATCCATTATCAGCCCGTACCATTTTTTGCCGTCCGCGTGCCGCAGGACCGCGTAATCGGGGAACTTCATCCACGGATATTCCGGGGACGTGCTGTATTTTTCTTTTGCATATTCAAAGATCTTCCCGCGGAGCGAGCTCTTTTTTGCCATCGTTACCGCCCTCTTTCATAATGGCCCGAAATGTTGACTTTACAAATCAAATATATTATACTATAAAGGTCAAAAATAATCAAGCGCGCTTTTTGCGCGCCGCGGATGGTATTAAAATGAAGAAAAGCTGTTTGATATTTATACTCGTAATGCTCCTTATACTTTCGGCGTGCGGCGGAAACGCCGGCGACGAACCGGCTTCGGCGGCGTCGGAAGCGACGGCGGTCCTGCCGGAAGAACCGCCCGAACCGAGCGAGGAAGCGACGGCAGAAGAAAGCGCGGAAGAAAGCCGTGAAGCGGCCGTCGCCGCGCCGGAGCTGTTTGTGCTTTCGGGGCCGGGGGGCGAATTTGACATACACACCGAAGATCAGGCGCTGTACCTGCAGGACGTTTACACGAGAGCAGCCGCATACGCCGACGGCTGGCACGAATGCAGCAAGCCGCGAAGCGTGAGACTGGAATGGACTTTTGACGGCGAAAACGCCGACGTTACCGTTTTTCGCGTGCTGCTCGACACGGACGAAGCGTTCGGCTCCCCGCGTGAAAAACTAATACCGGCATCCGAAGAGCGCGCCGCGGAGTTTTGCAACCTGTTCATCGGCGCGGATTATTACTGGAAGGTGCTCGCCATATGCGGCGACAAAGTCTTTGAAAGCGGCGTTTCGGGCTTTTCCACCTCTTCCGCGGCGCCGCGCAATCTGAACATTGAAGGCGTTTCGAACGTGCGCGACGTGGGCGGCTGGATAATAGACGGCTCGCACCGCGTAAAGCAGGGCGTCGTATACCGCGGCGCGGCTTTTGAAGACGAAAATTACGATACGCACATAACCGAAGAAGGCGTGCGCCGCGCGCGCGAAGAGCTTGGGATAAAGACCGAGATAGAGCTGCGCTGGATTACGCAGAAGGAGATAAAGTCGCGCAGCGAAAGCCTGCTTGGCGGGGACGTAAATTATTACGAATTCGAGTTCAGCTACAACGACGAGGAGCTGCTCGAAGGCAACGCCAAAAGCATTGCGCGGTGTTTCAGGACTATTGCCAACGAAAAAAAGCACCCCGTCTATTATCACTGCCGCATAGGCACGGATCGCACCGGCGTGCTGACGTATCTGCTGCTCGGATTTCTGGGAGTCGAAAAAGAAACGCTGCTTAGGGACTATCTTTTTTCGAATTTCGGCTACGTCGGCGGGAACCGCAGCGTCGATTCCATAAAGAAAGCCTACATAGACATAATAGATTCCTACGAGGGCGGCACGCTGCAGGAAAAGATCACGTGGTTTTTGAAAAACAAGTGCCGTCTGAGCGACGACGTCCTGAACAGGGTGAAGGAGCTGCTTACCGAAGAGTATTGATACGACGCCGGAGCTGTTCCGCCGAGCGGGAAAATATTGCCGTTTTTGTAACGAATTTTAAAACTTTTGCGCGCCCCTATTGAAAAATGCGGCAAAAACGTTATACTGTATTGTGCGTATACAGCAGGGAAAGGAGGCAGACGCATTATGGCGAAAAAACGCAGGAACGTGAACGCGGACGAGGCGATCTACGAAAGCATCCCCGCGGAAGAGCAGCCCGAAGATATCGCTCCCGCAGACGAACTGTCGGCGGAAGACGAAACCGCGCCGGAAAGCGACGCCGACGAAGCCGAAGGGTCCGGCGACGAGCCCGAGACGGACGACGTATTCGTCACCGCGCCGCTGGAAGAACTGCCCGGAGCGGGCTTTGAAGAGACCGTGGAAGACGCCGACGTGACCAAGATAAAAAGCACCTACAAAGGCAAAAAAACGCGCGTGCTGAACGCGTCGTTCTTTGTGCGGTTCCTGCTGCTCGCGCTGTGCGGCGCGCTGTTTATGTACAGCGCGGTATCGATTGCCAACCGCTTTGCCGACGATATGAAGAGCGAACAGTTCATAGACGATCTGCGCAGCAATTCGGCTGAGCGTTCCGCCGTGTCGCGCCAGATAAAATCCAAGGCGTGCGTTTCGCCGCTGTGCCTTTTCGACGCGCTGGGAGTCGATGAATACACGCCCGAATTCGCCGAGCCCGAAATTTCGGACCGCTACGATTCGGTGCTCAACACCATAGCTCAGCTCAAAGCGATAAATCCCGAAATCTACGGCTGGATCCGCTGCACCGGCGGTATGCTGAGCATAGACTACCCGGTAATAAAAGCCAAGGATAACGAAAAATACCTGCGGCGCAACATCTACGGCGAATATTCCGTGGGCGGCACCATATTCGTGGATTACCGCGACAGCGACCGCCACGGCGAAAGCTACAACACCATATTCTACGGCCACAACATGACTAACGGCACAATGTTCCGCGCCATAAAGGACTGGTTCGAATCGACCGACCGCGAAGCCACCGCTCCGCTGATAAACGTGGAGATAATCACTCCGCAGGCGACGTTCGTTTACGAGATCTTTTCGGCGTACCGTTCGGACGGTTCGGATTTTATCACCGTATCGTTCCGCGACAACGACACCTACACCAGATTCCTTAAGACCATGCTCAGCCGTTCGGTGCTCAAACGCCGCCCGGCGTACGACGAAAACACGCGTATCATCACGCTGAGCACGTGCACCAATTCCGGCCGCAACGAGGACGAACGCTACGTCGTCCACTGCAGACTCATAAAGATAATCAAGTACAGCTGAAGCCTCAAACGAAAAACGGAGTCGCTTTGAGCGGCGCGTAGCTGGGTTCCGTCAGCGCGTACACGCGCTCGGCTCCGAGCGCGAACTCAAAATCGCATACGGCTTTTTCGCCCGCCGCCTTATAGTCGGCGGGTTTTGTTATAACGGGGATACCGAAACGCTTTTTGTTCGCCGCCAGGTATTCCCTGCCGCGGGCGTCAGAAGCCAGAAGCAGCGCGTACGACGGTTCTTGACGGGCGCGCCCGGGCGTGACGCCGAAATACGAGCACACGAGCGTGCGCCGCACCCGCGCTTTGGTGAGAGTCGCCGAAACCGCTTTTTCGCAGAGCTCTTCCACGCCGGAACATTCCTCCGCCGCGGAACATATGCGCGCGAGCGCGCCTTTGTCGGCGCCGTAAACGTCGCCGCGCGGTCCGCGCAGGCGCAGATCGGCGATAAACGCGGCGTCGAGCGCGCGCGTATCGGCGAGCGAACAGGCGAGCGTTTCGTACGTCGTCTGCGGCACGAGCTTTTTCCAGCCGCGCGGCATCGCGGCGCGCACTTCGCTGGAAGAAGCAAACTTTTCGTAACGTTTTACGCAGAAGATCCCGGCGTCCGGCGCGTATTCAGCCGCGGCGCGCAGATATTCCGCCGCGAGTATATTATTGGGTTTTGAAAGCAAAGTGCCGTCGGCGCCCGCTTCTGAAACCGCCGCCGCCACGGCTTTTGGGTACGAAAGGCGCTTTTCGCTTTTAATCAGGTTTTGCACATCGGCGCCGGTCGCCGCCGACGCGGCTTTTTTTATAAGCTCAGGGTCGTCTTCGGCGCCGAACCCGAACGATTCCGCGCCCAGGGAAACGGCCATCCGCACTCCGGCGCGGGCGAAATCAGGCGCGGCGAGGCACGAAAACGGGAACGGCAGCTCGAACACCAGGTCGGCGCCGCCTAAGATCGCCGCCTTTGCGCGCAGATATTTGTCGGCGCAGGCGGGCGTTCCGCGCTGGACGAACGCGCCCGACATAAGGCAGATCACCGTGCCGAACGAGCGGCGGAGCTCTTTTACGAGATACGCGTGCCCGCGGGTGAACGGATTGAATTCGGATATTACGAAAACGGCGTTATTCATAGTAAAATACCCTTGCAATTTTACGCTTGTTGCGATATAATCATAACGTATGTGAAAGTATTATAATTTATAAAAAATACATTGTCAAGTAAAAGGAGTTCCTAAAATGTACATTCTCGTTGTAAACGCGGGCAGTTCCTCGCTAAAGTACCAGCTTTTCGATATGGAAAGCGAAAGAGTCATGGCTAAAGGCCTTTGCGAATGCATAGGCATAGACGGCGGCCATATGAAACATCAGGCGGGGGAAAAGAAGTTTGAAAAGTTCGAAAACATCCCCACCCACGCCGAAGCCACCAAGATGATGGTCGCCATGCTCACCGACAAGGAATACGGCTGCATAGATTCGCTCGAGCAGATCTCCGCCGTGGGCCACCGCATAGTGCAGGGCGGTCCGTGGCTCGTCCAGTCGGTGCCGGTCAACGAGGATTCGCTTGAAAAGCTGCGCCGCTGCCTTGACCTGGCTCCGCTGCACACCAAGCCCCATCTGCTGGGCATAGAGGGCTGTCTCGCCGTGATGCCCGACATACCTCAGGTGCTCGTCATAGACACCGCTTTCCACCAGACGATGCCGCCAAAAGCGTATATGTACCCCATCCCCTACGAGCTTTATGAAAAATACGCCATACGCCGTTACGGTTTCCACGGCACCAGCCACAGGTACGTTTCGGGCAAGTGCATTGAATATATGGGCGGCAAAGCCGAAGGCACCCGCATAATCACCTGCCATCTGGGCAACGGGTCTTCGATATCCGCGGTCAAAGACGGCAAGATAATCGACACCAGCATGGGCTTCACCCCGCTTGACGGCATAATAATGGGTTCGCGCTGCGGCGCCGTCGACCCCGCGATAGTCCCGTTCATTATGGAAAAAGAAAACATCGCTCCTTCCGCCATGCAGAGCTGGATGAACAAAAAATGCGGTCTGCTCGGCGTTTCGGGCGTGGACAGCGATATGCGCAAGGTCATGGCCGCCATGAACGCCGGCAACGAGCGCGCCAAGCTTGCTTACGACATTCTGGTTTACGATATCAAAAAATACATAGGCGCCTATTCCGCCGCCATGAACGGCGTCGACGCCATAGTCTTCACCGCCGGCATAGGCGAAAACGACGAGACCGTCCGCGCCGATGTCTGCGCCGATATGGAATATCTGGGCGTTAAGCTCGACGCCGAAAAGAACGCGGCGGTACGCAAGCTACCCGAACCCAAGCTCATTTCGGCGCCCGATTCCAAGGTCAGAGTGTACGTCATAGAGACCAACGAGGAACTCGTAATAGCTTCCGACACACGGAAGATAGTGTTCGGCGACTGAAAAAGGCCGCGAATAAAACGTTTGGATAATGGAGGACACGATATGAACTGGTACAAGGAATTCGAAGTGGAAAAAGTCCCGAACCCGCCCGTTAACCCCGCGCCCGTGTGGAAAGAGATCAATCTCATATCCGGTCAGCCGATATACGGCATACTGCCGCACGGCTTTATGGAACAGCAGTTCTGCACCGAATATTTCAACAGCCGCGAAAACTATAACATCCTCACCGACGGCCGTTTTGCCGAAAAGCCCGATTATCTCGACCCCGCATACATGCATTTCACCCGCGGAGTGGGCAGGACTGTTGTGTTCCGCCTGCCTTACCTTGCGGCGGTGAGCAGCGCAAAGATTTATATGCTGCGGCAGGACGACGTGGCGGTGCGGCTGCCGCGCCGCGTGGACGTGCTGGTTTCCGCCGACGGCGAAGCGTGGCAGTGCGTCTGCCGCCTGCGCGGGATCGCGTGTACCGAAAACGCCGAAAAACACATGGAAGAAGCGGTCTTCGACGGCGTATACAAGGCGTATTACGTGGCGTTCCGCTTCGAATCGGTCGGCCACGTCTGGCTGGATCAGATAGAAGTGTTCGGCACCGAATATTTCCCCGCCGGTACCAAAGATCCCGTCGCCGAGGACGCCGCCGCCGGCGCCGAGATAAACTTAGTGAACAAATACCCCGATTATTCCGATTTTCTGGGCGTGCACAACGTGCTGCTTTCGTATAACTGCTGCGTGCCCGAAAAAGTCGGCGCCAACCACGCGGGGCTGACCGACGAAGAGCAGTATCTTCCCTACGTGGCTTATATCAAAGACGGCAAGATAGCCGATACGCTGTTCGACGCGTATCTGTTCCTGCCGTATTCAAACTACACTTATTCCAAGCTTTACAAATGCGCCGAAGGCTGGAGATATTACATAGACAACGTCTTTGCCAAAGGCTATAACCTGGACGCGCTCGATAAGACCGCCGCCCGGGTGGGAGAGGCGCTGGGGATGCCCGATTACAAAGTGACGGTGTTCTTTTCGGTGCTCCACACCAACGTCGGCTACGGCGAGCATCCCGAATCGTTCGGAGACCTCGACGGCGACGGCGTCGAAGAGGATATGAAGACCTTTGAAGACCGCCGCAAAGCGATAAAATGGTGCATAGACGAGCAGATCGCCCGTTACAAGGCGGCGTCGCCGTGCCATTGCGAGCTAAAAGCGTTCTACTGGTTCGAAGAAGCCATAAACTACAGCGACAAATACGAGACCGATCTGCTTTCCTTCGCCCGCGATTATCTTCATTCGCTGGGACTCAAGCTGTTCTGGATACCCTATTTCCAGGCGTGCGGGTTCCAGGACTGGAAAGAAAACGGCTTTGACATTGCGTGCATGCAGCCCAACTACGCGTTCAACAAGGCCGTTCCCACCGAGCGCCTTTACGAAAACGCCGCCGTGACCAAACAGCTGGGCATGTGCGTTGAGATGGAGATAGGGGGCTTTGACGCTTATCACGTGGAAAAGTTCCGCAACTATATGGACTGCGGCGCCGAGACCGGCTATATGGATTCGGTTAAAATGTATTATCAGGGCGGCATGCCGGGCGAATTCTACCGCGCGTACAAGTGCGAAGATCCCGGTCTGCACGCGCTTTACGACGAGCTTTATCTTTACTGTAAAGAAAAATACGTATCGCGCAAAGACCGCTGAACGACGCGGTCGCCCCGAAAGGAACGCATAATATGAAGATACTGCGCATATCGACCGCCGCGGCGCTGATACTGGCGCTTGCGCTTTCGCTGTTTTCGTGCAAATTCGTGTTCGACACCCCCGGCTCCAGGCCGGAGGACGGTTCCGACGCGCCCGAAGGCAAGGTGAAGGCGACGTTCACTATCCTTGGCGAGACCGCGGGCGAAAGCGACTGGCTCGACCCCGGAACGGTGCTCGAACCCGTAGGAGTGGGCAAAATAGAAGATTCCGCCAACGAATACGAATTCTTGGGCTGGGACGCCGACGGCGACGGGATCGCCGAAGAGTTCCCGTACAAGCTGAACGAAAGCGTCGTTTTCGCCGCGCTGCTAAAAGCTGACCCCAAGATATTCCACTACGATATCTACGTGCGCGGCGAGCTCAAAGTCTCGGCCGACTGCAAATACGGCGACGACATCAACTACCCCGAAGTGTCTTCGTTCATCGAAGACGGCGAGGCTTTCATCTTTATGGGATGGAAGTACGACGGCGCGTTCGACGGGATGATCCGCACCAAGGTGACCAAAAGCACCGTGATAGAGGCGTATTTTGCCGATTCGCAGGTGCTCAAGCTGTATTACGAAGGCGGACTTTACGCCAAGCGCGTGCCGCAGGGCGAGAAGCTCCCCACGCTCGCCGCCTGGGGTGTGCAGCCGCGCGACGGGTACGAAATCGTGTGGTACGCCGATCCCGATTTCACCGCGCGTTCCGAACTTGCCGTTATGCCGCAGGGCAACCTTACGCTCTACGGCAGGCAGGAAAAACAGGGAGGGAGCGGAACGATAAGCGTCAAAAGCGACGAACAGCTGATAAAGGCGTTCGATTCCCTGCTTTTGAAGCGCGAAACGGAAGCGGATATTTCTTTAGATTACGACCATATGCCGCTGCAGCAGCTGCCCGCGTACCTGAGTGCGAACTCGATTTCGCTGTTCGGCTACAGGCTTTCGGCTTCGTCTTCGGACGGCCGCACCGTCAAGCTTGCCATAGAATATTCGCCGCTTGCGGTGTACAGATCCGAAAACGTGCTTTACACCCAGCTTCCCAGCGCCAATCTGACGCTTGAAAGATCGGACAGGGGCAGCGGTTACAATTCGTTCGCCATAGAAACGGTCGAAGACTGCGTGCAGGTGACGAATTCCGAAGCGCTGTACTATGCGCTGGAAAACGGCGTGCGCCCCGTGCCGGTGGGAAAAGACGCGGAACAGCTCTACGCGGCGATGAAAGACGTGCTGCGCGAATACGTTTCGGATTCGATGACCGACGTGCAGAAAGCCGCCGCGATCTACGAATACCTTATAATGAACACCGTCTACGACGGCGAGCTGCTTGAAAAGGTTATAAAAGGCGAAAACGCCGAAGGCTACCGCAGTTTTTGCCTTGAAGGCGTGTTCGTCGACCGGCTCGCGGTGTGCGACGGACTCAGCAAAGCTTTTTCGTGCCTGTGCCGCATTGAAGGCATTGAATGCGTGCGCGTGACCGGCAAAAAGTCGGGCAGCGGCGTGCCGCACGCCTGGAACAAGGTCAAGCTCGGCGGAAAATGGTATATCGTCGACGTCACTTCCGGCGGCACGCTTACGGGAGATGAAGAGGTGCTTTCGTACGTCTACTTTATGATGACAGACAAGGCGTACGAAACGATCTGCAGCGCCGACGCGGGTCCCGCTGCCGGCATCAAATGCGACGCCGAATACGATATTTACGAACAGAGAGGGCTGCTCGCCGAAACGCCCGAAGAAGCCGCGGCGCTTATAAAGAACTATATCGAAAACGCGCCCGGGGGCAGATCGTCGTTCGAATTAAAACTGGGCTACAAGATAAGCTCCGATTCCAAAGCGGTGAGCGAAATACTCAAGCATATGAAATCCAGCGTCAAT
Organism: Clostridia bacterium; assembly: GCA_017429165.1. GTDB lineage: Bacteria > Bacillota > Clostridia > Oscillospirales > CAG-382 > UBA1206. Next base: position 113,493 of record JAFRPL010000019.1, read on the forward strand.
ATCTCTTATATTTCAAGCGGCAGCGTGTTCTGTTTCATTTACGACAAATAGCTTATAAAATCAGCGCCCCGCGGCGTATTTCGCAAGGAAGTACACCGCGGGACTTTCTTTGTTTTTTCAGCGCTCGGATCAGGTCTGTACGACTCCGTACACCCCGCGGGTGAATTTTTCGAGCGCGTCGAGCTTGTCCGCGCGTATCTGGTACTCGTCCTTGTCGTGCTTTTTCATCATCTGCTCGCAGGGCGTCTTGATGCGGTAGATGAAATACGCGTCTATAAGGTCGCGCTGATAATCGTCGAGCACCGAAAGCCCGGCGGATATCTGTTTCAGCTTGCGTTCCACCATCTGCTTGCGGAATTTCGCGTCGTCGATGAGCGTGATGAGGTTCACGACGTAGTTTTCGTAGCGGCTCGAACCGCCCGGAGCGGTCGCGGGGTCGCACGTATAGTATGAAGAGATCGAATACTTTTCCGCCGAAAGCATTTCTATTTCATTTTCCAGCGCTTCACGCGCGGTGATGTATTCGTTGCGGTGAACGAGCAGATCTTTTGCCATGTCTCTGTAATCCATTTGATTCTCCTTTCCCGTTCCGGTCCCTTATGACCGGACGCATTCCCGCCGCGCGTAACGCGCGGCTTGCTGTTCTCGTCACAAAAACGAACATATGTTCGTTTTTGTCGGCAAAATTGAACTGCCACCCTGGCAGTCGTGTGGATCTGCGCTTTTCCGTATCCCCTCAAAAAAGCGTTGTCGGTTGGTTTGGGCTGTGCTGCGGTCAGTTCGTTTTGCACCTTTCCGCGCCGGAAAAATTTGTCTGCTCACCCGGCGCGAAATTATTATAGCACAAATGTTCGTAAAATCAATGTGCAAATCGCACAAATGTTCGGATATGTTTTTGTATATATGTATATAATCAATCTTCTTCGGGTCGGAACAAGCGCTCGCCGGAGACGTATTCGCGCAATATCTCGCAATCTTCGGCGGTCAGCTCGCCGTCGTTATCCATATCCGCCGCGGCGAACACCGCGTAGTCGGAAGTACCCGCCGTGAGCACCAGCCGCGCCATGATGTAATCTTCGGTATCGACCCTTCCGTTGCGGTCGGTGTCGCCGACGACCACCACGGAATAAACTATTCCTCCGCTTTCGACCGGCGCGCCGGTATGCACTTCGTCGGGCAGTATGAAATCGCCCACCAGCATGCTGCCGAGCGTGTCGACGTCGGTGCCGGGAATGACGCCGGTTATGAGCTGACGCGCGTGGTCGACTCTGAGTCCGCTCCACTCCGCGGTCGAAAGGCGGGTCTCCAGAAAAGTGAGCGTGCCTTCGGCTGCAGAAAACGCCGTCGGCGAATAGTCGTCGTCGTACAGCTCGCTGCCCTGCATCCTTATGCCCACCGCGGTCTCGCATTCGCCGTACAAGGGCGCGAAAAAGAGCGTGAACAGGTTGCCGGTGTATTTGAAAACGCCGGCGGTTGACGCGAAAGCCACGCGGACCTGCCCGTATTCGTTATCGTAGACCGAAACGTAATCGACCGGGCATTCCGCGCAGAGCTCCAGCCGCACGAAACGCACGGCCTCGCGGTCGTATGTGAAATTGAGCGTGCCCGACGCTATTCCGCGGTTTTCGGAACAGTAGACGACTACGCCCGCCTCGTCGGCGTTTACGACGGAGGCGTCGCGGACGCCGAAAGCGTAACGGACGTCTTCGGCCGCCAGCGCGAATACCGCGAAACAAAGCAGCGCGACGCAGAGCGCGATGATTCTTTTGATCATGGTACCCTCTTTTTCAAAGGGGCAACATCAATACGCTTTGCCCCAATAGACCATGTGCTTTGCGGGCTTGCCGCAGCACACGCAGGTGTCGGACAAATGTTCCTGTTCAAACGGGATGCAGCGAGAGCAGACGCCGGTGAGTTCTTTGACTTTGTCTTCGCATTCTTCGTCGCCGCACCACATCGCCTTGATAAAGCCGTCGCCGTCGCGGGCGAGCGATTCTTTTATGCCTTCTATGCTCGTGCAGCAATGTGTGTGCTTTTCGCGGTTTTCGAGCGCCTTGGCGTAAAGCCCGTCGCGCACTTCTTTGAGCTTGCGCGCGAGAGCCGCCGAAATATCCGAAAGCGGAACGGTCTCTTTGTTGTGGTCGTGGCGGGTGACTATTACGCATTCGCCGTTTTCGATATCGCGCGGGCCGAGCTCTATGCGGCAGGGGACGCCTTTCATTTCGTATTCGGAAAATTTCCAGCCGGCGGAATTGTCGGTGTCGTCGAGTTTGACGCGGAAATCCTTTGAAAGCGCGGCGTAAAGCTCGCGGCATTTCTCGAGCACGCCTTCCTTGTGCTGGGCTATGGGGATGATTACCGCCTGCACGGGAGCCACGTCGGGCGGGAGCACCAGACCGCGGTCGTCGCCGTGAGTCATTATGATGCCGCCGATAAGGCGCGTCGAAACGCCCCAGGAGGTCTGGAACGGGAACTGCTTTTTGTTTTCTTTGTCGGTGTACTGGATATTGAACGCCTTTGCGAAACCGTCGCCGAAATAATGGCTCGTCCCGGCCTGGAGCGCCTTGCCGTCGTGCATGAGCGCCTCGATGGCGTAGGTCGCGACGGCGCCCGCGAATTTGTCGCTTTCGGTCTTGCGGCCCTTTATGACCGGCATGGCGAGCGAGTTTTCGCAGAAATCGGCGTAGACGTTGAGCATCTGCTCGGTCTCGGCTATCGCCTCTTCGGAGGTGGCGTGGATGGTGTGGCCTTCCTGCCACCAGAATTCACGCGTGCGCAGGAACGGGCGGGTGGTCTTTTCCCACCTTACGACCGAGACCCACTGGTTATAGAGCCGCGGCAGATCGCGGTAGGAATGGATTATGTTGGAATAATGCTCGCAGAAAAGCGTTTCGCTGGTGGGACGCACGCACAGGCGGTCTTCGAGCGGCTCGCTGCCGCCCATAGTCACCCACGCGACCTCGGGAGCGAAGCCCTTTACGTGATCCTTTTCCTTTTGCAGAAGCGATTCGGGTATGAACATGGGCATAAAGACGTTTTCGTGCCCGAGACGCTTGAATTCGGTATCGAGTATCTTCTGTATATTTTCCCAGATGGCGCAGCCGTAGGGGCGCATGACGAGGCAGCCCTTGACCGAAGTGTACTCTATAAGTTCGGCTTTTTTGCAAATATCGGTATACCACTGCGCAAAATCGACGTCCATCGGGGTTATTTCTTCCACAAATTTCTTTTCTGCCATAAATTGTGTCGTCCTTCCGAAAAATTATTACAATTATTTAATACATTTTTATTGCAATGACGGCGGTTTTGTGTATAATTGAATTGATAAAGTTCCAAACAATCACCGCTTGGACTTTACGCGCGCCGTTCTTTTCACCCAAAGTATAGCAGAAACGCGCCGAATAGTCAAGTGGGCGGAGTTCAATATGGTAAAAAAATCGTTATGTTTCGCGCTCGCCGCGCTCCTTGCCCTGCTTATGTGCTCGTGCTCTTTTATAGACAGCGCAATGGAAGAGGCGGGGCTCGATCCCGACCTGCGCGAAAAGATCAACACCGCCTGGGACGAGGTGGCAAAAGACGGAATAAAGACAGTCATAGACGACGCCTGGCGCGAATACGGCCTGGGGCGTTCGCTCGAGTGGCCCGACAAAGGCAACGGCGCCCTGCTGCCAAAGCTGCGCGACGGCAAAACCGAGTTCGCCTACCGCAGCAAAGACGGCTCGTACGGGTGCATATGCGTTTCCGGCGTGAGCAAAAGCAAGCTTGCGGAATACAAGGAAAACCTCATGGGGCTGGGATTCGCGGAGACAGTCGCCGCATGTTCGGTCAGCGAGCTTTACTCGTGCGACGGGCTGATCGTGGGGTTTACCGATCTTGACGGCGACCTGCTCATATGCTACGGCAATTCCGCGGAAGAAATAGACGCGGCGCACAGCGCCGCAAAGAACGGCGAAGACGCCGCCGTATCTTAATTTACCGAACAATTCACGGAGGAAATACAAATGAAAAGATTTTCCGTTATAATATCGCTGCTGCTCGCGTTCTGCCTGCTGTTTTCGGCGGACGTGAGCGTCTTTGCCGAAGACGACGTATCGGACGACGTCGAGAGTACCGCCGAGGAAAGCTCCGAACCTGCCGAGGAAAGTTCCGAACCCGTTGAGGAAAGCTCAGAGATCCCCGAAGACAGCTCGGCCGAGGAAAGTTCCGAAGAAAGCTCGGAGGAGATTTCCGTAGAGCCCGAGCCCATAGAGCTCGTTCAGCTCAGCGTGGCCGCCCCGAAAGCGGGCGAAGCGCCCGGATCCGCCTCGTCGGACACCGAAGGCGTTACCGTGACCGGCAGCTCATGGGACCCCGACCACGAGGAATTTGCGAACGGCGAGACCTATAAGCTCACCGTCGAAATAAGCTCCGAGCTCCCGTTTGCCGAAAACTGCGTCTTTATGATAGGCGACAAAGACGCGACCGTGGTCTCGGCCGAAGAGACTGCCGCCACAGTTTACGTCGAATACACGCTCGACGAGCCCGTGATCCTCACCATCCCCGACACCGAAGGCGGCAGATTCGACGTGAGCAAAGGCTACACGTCGTTCAAATACGAAAACGGCGTTTCGGTCTACGGCTTCAAATACGGAAGCAGCGTGACCGTCACCTTTACGCCCGACGAAGGTCTGTTCCTCGATTCGGTCGCCGTCAACGGCGAACCCGTTCAGGTCTCGGACAACAGGTACGAGACCGTGCTCCGGTCCAACGTCACTCTCGTTCCCGTATATTCGTCCATCCCGCTCTGCGACGTGACGATAAGCACCACCGTCAGCGGCGGAATAACCGATTCGTTCATTTTCAAGCTCGGCGGCTCGCCGGTGGGCGAAACGTTTTCCGTGACGACCGGCAGCAAGGTCACGCTTGAGGTGACCAGCGGGGTCGATCAGGTCTATCTCGTCTCTTCCGCTTCGTTCGTTTCCGCTTCCGGCGGATCGGTCGAATGCGTTATAACCGAAAACCGTTACATAGAAATAGAAAACGTGAGCGAAGGCACGCTGTTCGTGGCGTTCGACTATCCGCCCAACGCGGTCATCATCACCCAGGCGCCGCACGGCACCATCACCGCGAGCACGCTTTTGCCCAGGGAAAACGAGACCGTGATCTTTACGTTCATACCCGACGAGGGCTACGAGCTCGACGCGGCGGTCATCAACGACGTTCCCCGCAAGCTCAGTTCCAACACATACGAAGCGATCGCCGCCGGCACGCTGCGCGTGACCGCGCAGTTCAAGGAGATCGCCGCCGACGTCAGCGTGACGCTCAATGTCGTGACCGATTCCACCGGCGCGCACGGCAAAGCGAATATTGTGGGCTACACCACCAACCCCGCAATGATCAAGCAGGGCACCTACATAGGCGTCAACACCGTTCCCGACGCCGGCTATCAGGTCGCTTCCATCACCGTCAACGGAGCTTCCGTTACGCCTTCCTCCGACGGTCAGACCAGGATCCGCATAGAAAAAGAAAGCGTTATAAACGTAACGTTTGAAAAGATAAAACACCGCATCACCGCGGTCGTCACCAAGCAGGGCGGCGGCTCGATAACCGCCGATCCGGGCGAGATAGTCAAAAACGTCGTCTATGTCCCCGACGGCGAGAACATCACTTTCACCTTCACGCCCGATATGAACTACCGCATCTATTCCGTAAAGGTGGATTCGGTGGAAGTCTATAACGAAAGCATGGGCAAGACCTACACGTTCCGCGCCGTAAAGGCGAACCACACCATAGCGGTCACCTTTGCAAGCAAGGACGACGTGATAATCACCCACAGCATAACCGCCGCCGCTTCCGACAACGGCACCATTTCCCCCGCGGGCAGGACCGAGGTCATACAGGGCGAGACCGTCGTTTACACCGTCACCCCCGACGACGGCTACGAAGTCGATTACGTCAACGTCGACGGCCTGGACGTTTCGCTTGAAAACGGCACCTACACGTTCGAGGCCGTTTCCGCCGACCACACGATACGCGCTTATTTCAAACAGACCGCCGTCGTAGACGACAGTCTTATAAACGTCGACGATATAGACTGGAACTCCGGCGTAATAAGGATCGACGCCACCTCCAAGACCAAAGCCAGCAAAAAAGTGTTTGAAAAGCTCGTTATGGATTTCACTTCACGGACCACCGTGGTGACCGGATCCGACCACGAAGTCACGTTCCCGGTCAGCGGCACGCTCATCCCGTACGCAGACGTGGATCTGAGCCTGCTCAGGAATTCACAGTGCCCGGAATACGCGCAAATAGGCGCGGCGGTGTCTTCGAACCCGCAATACGCCAACTGTATCTATTCGGTGGTAAAATTCAGCGATATATATCCTTCCGGCGCGCAGGCAGACCTGCGGCTGGGGACCGAGTTCGCCAATATGGAGGTGGGCTGCTTCGGCTTTGAAAGCGGCGCGCTGGTACGCATTTACGAAACGCTCCGGTGCGGCGACGGCGGAAGAGTCCAGATCCAGCTCAAAGAGCACAAGACCCTGGTTTTCATAAGCAAAAAGGCCGTTCTGCCCACCTATGACGTCAACGTCATAGTCGGCGAAAACGGCAGCGTAAGCCCCAACGTCACGCAGAACGTGGAATCGGGGATGCCCGTCACGTTCGACATAACTCCCGATAAAGGTTACGTCATCAGCCGCATACTCGTCAACGGCGAAGCCGCCGAGGCGGAAGACGGCAGGCTGACCATAACCGTAACGGGCAACACCACGGTGGATATCCGCTTTGCGCTCGCCGAGGAGACCGAAAGCGGTTCCAAAACCGGGCTGATTATCTCCATCGTCATAATCGCAATAGCGGTCATAGGCGGCGCGGTGCTGTTCTTCATCAAGCTCAAGCAGAACAAGTACTGATACAAAAAGCAAAAATAAAGAACAGACTGAACGCCGAGTGTTCTTAAGGACACTCGGCGAACGATGTGTTCCGCTGACAGCGGAACGTGATGTACGGCTGCGCCGAATGATGCGCCCTTCGGGCATGATGTGCGCCTTCGGCGCGTGAGCGGAACACATCACATCATTTT
>JAFRPL010000020.1 GCA_017429165.1 Clostridia bacterium
GAATACGGACGCCATTGATACGGAATGCGCCACACTCAATGACGAGATCGAGGTCGTTTCCGAACTGACCAAACGGCTGATTGCTGAGAACGCCACCACCGCTATTCCGCAGGATGAGTACAACAGAAAATACGATGCGCTGGTCGAGCGTTTCCATACGGCGCAGGATCGGCTGGATGAACTGCAGAAATTGAGAATTACACGGAGCTTTCAGGCCGATGTGTTGGAATGCTTCATGTTTGAGATAAAGGCCATCGACACCTCGCTGCCGCTGGAGTACACGGACCGCTTCTGGCTCAACCTGATTGACCGGGTGACGGTCTACGAGGACAAGCGGCTGGCATTCCGCTTCAAGAACGGCACCGAGGTTGAAGAAACGCTATGACGGCAGAACGCAAAAAAGCCCGTGACGGGGATCAGGCGGTCCTCATCACGGGCTTTCCTCTATGTGAAACGGTAGTCTTTTTTTGAAACGGTTTATTCCGGCTATCAGCGTCAGGCCGCACAACAGGCCACAAAACCGGCTACAACGGGCTTTTTCCCATGCCGCAGGAGTATCAAATGCACCCGCTGATTTGCGGAAAGTGCCGGTTTACAAGGCTTTTCGGGGCAAAATAAAACGATACGGTAATCGACACATTGTATCAATTACCGTATCAGTTATGGTTGTGGAGGCAGGACTTGAACCTGCGACCTCCGGGTTATGAGTCCATTAAATGGGACAGAAAAATAACGCCTGAAACACTCAAAAAGCGCCTATTTTACTGACTTTTTCAGCATTTCATTCAGTACCAAGAAATCCAATAAATTCACTCTTTTTCAGCCAAAGTGTCGTCAAAAATTTCGTCAATAACAATCACAAAATGACTGCATACAGCGTATAATTATAAAACCATTGAATAATCACTAAAATATGTATATAAATCGCGCAAAAACGGTCAAATTGACATTATTTTTCGCTCGAAGATACGACCTCCGGGTTTTTACGGGGGTGGAAAACCAGATACTTTCAAACGTTTTAGACGGTATTTATTGGTACAAAATGGATTAAAGCTGTCGTTATACATGTCGTCAAGATTATATGCAACCATCGGCAGATTTTCAGCTCAACCAAAAATCTACCGAAGTATTTATAGATAATGCACGAATATCTGGCGTGACTTAGATTAAGGTGTATGCTTTGTTATATGGTCAGAGATGTCGAATCCGTACCGCGCGAGCCGATCACAGCTGAGCAGCGCGATCTGATCCTTCGTACATGGAAAGGACATCGCATGGGCGTACCGGCGCTGATCATGCTGTACTGCGGACTGCGGCGCGGAGAACTATTGGCACTTCTATGGAGTGACATCGATCTGGACAAACGGACACTCTCGGTCAGCAAGGCGGCAGACATGCCGACCAACGCAACGACAATAAAGAAGCCGAAAACGCGGGCGGGTATCCGCACGGTGCCGATTCCAAACGCGATCCTGCCAGCGCTTCAGTGGGCGCACGACGAATCAAAATCGTTGTATGTCTGCCCGAACATGACAACCGGCGGAATTATGAGCGCACAGGCATACAGCGAAGCGTGGAAGAGCTATATGCACTACCTGAACATCGAAGCGGGTGGCAGGGATCGAAGCCGCAGCAATCCGAAGGTCGTCGCTATTGAGCCGTTTACAGCGCATCAGCTGCGGCACAGCTACGCAACGATGCTCTACGACGCAGACGTGGACGTCAAAACGGCGCAGAAGCTGCTCGGTCATGCTGACTTCGGTGTGACGATGAAAATCTATACGCATCTCTCCTCTGAAAAGGAGACGGCAGGGATTGAAAAGCTGAATGAGCATCTGGATCAGCTGCTCGGCAGCACCATCGGGGACAAGGTGAAGGAAGGGCAATAGGCCAAGCAAAACGACAGCGCATCGGGTAACCGGTGCGCTTTTTTATGTTTCGTGATTTGTATGATAAAAGATTAAAGCACACACAAAGTATAATTGCTTATATATTATCAATTCGTTGACAAAACTAACTATATCTGCTAAAATATGAGCATGAATATGATGGTAACACCGAAAGAGCTCGGCATGGAAATTGCCGCGAATCTGAAGAAATTGCGAAAGCAACGAAAGCTTTCGCAGATTGCGCTCGCCGAAAAGGCAGGCATCAGCTATGGGTCGATGAAACGCTTTGAACAGACCGGGGAGATTGCGCTTGAATCGCTGCTGAAAATCGCAATCGTGCTCGGCGAGACCGAAACGTTTGAAGCGCTGTTCAAACCGACCGAGATCAAGTCCATTCAGGAGATCATCGATGGAAACCTATAAGTCACTGGATGTGTTTTATCGGGGAAGAAAAGTCGGAACACTCGCGCTGTATCAACGTTGGCTCGGCGCTTTTCAGTACGACGCGCAATGGCTTAAGGACGGCTTTTCGATCAGCCCGCGTACGCTGCCGCTCGAGGATCGTGTGTTCATTCCGAAGTACGATCCGTTCGAGGGCTTATTCGGCGTGTTTGCAGACAGTCTTCCGGATGGTTGGGGACGGCTGTTGGTGGATCGAATGCTGTTAAAGGAGCACGAGGACCCGAACACAATCAGTTCGCTGCAGCGGTTGGCGATTGTCGGGGAATCCGGCATGGGTGCGCTGACCTACCGTCCGTCCGTACAGTGGCAGAGTGAAACCGCGCAAAAAGAACTGGACTACTACGCTGAGGAGTGCAGCCGCATTTTGAAATCTGCTTATTCCGAAGATCTCGATGAACTGTTCCGGCTCGGCGGTTCCTCCGGCGGTGCACGTCCGAAGATCATGACGGAGGTGGATGGTGAGGACTGGATCATCAAGTTCCCGTCCGCGATCGACGGACCGGACATCGGCAGAATCGAATATGAATACAGCCAATGCGCGAAGAAGTGCGGAATCGAGATGAGCGAAACCCGCCTGTTTCCGTCTAAGACATGCGACGGCTATTTCGGCACAAAACGGTTTGACCGGCGCGGAACCGAGCGAATTCACATGCTGTCTGCATCGGCGCTGTTGGAGCACTCGCACCGCCTGCCGACGCTGGACTATCATATGCTCATGAAGCTAACGCTTGCGTTGACGGAAAGCTATAAAGAAGTCGAAAAACTGTATCGACTGATGTGCTTCAACGTCTTTGCGCATAACCGCGATGATCACGCCAAAAACTTCGCATTCCTGTATGAGCCGGAAACGGGCTGGCGTCTTGCCCCTGCATACGATCTGACCTACAGCAACAGCACGGGCGGCGAACACGCTACGATGGTCAACGGCAACGGCTCAAATCCGTCGATCAAGGATCTTTATGCCGTCGCCGAAGCGATCGGGCTGCCGAAGGAAACATACAAGCGCATCACGGAACTTGTACATGACGTTGTACATGAAGAGTTAACTAATATGCTGAAAAAAAACAAACAATAAAGGGAGACTGTGAGATGACAGAGTATAGCCATTGCTATTTTGCGTTTATTGACCTTTTGGGTTTTAAGGAGATCGTAAAGAAAAAAACGTGTTCAGAAATAGTTACTATATTTGACGAAGTAAAGAAACGCTATTCTATTAATCGTGTTCTCGACGATGATGATGGAGTCCCAGTCATCCCACCAAAGGATATTCATTACTATATTATGTCAGATAGTATCTGCATTTATATCAACGATGACATTCCATCTGCGCTTCCGATTTTAGTATGTCTCTGTATGAATCTTCAGGTGCGGATGCTCTGTTTGGACACGCCCATATTGGTCCGCGGAAGCATTTCAAAAGGTGATATTTACGAGGATGATGGAGTTTTGTTTGGACCGGCTTTGGTAGAAGCTTATATGAGATCTGAAAAACTGGCTCATGTACCTCGAATTGTCATACCGGCCCAGTTATATGAAGAAGTAAACGATCAAGTCGAAAAAGCATTGCTGGATGGATTCACGTATTTAGAGCAGGATGCATTCTATGTAACCAGGTATATTAACTATTTCTGTGTGCATAGTTCGACAATTGACCATCGAGAAAATGTGACAAAGTATATTGAAAACACACTGAACTCCTCTTTGGATCAGTCCGTAAGAGAAAAGTATCTATATGTGAAATCGTGGATGGATTATTACTATCAGCAAGAGAAGATGAAAACGCATGAACACTGATTCTTCTATTGTTTCCAAAGTTTGGGGAATGAGCAGCCCGTTGGGAGATGGCAATGTACCCTACAGCGATTACTGATGCCCCGCACGCACCACTGGTGTATAAACAGATTGAGAACTAGATAACCGGTTTTCTCTTAAATATCTGTGCCACTATTGGGCATGTATATTCATCTGAAAAGCGGGATAGCGGTTCGATCATGCCCAAAGCCACGATTTCAAAGTGTCGTAATTTTGTCGTCAAACCGCGAAAATGCGTGATTTGCACATAGGATGGAAAAGGAAAAAGCCCCAGAATTGGGGCTTTTTTAGTGGTTGCGGGGGGAGGACTTGAACCTCCGACCTCCGGGTTATGAGCCCGACGAGCTACCGACTGCTCTACCCCGCGACGTACCGCTATTGTAACAGACCGGGCGGGGATTGTCAACCCCTTGCGCAATCTTTTTCAGCGCTTTTTTGCCGACAAAAACGAGCGGATAAGGAATCCCGCTGTGCAAATTACGGCGAATAAACGCATAAATATGCGCTCCGGAAATGCGGCGGAAGAAGCTGCAGAGAGGAAGGGACGGATCGAAATAAGAGGAACGGAGAGAAAACGGGCGACGGCTTGAAAACGAAGGCGGAACGTGGTATGATGGGAACGCCAAATCAGAAAGCAAGGGAAGGACAACGGTATGGGATGGAAAATCGGGATCGTTGTAATCGTGACAATCGTTTATCTGTATGAGCTGTTTTTGACGCGGCTCGCGCTGCGTTCCGAGCACAATCCGATTCCGCCGTGCGTTTCGGACGTATACGATGCGGATACGTATCGCACGCGGCAGCGTTACAGCGCGGAGAAGAACCGGCTGAAGATGCTTCGTTCGACGGTCGTGTTCGCCGTCGATCTTGCGCTGCTGCTGTCGAATGCCTACGCGGCGTTCGCCGGCGTGTTTCCGAAGGACGCATGGATGCAGATGTTCGCGGTATTGCTGCTGAACATCGTCTCCACGGTCGTCGAACTGCCGTTTTCGTACTACGATACGATGCACATCGAAGAGAAATACGGATTCAACCGCACCGATCGAAAGACGTTCGTTGTGGACAGCATCAAGGAATTTGTCCTGCAGTTTTTGCTGATCGTCGGACTCGGGTCCATGGTTTTCGGCATGCACCAGAGCTTCGGCGACTGGCTGATTCTCGTGTTTGCCGTGTTTGCGACGCTGTTTGTTCTGTTCATCAGTTTCCTGTACCCGTTTTTCAGCCGCATCTTCAATAAATTCACCCCGCTGGAGGACGGCGAGCTCAAGGAAAAGCTCACCGCGCTGCTCGAGAAAAACGGTTATCACGTCCGCGCAATTCACGTGATGGACGCGTCGCGGCGGTCGTCCAAGGCGAACGCCTACTTTGCGGGCTTCGGAAAGATGAAGACGATCGTGTTGTACGATACGCTGCTCGAAGCTATGACGACCGACGAAATCTGCGCCGTATTCGCGCACGAGATGGGGCATGGATTGCATAAAGATACATTAAAGACGCATATCCTGTCGTTTGCGCAGATGCTGATTCTCGGCACGCTTGCCTGGCTGACGCTGCGCACCCCGGCGCTGTTTAAGGCGTTCGGTTTTTCGGAAGTCAACTACGGATTCGCGCTGATTCTGATCATGAGCGCGGAGTTTGCATTGATTCAGCCGCTGTTCGGCCTGCTCTCCAACGCGTTCTCGCGGCGGGCGGAATACCGCGCCGATGCGCATGCGGTGCAGGAAGGGTACGGCGAGGAGTTGATTTCCGGGTTGAAGAAGCTGGCGCGCGCGAACTACGGCGACCTTTCGCCGTCGCCGCTGCTGGTTGCGCTTGAGTATTCGCACCCGACGCTCGCGCAGCGCATTGAGGCGATCCGCGCTAAGGAAGCGAAAGACAGCGCCGCATAAGAAGGGGTAGACGGTATGCTGAAGATTGCGCCGCTGTCGGAAGAATTGATTCCGGAGATTGCGCCGCTGGCCGCGCAGTTTCGGGTGACGCTGCAAGCGTTTCGCGGGATCACGGTCGAGCCGAACGCTGCGGCGGGGGCGGAGGAGCTGCGGGAATACCGGGACGCCGGGTTTCCGATGTTTGCGGCCAATCTCGACGGAACGTATTGCGGCTATCTTGTCTGCCGCGTGGACGAGCCCTGCGTTTGGGTCGAATCCATTTTCGTTTTGCCGGCGTATCGCCGGCAGGGCGTCGCCGCGGCTTTGTATCAACAGGCGGAGGAGATTGCCGCCTCGTTCGGCGAGGATACCGTATACAACTATGTCCATCCGAACAACGCGCCCATGATCGCGTTTTTGAAATCCAAAGGATACACCGTCCTGAACCTGATCGAGATTCGCAAACCGTACCGCGGCGAACGGCTCACGCAGCAGATTCCGGTCGGAGAGAACCGGTTCGATTATTGAGGGGGAAAGCATGTTTGACTGCGCCGCATTTATCACAGCGGTTTTGAAACAGGACCGGAACGACTTGCGCCAATTCTTTGCACCGGACGCCGTCATTCAATGGCCCTGCACGAACGAACGCTTCACGGTCGAGGAATACCTGGATGCGAATTGTCTGTATCCGGGGAAGTGGACCGGAACAATCGAAGCCGTCTACCGTGCGGCGCCCGTGACTGTTCTTGTAACAAAGGTTTGGGACGAGGATCGTACCGCGTCGTTTCATTGCGTGTCTTTTGTGCAGTGCCGCGATGATCAAATTGCATCGTTGGAGGAGTACTGGGCGGAGGACGGCGAGCCGCCGATGTGGCGACAGGAACATAAGATCGGGAGGCCGATCCGCATGGGAAAGGAAACAGAATGAACGAAGAACGGATCAGACGGACGGAAACGTTTTTGAAGGCGCGGTTTGACGGCAGCGCTTATTTTTCGGCAAACCCGGCGGCGAAGGCGTACCGGCTGGAGCATACGTACCGCGTGGCGAACATCGGCCGCAGGATCGCGCAAAAAGAGGGCCTTGACGAAACCGAAATGGTGATCGCCTGCCTTCTGCACGACGTCGCGTATTGCGAAGAATTCGGAGAAAACGGCTGGATGGAGCACGGTCGCCGGTCGGCGCAGATCGCGCGCCCGTTTCTGACGGAGCTGGGCATGGAGAAGGACCGGATCGACGAGATCTGCTACGGGATCGCGATCCATGTGGACGATCAGGCGGACTTTCCGGGCGAGCGCACGCCGTTTGCCCTGACCGTCGGCGACGCGGACAATCTCGACCGGTTCGACGTTTACCGGATCCATGAAACGCTCTGCCGGGAAGGTTTTCTGGAAAAGAGCCTTGCGGAAAAGGCCGCGTTTTGCGAAGAGCGGATGGCGAAGCTGCGCCGATGGAAGGAAATGCCGCTTGCGACGCCGACCGCCGAAGCGCTTTGGAAGGAACGGCTGTCGTTCTATCTTTCGTTTTACGAAAAGCTCGCCGCACAGCTCCGGGAGAGCCAAACAATCTGCTTGTGAATGTGATTCACGAACCGAGCCCGCTGCAGGGAGGACGCAGTATGGATATTCTTTTCGAGACCGTTCCGCCGATGTACGGCGCCGTGCATCTCGCGATTCTGGCGGGGGTGCTTGCGATCGCCGTGCTTGCGGCAGTTTTCTTTCCGCGCATGAAGGAGCGCACGCTTCTGACGCTTCTGCTCGTTCTCGGCGCATGTATGCTTGCGGCCGAGGCCTGGAAACAGTGGTTCGTTTCGGAATATGTTTATCAAGGCGTGAAAACGGCGTGGTTTTTCCCGTGGCAGCTCTGCAGCATGGCGATGTACTGCTCGTTCCTTGTGCGGTTTCTGAAGGGCCGGGCGCAGGATACGGTGCTTGTGTTTCTCGCGTCGTTCTCGCTCGTCGCAGCCGTCGCGGCGCTGCTGTTCCCAGGCGATATGATGCGGCCGCAGATCGCGCTGTTTGGCCACAGCTTCTTGTACCATACGCTGATGGTCGTGGAGTCGATCGCCGCCGCCGTGATTCTTTCGCGCCGCAAACGCGCGAAATTCCTGCCCGCCGCGGTGTTGTTCCTCGGCATGGCACTGGTTGCGGAGCTTGTCAACGTCGGTAGCCATCTCTATTTCGGTAAACCCGATATCGAAGCGAACATGTTCAACATCACGCCCTATTACCCTTCGAATCAGCCCGTTTTCAGCACCATCGCCGAAAAACTGGGCATTCTCCCGGAAATATTCGTCTACCTTGCCGTGATCATTCTCGTAAGCTGGGGCGTATACGGCCTGCTGTACCTTTTTGCGGGGATTAAGCGGAAAGGGAAACGGGTTGCGTAAAAAAGAGGAATGCGCCCGTTTAATTGATGCGTTTTCCTTTTCAACCACCATATTGAGTTTTTTGATGAATAACCTCTTTTGCTCCGGAAGACAAAGAGGTCAGTGATGTTTGCGTCTGTCGACGCAAGTGATGTAATGCCTTACGGCATAATGATGTTTTGCGGCTTTGCCGCAAAGTGATGTGATGTGTTCCGCTATCGTGCCGCAGGCACACATCATGCACGAAGTGCGCATCACGTCGTAAGACATATCACGTTCCGCAACAGCGGAACACATCGTTCAAAAAAGCGCCTTTTGTCTTGGGAGACAAAAGACGCTTTTTTGTTTGGAGCAGGTAACGGGACTCGTTTGCGGCGGTGGAAATCGGGCAGGTCTGCTTGCGCTCCGCACGGCGCAGCCCGCCCTGCCGCAAACCCGCTTCGCTGCAAAAACGTCCACCGGACGCTTTTGCGGACGCTCAGTCGAGTCCCTCGATTCCGGACAAAAGAAAAGAACCGCCGAAGCAGTTCTTTTCTTTTGGAGCAGGTAACGGGACTCGAACCCGTGACCTCAGCTTGGAAGGCTAATGTGTTACCACTACACTATACCTGCCCGTGGTGCGGACGAAGAGACTTGAACTCATACGCCTATGGCACCGGAACCTAAATCCGGCGCGTCTGCCAATTCCGCCACGTCCGCTCGGATATCCTGGTGACCCGTCGGGGATTCGAACCCCGGACACCTTGATTAAAAGTCAAGTGCTCTACCGACTGAGCTAACGAGTCATAATGGCTGGGGCGGCGCGATTTGAACGCACGAATGACGGAGTCAAAGTCCGTTGCCTTACCGCTTGGCTACGCCCCAGCGAAACGGTTCAAAGTCGGTACAAACCCGACTTTGAACGCAAATGGGGTGGGTAGTGGGACTCGAACCCACGACCTCCAGAGCCA
>JAFRPL010000021.1 GCA_017429165.1 Clostridia bacterium
AAACAGCGGCTCGTTCAGTACGGCGTCCCGCAGGACGAACTGAACAGATTTTTGATGAAAGGAGACGAGCGCGCATGATCGTTTTTTATCTTTTATCCTTTCTGCTTCTGGCGGCCGGTACCGTGATCCTGCTCGGGATCACTCCCGAAACCGTGACCGACGATATGATGAGATTCATATCGCCGAAACAGACTCTGCGCGACAAGGCGCAGATCGCCAAAGGCAGAAAGAAATCCCGCAGGATAACACGCGAGATACTGCACATAAAGGAAGCGCTGGAGGTAACCGGCAAGGGACGGCAGTTTACGATCGCATGCGCGGCGTCCGTCGTGCTCGTCGTTGCCGGCTGCATAATAGCGGTACTGCTGAACAACTGGTTCCTTATCCCGGTATTTGCCGTGGCGTTCGCGATGCTGCCATTCCTTTTCGCGAAGAGTACCATTTCGGCTTACGAGAAACATATCCGTGAGGAAATGGAAACGGCGCTTTCGATCATTACCACTTCATATATCCGCTCCGACGACATCGTCGGCGCGTTCAGCGAAAACGTCACATACCTGAAACCGCCTATGAGAGAGATCTTTCAGGGCTTTATCGGCGACGCGACAATGATCTCGTCCGACGTGAAGGAGGCCATCCGCAACCTGAAGGAAAAGGTCGACAACGACATCTACCGCGAATGGTGCGACACACTGATCGCGTGCCAGGACGACAGAACGCTGAAGGACACGCTTCTCCCGATCGTAAGCAAACTGACCGACGTGCGTATCGTAAACAACGAACTGAAAACGATGCTCGGCGAGGTCCGTAAGGAATACTGGATGATGGTCGTTCTCGTAATAGCCAACATCCCGCTCCTGTACGTTCTCAACAAGGACTGGTATCACGCGCTGATGTTCACGCTCCCCGGCAAGATCGTTCTCGCTGTCTGCGCTGTCGTAATTCTGGTCACCGCGCTTCTGATGATGAAGTACACAAGACCGATCGAATACAAAAGGTAAAGGGGGAAAAAGATTATGTTACAGGCAGTAATCGGCGCCCTGTGCGGCGTCGGACTTTTCCTTATCCTTGCCGACGCGCTGCGCGTTCCGTTTCTCGCGACATCGACAGCAGCGGGAAATCTTGCCAAGCGGCAGAAGCAAAAAACAGGCACAATCGAGGTCTGGCTTCACGATCTGGCCATGTGGATCTCGAAAAGACTCAGGCTCAACGAATATAAAAGGATGCAGCTTGAGACCGACCTGAAATCCGCGGGCATGAACATCTCGCCCGAGATGCATATCGCGAACAGTATCGTGAAGGCGATGCTCGTCGGAATTTTCGCTGTTCCGGTGTTTTTCATCCTGCCGATCCTGACCCCGGTCGTTATCGCTCTCGCGGTCTTTATGTATTTCAGGGAAAGCAAGGGCGTGGCAAACAGGATCAAGGCGAAAAGAAAATCCATCGAATACGAGCTGCCGAGGCTGGTAAGCCATATAGAAAAGACACTCAAGCACAACCGAGACGTGTTGTATATCCTAGATAACTACAAGGAAAACGCCGGTCCGGAGCTGAAAAGTGAACTTGAGATCACCGTGGCAGATATGCGTTCGGGCAACTACGAGGCGGCGCTGACGAGGCTTGAAAACCGCGTCGGCTCGTCTATGCTTTCCGACGTTTCGAGAGGCCTTATCGGCGTGCTCCGCGGCGACGAGACCGAGATCTACTGGTCGAGTCTCGCCGTCAAGTTTTCGGACTACCAGCGGCAGCTGCTCAAGCAGGAGGCGCAGAAGGTGCCCGGCAAGGTCAAACGTCTTTCGATGTGTCTTCTGTTCTGCTTCATGGCGATATACATCGTCGTCATCGGCATGGAAATAGTAACTTCACTGGGGGTGCTGTTCGGATGATAAAAACACTGAAAAACAAACGCGGCGAGAACTATATCGACACCGTCGTCGGCGTAGTTGCCGCCATGATGGTCATTGTCGTCGCTCTTAATATTTTCAGCTTTCTGACGTTGAAACAGGATCTTGACTATTACGCCAAAGAAATGGTCGAGGTCTGTTGCTCGTACGGCAAGACCTGCGACGAGGTTCAAGACAGAGATGAAGAGCTTGCGGATGAACTCGGGTTCGTTCCGGGAATATCTTTTTCCGGTACAGAATACTTCAACGCAACAAAACGGACTGTTCAGTACGGAGAGGTTATCGTTGTGACCGTGACTTATCAGACATACGTCAGGGGACTCGGCGTTTTCAAGATTCCCGTCACGCTGACTGCCGTTCACAGTGGCCTGTCCCGCAAATACTGGAAGTGAGGCGAAAGCAATGAATCCGCTTAAAAACAGACGCGGGAGCAGCTACTTCACGCCGTGCATCTTTATAATGATCATCGCGATGGTGCTTTCGGTCGTGCTTTTTTACGCAACGACCAAGTCGACCATCGAGACAACGAGAGACAACACGAAGCGCGTGCTGGACTCCTACGTCATGAAGAATTCCATCGATATCTACAACAGTATCAAGCAGGGGAACGACTTTTCCGAGGAGATTGAAAATAATTTTTATGTTTCCTCGGTTTTTTCGGAATTGTCTCTGGACTATGGGACGGGTTGCCTTTATTGTATTGATAGCAACGGCGAAACAGTCTACCGGATGACGACTCCGCAGGTCTCGTACCGGGTAGACAACACGCTGAAGCTTGAAGCCAGATACAACCTGGAAATGCCGGTATGGTTCGCCGGGCAGATCATATACTGGTTCACCGTGCCGGTCACCGTAAGCAG
>JAFRPL010000022.1 GCA_017429165.1 Clostridia bacterium
GACAGTCATGCCTTCGATCGACGTGCTGTAACCGACCACGGGATCTTCGGTGATCGTGTACTTGATCTCTTTGCCGTCTTTGTACTTGTAAAGATCGGTGAACTTGAACGTCCAGCCGCCCGCCGCAGTGCAGACCACATGCCGGTATATGGGATTCATCATCTTTATCGATTGACTTTTTACTTTTTTCTGGTATAATAGATTACAGAAGGTTTTTCGCCGGCGGCGCGTACGGCGCCTGCGGAGGATCCCGTATCTTTTCAGACCGCACGGAAAACGTCAAATTGAATACAAGGAGTTTACCGCAATGAAAAAACAGATCAGAACAACAGACGCGATCTTTCCCATGCCGGTGCTGCTCATTTCCACTTTCAACGGGGACGGCACGGTCGACGTGATGAACGCGGCGTGGGGCACGATGCTCAGCGGCGATACGGTCGCGCTCAATCTCACCGAAACACACACCACGGTAAAGAACATCAAGGCGCGCAAAGGCTTTGTGGTCCATATCGCCGACGCGAAGCACGTCGTCCAGGCAGACTGGTTCGGCTGCGTTCACGGCGAAAAGGAGCCCGATAAATTCAAAAAGTCCGGATTCACTTATGAAAGATCCGAACTCGTTGACGCTCCGATAATCAACGAGCTGCCGATCGCTATGGAATGCGAATTCGTTGAATATCAAAACGACGCGACAGGGCTCGGCGTGATAGGAAAAGTGCTGCGCACATCGGTCGAAGAATCGAAGCTCCGGGACGGTAAGGTCGATATCGATTCCCTTGAAGCGATCGCTTTTGATCCGTATACCCACGGCTATTACAAGGTCTGCGGAAGAGTCGGCGACGCGTTCAAAGACGGGCTGGCGCTCAAATGAAATACGGTGAATCTGCTTTCGACGTTCTGTACCTGCTCTTTGCGATCATATGCGGAGTCGTGATGTTGATAAAGGCAAAAGACCGGCCGGGAAAGCTTATGGGCTATGCCGCGCTGATACTCGGCTGCGGCGACGCTTTCCATCTTGTGCCGCGAGTCCTGAACTATTTTATCGAAGCGGATTTCACGGCGGCGCTGGGGATCGGAAAGCTAGTCACGTCCGTAACCATGACGCTCTTTTATGTACTGCTTTATTATATCCTGATCGGGTATTTCAACAAAACCGAGCATAAAAGCATAACCGCCTGCGTGTGGGTTTTGACCGCGTTCAGGATCGCACTCTGCGCATTCCCGCAAAACGGCTGGCTCGAAAACAGCTCCGATATGACTTGGGGCATAATCCGCAACGTCCCGTTCGTCGCGCTGGGCGTCCTGATCTGCGTCCTGTATTTCCAAACGAAAAACGAGGACAGTCTTTTCAGGTTCGTTTGGATCTATATACTTCTGTCGTTCGCTTTTTATATCCCCGTGGCAGTCGGCGCCGGACGAGTTCCGATACTCGGGATGCTTATGCTGCCCAAGACGGTCTGCTATATCCTGCTCATCGCAACGTTCCTGCGCGCGGCGCTCAAGCACGGCAGCCGTGTAACTCCGCGGCGCGGTATGATACGACATACATAACATATTTGATAAGACAAACGCAAAAGCGCGTCCCGTTTAAGGAACGCGCTTTTGTATTGATGCTTCTTGTGAAAGAACCGTACCCGCGGCGTATTATTCTTTAGCCGCAAGGAACTTGTGGCAGAGCGCAGCCAGCGCGCCGCCGACCAGCGGTGCAACGATGAACACCCAAACATTGGAAAGCGCTTCGCCGGCGGCGAGGCGGTCGCGGTGCTGAAGCTGTGACGGAGCGCGCTTTATTCATATTTTCGAAAAAATATTCACAAAAACAGCGGAATCGTTATTGATTTTTGTCATTTTTTACGTTATAATGGATTTAACTTAAAATAGTATGCAGTAATCCCACCGACCGGGGCGTTTTCCCCGGTATGTCAAAGGAGGAAACCATGCTGAAAAAAACCGTTTGTATGATCTTTGTGTTCGCGCTCGCGTTCACTTCTGTTTCGGTAGCAGTTTCTGCAGCCGTGTCGCTGCCGGTGCTTACGTTGGAAATAACCAGCTACGAAGCTCCGTACGACTCCGCGCCGCACACCGTCACCGTCCTGGTGCTTGACGACGAAGGCAACGACGTCACGGAAAGCGCCGACATCCTTTACAGCAGGAACAACGAGGACTGGAGCGAAGACCCCCCGACGTGGGTCGATTACACCTTTGGTCCGTGGGACGTTTACGTAAAAGCCGATTACGAAGGCTACGCCACCACGACTTCGAGCGGAACGGTCAATATCACCAAAGCAGACCTGACGGTAACGGTCTTTGACCAGACCCATAATTATACGGGATATCCGGTAGGCGAAGCCGACCCCATATACGCTGATCCCGATGAGATCAGGACAAAGGTCGACGTCATCGGTCTGCAGGGCGACGATTATATTTATTGGATAATGCTCGACGGTTCCGAGACCAACGTCGGCGAATACGCTAATTGCATCCAATGTCCGACCATCGTCATCCGCAATTCCGACGATACGAAAGTCAACGATAACTACGAGATCACCAAAGTGGCCGGAAAGCTTACGGTCGAGACTTCGTACGTAACGGTCACCGTCGCCGACGCTTCAAAGGACCCCGGCGATGAAGATCCGGAATTCCCCAAAGCGGTACTAAGCGGCGACAGTATCGAATACCTCGACGGTCTTGACCTGTCCGTGATCCGCACGAACACAGACGTGGAAGAGCCCGGCTTTTACGAAGGCGTGCTCACGACAGACAAAACCGCCGCCGAATTTCAGGAAGGACGTCCCGGATTCATATTCACTATAATAAACGGCGATTTCACCATCAATCCCATAGCGGTGACGCTCACCGCGGTAAGCGAGGAAAAGGAATACAACGGCGCCGAGCAGGAGCTTTCGGGCTACACCTGCGACGTAGAAGGGCTGGAATTTGAGGGCGTCTCCGCTTCCGTCACCGGAAAAGACGTCGGCGGGTATACGCTGGAATTCAGCGGAGCCGAAGTAGGCGTCACCACCGACACCACAGGCAAATACATAGTCGGCGATCTCGTAAGCGGCGTCCTGAATATCGTCCCCGCCGAGCTTACGATCGAAGTCAACGAACAGGAATACGATTATAACGGCTCCTCCCAAGGCGAGACAGGCGGCGAAGACAGCGAATACACAAGCGCCGCCGATATAAGCGAAAAAGTCACCGTCACGGGTCTTTGCGGCGAGGACGCGATCACGAAACTGGTGCTCGACGGCAGCGAAACGAACGCCGGCACTTATGAGGGATGCATAGACGTGGTCGAAGGCGAACTCGAAATAGGCGAATCTACCGGCAACTACAATATCTCGTACGTTTCCGGCACGCTCATCATCAACAAGCTGACTCTTACGGTAGTCGCAAACGACGCCGCGGACGAAGAATACGACGGTCTGGAGCACACCGGCGAAACGGTTTACGCCATAACCGGCCTGCTCGAAGACCACACCGCGACCGTCGACTACGAACCCGCCTGCGGCACGGACGCCGGGACCTACACGGGATCGTTCGACGACGATACGCTCGTGGTGATGTGCGGCGACGACGAGGTCACCGCCAACTACGTGCTCGGCGATATGACTCCCGGTTCCATAACCGTGACCGCCCGCAAGCTCGATCTGACAGTTGAAGACAAGACCGTGGATTTCAACAGCGCCGAACAGTACGGCGAGTCCGGGATCACCGTCACGGGTCTTGTGGAAGGCGACGAATGCGTGATTGAAGAAGGCGCCTATACCCCGTCGTACGGCACGGCGCCCGACGTTTACGACAACGGCGAGTTCCTGCCTAAATTCGTATTCACCGTCACCAACGCCGACGGCGACGTGACGGGCAACTACGTGATAGGCGAAACGACCGCCGGCAAGCTGACGATACTGGAATGCAATTACACCGTATCGTTCCTCGACGATAACGGCGGCAAGCTGCTTTCCGCCGAATACGGCAACGGCACTCCCGGGTCCGAAATAGTCAAGCCCGAAACGCCCGCCAAAGCTGACGACGAACAGTACACCTACACGTTCGCGGGTTGGTCCGACGGCGTGAGCGTCTACGCCCCTGACGACGTGCTTCCCGACGTGACCGGCGAAGCGACCTACACCGCGGTGTTCGACGCCGAGGAGATACCCGCGCCGCCCGAACCCGGCGGAACTCCGCAGACCGGCGACAGCGGACGCGTTCTGCTCTGGACGGCGGTATCCGTGCTTATCGCCGCAATGGCGGCGGCCTGCTATGAGATCGCGCTCAAACGCCGCAGCGCGGAATGATTCCGCAGGCAGAATCAATTTGATATAACAAACGCAAAAGCGCGTCCCGTTTAAGGAACGCGCTTTTTCCTGTTGCGATTAGCGGATATGTGCTTTGAACGGCGTATTATTTTTTAGCCGCAAGGAACTTGTGGCAGAGCGCAGCCAGCGCGCCGCCGACCAGCGGTGCAACGATGAACACCCAAACATTGGAAAGCGCTTCGCCGCCGACGAAGATCGCCGGTCCGAAACTGCGCGCCGGGTTGACCGATGTGCCGGTGAAATAAATGCCGAAGATGTGCACGAGCGTGAGGGTGAGCCCGATCACTATACCGGCGACTGCTCCGTTTTCGGTCTTGGAGGTGACGCCGAGGATGGTAAGCACGAACACGAACGTGAGGATGACTTCAACGAGAAGCGAAAGCCAGATGTCGCCTTTATAAAGGCCGTTCTGACCGAGAGCGTCGTTGCTGCCGAGCAGCGCCCAGAGCACGGCGGCGCCTGCGGTAGCGCCGGCAAACTGCGAAACGACATAGCCGATAAAATCACCGAACGAGATCTTGCCGCTCAAAAGCATGGCAAGACTGACGGCGGGGTTGATATGGCAGCCGGAAACGTTGCCGATGGAATACGCCATCGCCACGATGACGAGGCCGAATGCCAAAGCCGTGAGAAGATAACCGGCGAAATTGCCGAGCGAGCACTGGCACACCACGGCGGCGCCGCATGCGAACAGCACAAGCACAAAGGTACCTATGAATTCCGCCAGATACTTTTTGAATGAGTTCATACGATATCTCCTTTTTAATTTTTATTCGGCGGCGAACAGCGCCGTCTTTATTTTTATTTTACCACTATTTTTTACCCGTGTCAACCTATTTTTGCTTTTCTTTTATTCATCGCCGCCCGGCGGCGGTCAAACCCTTTTATACGTTTTCTATTGACATTCGCCGCAGACGGGAATATAATAATTATAAAATTTTTATAAGTTTTTTCGTTAAAAGGAAGTGAAGGGATCTTGAATGCCAAAAGCAAACGCATATCCGGGCGTACGCTCTTCATCATCGTCTGGCTCGCACTGATCGTCGGTCTGATAACCGCGATAATAATACTGGGCATGCCGGGCGAAAAAGAAGAAAGTCTGCGCGAAGCGATGCGCGACGGCGTTTTGCACGAAAGGAACAAAATAAACCTTTTCGGGCTGGAAGTCAACCCGGGGCTGATATCTGCGTTCGCGGTGACCGCAGTACTGCTCATAGCGGCGCTGATAATAAGGTTATTCGTTTTACCGCGCTTCAGGACGGTGCCGGGGAAATTCCAGGCGGTAATTGAAAAAGCCGTGGATCTGTTTTCGGGCATGGCGAAGAACAACAGCCCGCACCGTACAGGGTTCGTCGCCGCGTATATCTTCAGCGCCGGAACGTACATTTTCTTCGGAACGCTGTTCGAGCTGTTCGGGATCCAGGCGGTCACGACTCACGGCGAATCGGTTGCGCTGCCGGCGCCGCTGGCTGATATCAACGGCGCGCTCGCGATGGGTTTCATCTCGTTCTTCGTGATACTCGGAGCGGGGCTTTTCGCCAACGGGCCGAAAGGCGCGCTGCGGGTGCTCAAAGATTTTTCACTTCCCATTTCGATGAGCTTCAGACTTTTCGGCGCGCTGCTTTCCGGATTGCTCGTCACCGAGCTTGTATATTATTTCAGTTTTTTGAGTTTTGTCGTACCGGTGCTGGTAGGCGTGGTGTTCACGCTGCTGCACGCGGTGATCCAGGCGTACGTGCTGACGACGCTGGTTTCCATTTTCTACGGCGAAGCCGTGGAACCGCACGGATCCGAAAACAAGAGCGGCTCCGAGCCGGTACCGACCGCCGCAAAAATCATCACGATCAAGAAAGAAGAGGAATAAAAAATGAAAAAAACGTATTTCAGAACCACCAAAAGATTTGTTTCGGCAATTGCCGTTCTGGCGGCGATCGCACTGCTCGTTTCCCTTTTATCCGTGACCGCGTTCGCAACTGAAGGCGACGCTCCGCAGGCCGCCGAAACCGCCGAAGATAACGCGACCGGTTCCAAAGCCATAGCCGCCGGCATTGCGGTCGGCGTGGCGGCGCTCGCCGGCGCTTTAGGCATGGCGATAGCTATAGGAAAGAGCGTCGAATCGATGGCGCGCCAGCCCGAGGCGTCGGGGAAGATCAATTCCGCCATGATGCTCGGTCTCGTGTTCATAGAGACTACCATCATATACGCTCTTATCGTGGCAATACTCATCATATTCGTGCTCTGATACATCCAGCCTGACCAGAAACGGAGGTCTATCCAATGCCGTTGAACATAGATATAGTACAAGTGCTCCTGCATATGCTGAATTTCGTGATCCTCGCGGGGGGGCTTTCGCTCATCCTCTTCAAGCCCGTGCGCAAATTCATAGACGAGCGCCGCAAGTCGTTTGAAGAGCGCGAAGCCGAAAACGCAAAGAACGCCGAAGAAAACGAGCGGCTCAAAGCCGAATACGAATCCAAACTGCGTTCTTTTGAATCCGAGACCGCATCAGCGCGGCAGCAGGCGGAAAAAGAAGCCGCTTCCGCCGCCAAAGCGTACATAGATTCCTCCAAAGCCGAAGCCGCGGCGATAATCGCCAAAGCCGAAAAGGAAGCCGAAAAGCGCAAAGAACAGATACTCGATTCGGCACAGACCGAGATCGGGGAACTCGTCATAGGCGCGGCGCAGAAACTGCTCGCGGGGACAGCCACGCCTGAACGCACCGAGGCGCTTTACGACGCGTTCCTTAAAGAGGCCGAATCGAAGACCGCGCGGAAGGAGAAGCTTTGATGAGCAAGGACCGCGTATTTGAAGAAAACGAAACCGAATCCGGCGCTTTGCGCGTTGAGATACGCTGCACGGTCCCGCCGACCGGCGAACAGCGTGAACGTCTGCGCGAGGTGATGGCTTCGAAATACGGCGTTCAGAAAGAAAATGTCGAACTTGTGATCCGCAAGGACGCCTCGGTCGCAGACGGTTTCAACATATTCGTGGGAGACGACAACTACGACTGGAGTACGCTGGGCAGGATCCGCCAGTTCCGCAAAAGCGTCCAGTCGCTGCCCAAGGAAAGCGAACCGCAGAAAATGATATCGCTGCTGAAAGGCGACATAGAATCCTTCGGGCTCGACACCGGCCATCAGCAGGTCGGCGAAGTGGTCGCCGTGGGCGACGGGGTCGCGGTCATAGAAGGGCTCAAAGACGTGGTCTACGGCGAGATAGTGCTGTTCGAAAGCGGCGTCAAAGGCATGGCTCAGGATATCCGCACGGACGGCAGTACCGGCATCGTGCTTTTCGGAGACAGCTCGCTCGTCGCCGAAGGGTCGCGCGTCGTGCGCACGCGGCGCACCGCGGGGATCCCCATAAGCACGCGCATACTCGGCAGGATGATAGATCCGCTGGGCAAGCCGATAGACGGCGGCGGACCCATTGACGCAAAGAAATACTATCCGCTCGAACGCCCCGCGCCTTCGATAATCCAGCGCAAGCCGGTCAGCCGGCCGCTGGAGACCGGGATACTCGCCATAGACGCGATGTTTCCGATAGGCCGCGGCCAGCGGGAACTTATAATAGGCGACCGCCAGACCGGCAAAACTTCCATAGCGCTCGACGCCATACTCAACCAGAAAGGCAAGAACGTGGTGTGCGTTTACGTGGCGATAAGTCAGAAAGCCAGCACGGTCTCCAAGATAATGCGCATACTCAAGGAAAGCGGAGCCATGGAATACACGGTGATAGTCTCCTCTTCCGCCGACGATATGCCGTCTATGCAGTACATAGCGCCGTACGCCGGATGCGCCATAGCCGAATACTTCATGTATCACGGGCGGGACACGCTGGTGATATACGACGACCTTTCCAAGCACGCGGTGGCGTACCGCACCATAAGTCTGCTGCTCGAGCGCGCACCGGGACGCGAAGCGTACCCCGGCGACGTGTTTTATCTGCATTCGCGGCTGTTGGAACGCTCGGCACAGCTTTCGGACGAAATGGGCGGCGGCAGCATGACCGCTCTTCCCATAGTGGAGACTCAGGCGGGCGACGTTTCGGCGTACATACCGACGAATATAATTTCCATAACCGACGGTCAGATCTTTCTGGATAACGAACTGTTCTATTCCGGCCAGAGACCTGCCGTCAACGTGGGGCTTTCGGTTTCAAGAGTGGGCAGCTCGGCGCAGACGAACATAATGAAAAAATCGGTTGGCTCCATACGGCTCGACCTTGCGCAGTACCGCGAAATGCAGGTGTTTTCGCGCTTCGGCAGCGATTTCGACGAGCAGACGCGCAATCAGCTCAGATACGGCGAATGCCTCATGCAGCTGCTCAGGCAGACCAACCGGTCGCCGCTGAGTCTGTGGCAGCAGATAGTGCTGCTGCACGCCGCACAGCGCAAGCTCTTTGTAAACGTCCCCGCCAAAGCGGTGCCGCAGGCAAAATCCGAACTGCTTTCATGGTTCGCCGCCACGCACGGCACGCTCGCGCTCAGGGCCGAACACGAAAAGCTGTATTCGGAAGAACTGAGATCCAACATATACGACGCGTGCGAGGCTTTCTTTAAAGAACATTCATACTCCGCGCTCTGACGCTTTTTGAAGTTTTACCCGGAAAGGGGGGATACCGGTGTCCGAAAGAGCAGAAATAAAGCTGCGCATGAAAAGCATAGCCGAAACCAAAAAGATCACCGACGCGATGTATATGACGTCTTCGGTGAAAATGCGCCGCGCGAGAAGCGAGGTCGAAAAGACCGCGCCGTATTTCGACGCTCTGCGCGAAGAGATCGGTTCCCTGCTGCACAGCTTTCCCGCGCCGGATCACCCGTATCTTCGAATGAAAGACACCGGCGAATCAAAGAGCGCGCTGCTCGTGATAACTTCCGACAAAGGGCTTGCGGGCAGCTACAACCACACAGTCATCCGCGAAGCCGAGTCGCTCATGCGCAAGCATCCGTTCACGCGGCTGTTCGTCATAGGCGAATACGGCAGGCAGCATTTTCTGGCGCACAAGGCGGATATACGAGAAACGTTCCTGTATTCTTCCGAAACGCCGAGCATACGCGAAGCGCAGAGGATATGCGCCGAACTGCTGCGCGAATTCGACGCCGGCGTCTATGACAGGATCGACATCCTTTACACGGATTACAGAGCGGGGCGCTCGGGCGAATGCGTGAAAAAACGGCTGCTGCCGCTTTCCGAAAACCATTTCCGCTATAACGGTCCCGAAGGCGATCAGCCCGGCAAGGAATATCTGCCGGACCCGGAACATCTTATAGGGATGATAATCCCGAGCTATCTGACCGGCTACATTTACGGCGCGCTCATCGACAGCTACTGCAACGAGCAGGAATCGCGCATGAAAGCAATGCAGTCCGCCGGCGAAAACGCCGACGCCATGCTTAATCGGCTGCGGCTTAAATACAACGGGATGAGACAATCCGAGATAACCGGTGAGATCACCGAGATCTCATCCGGCGCGAAAGCGCTGCGGCGCGCGAACGAAGCGCCCGGGGACGAGAGCAAAACTACCGAAAGGAAGAGACCTACTGTGGATCGCAACGACAAACATACCGGCAACCGCGGCGAAATAACCGGGATATCCGGCCCCATAGCGGACGTACGGTTCGCCGACGGCGCGGTACTGCCCAGAATACGCGAAAAGCTCACCGTGACCGCATCCGACGGCGGAGAGCGCATTATGGAAGTTGCGCAGCATCTGCGCGGCAGGAGCGTGCGCTGCATTATGCTGGGCCCGAGCGAAGGACTCTGCAGAGGTCTCGAAGTTGTTTCGTCCGGTTCGACGATAGAAGTCCCGGTAGGCAAATGCGTGCTCGGCAGGATGTTCGACGGGCTCGGCGAGCCGCTCGACGGCGGCGAGCCGCTGAAGACGGAGGACGGATACATGCGCAAAAGCATATACCGCCCCGCACCCGAGTATTCCGAAAGGCAAACTTCGGAAGAGATACTCGAGACCGGCATAAAGGTGATAGATCTTCTGGCCCCTTACGCCAAAGGCGGAAAGATCGGTCTGTTCGGCGGCGCCGGCGTCGGGAAGACCGTGCTCATCCAGGAACTGATGCACAACATCGCTTACGAGCACAACGGGTATTCGGTGTTCGCCGGAGTGGGCGAACGCAGCCGCGAAGGCAACGACCTGTGGCTCGAAATGAAAGAAAGCGGAGTCATAAAAAACACCGCGATGGTGTTCGGGCAGATGAACGAATCGCCCGGCGTGCGTATGCGCGTGGCTCTTTCGGGTCTGCGTATGGCGGAATATTTCCGCGACGAAGAAAACAAAGACGTGCTTTTATTTATAGATAACATTTTCAGATTCATCCAGGCGGGCAGCGAGATCTCTACCCTGCTCGGGCGTATGCCTTCGGCGGTGGGATATCAGCCGACGCTGGCTAACGAGCTGGGTGAGCTGGAAGAGCGCATCGCCTCCACCAAGCGCGGCTCGGTCACTTCGGTACAGGCGGTCTACGTCCCGGCGGACGACCTGACCGATCCGGCGCCGGCGACGATATTCTCGCACCTGGACGCGACCACGGTGCTGAGCAGAAAGATAGCCGAACAGGGCATCTACCCGGCGGTCGATCCGCTTGAATCCACTTCGCGAATGCTTGAGCCTGACGTTGTGGGCGAAAAGCATTACGAGACTGCGCGCGCCGTTCAGGAAACGCTTGAACGCTACCGCGAGCTGCAGGATATTATCGCCATACTCGGCATGGACGAGCTGGGCGACGAGGACAAGCGCACGGTCTACCGTGCGCGCAAGATACAGCGATTCCTTTCACAGCCGTTCAGTGTGGCGGAAAAATTCACCGGTACTCCCGGCGTATACGTTCCGCTCGCCGAGACCATACGCGGCTTTGACGAAATACTCAGCGGCAGGATGGACGATATACCGGAAGCGGCGTTTTTCAACGTAGGGACCATAGACGACGCGCTCGAAAAAGCCCGTGCTATGAAAGAGGAAACGCTATGAATACCTTCATGCTCGAGATCCTCACGCCCGAAAAGCCTTTTTTCACGGGCGAATGCGTATCCATGACGATGCCCGCTTCGGACGGGATGATAGGGATAATGGCGGGCCACACTCCCCTGACCGCCGCCGTCACCGACGGAATGATTACTTTCACTCCCCCGGACGGCGCCGTAAAGATGTGCGCCGTGTCGCGCGGGATGGTGAACGTGAGCGCGCACCGCGTGCGCGTACTCTGCGAATCGGCGGTCGCACCCGACGAGATCGACGAGGAAGCCGAAAGACTGCGGATGCAGGAGGCGGAGATCGAGATGCGCAAGCGCAAGTCGTACGAAGACTATATGGTTTCGCAGCTTGCGTTCGCAAGGGCGTTCAACCGACTCAAAGTCAAGCAGCATTCCGCCATGAAGACCAACATGTAGCAAATATCTGACAAAATGTTCTTTTTAGGAGACTCTTATGAACAACAAACAGATTTACAAAAAGACTCTTGTGTTTTCGATCAAGCGCGCGCTGTGGGATATACTATCCCTGGTGCTGCTTCTGGGGCTGGGAACGCTGGGCTATTTCATCGCCGACAAAACCGCGCAGAACGGTCCTATAGGACTGTTGATCGGCATCCTGATAGGGATCGTCGTTGTGATACTCATAATGCGTTTCATATCGTATCTGCTCAAGGCGGGCCAGATCGCCATGATGACGCGCGGCATAACGGAAGGCTCGCTGCCTGAAAACGTTTATGCCGAAGGCAAGAAAGAAGTAAAGGAACGCTTTGCCACCGTTGCCGTGTTATTTGCGCTCACCGGCGCAATAAGAGCCATTTTCAACCAGCTGGGCAGAGGGATAACCAAAGTGGGAGAAAGTCTGGGCGGCGACACCGGCGGCGCCATAGGCGGCGCGGTGAGTTCGGTGCTGCAGACCGTCGTCAATTATCTTTGCGACTGCTGCCTGGGGTGGGTGTTCTACCGCAAGGAAGTCAAACCCGCAAAAGCCGCGTGCGAGGGCGCCGCGCTTTATTTCAAACACGGCAAGACGCTCTTTAAGAACATGGGCCGCGTGTTCGGCATAGGCATAGTTTCTTTCCTTGCAATAGGCGGAGCGTTTACGGGCATTTTCTACCTTATAATCAGCGGTCACCGTGAGTTTTACGCACAGCTTGCGGCCGAGATCGCTTCCCATCTTTCCGATTCCACTTCCACGTTCGCTCAGTGGCTGCAGGATCCCAACGCGCTGCCCATAGTCTTTTCGGTGCTCGGCGGGATAATCATCTGGTCCATACTGCATTCGGTCTTCATCAAGCCGTACGTGCTGGTGGGCGTCTTGAGGAATTACATAGATTCCGGCAAGAACGACATCCCTTCGGAAGACAGCTTCGCAGCGCTCGACGCAAAATCAGCGAAATTCCGCAAACTGCACAAGGAAATATAAGCAGAACGCACAAAGCACGCGCAGCGCGTGTGCTTTGTTTTCTTGTTCGGCAAAACGCCCGTAATCATTGACTATTGCATGCTTTAGTGGTATAATAATTCGAGCATAAACGTAAACGCCCCGCAAGACCGCCGCCGCACGGCATAAGCGGCGGATCCTTTGACACAGGGCCCGAATTCATGGACGGGTACCGAAACAACAGTAAAGGCGGAATCCAAATGAACCGTTTCACCTGCGCCAAGCGCAGCCTGGTGATAGAACACAGCGAATACTTTATTCAGACCTACCGCCGCTTTATGAGCGAATACGACAAGGGCGGAGATCCCGAATACATAAAGAACATTATCCTTTCGGATATCCATACGCGCACCTGCGACAACGAGTATTTTCTGCACGACGTATATCTGGCGCTTGCGCGCGCGATGTGGGAGATCGGCCGCCTTCCGGACGAGCTGCTCCGCATCACCGGCGACATCATCCGCTCGGGCGCAGATCTCGAATATTTCCGTATCAAATCGTTCCCTTCAGAGGCGATAGAGCGGCGGGAGGCGAATCTGAACGATTTTCTGTGCCGCATAATGCTCCCCAACCGCGCGCCGCGCGGAAGGATACCGCCCGAAAACGCCGATCAGGCGATTTACCGCGTGGGCGACGTGTTTTCGTACGATGACGACGGCAGACGCCGTCTGCTCGTGATAGCCGACAGCGTCGATTCGCTCCCGCTGCTGCCGCTGTATTTCTGCTGCGTGCCCGAAAAGTATTACGACGGCCCGCTTCCGACGCCCGATTCCCTGTTCGGGGAACGGCTGGGACTTATGGGGGTATACAACCGCAACACCATGATATCGCCCGAGTCGCTCACTTACGTCGTGCATCTGAATATTCCTGCCGGGAAATACCTTGAGCTGTTCGACAAGGACTTTCTTCTGGGATCGGCGGGTTCGTTTTACGGCGAACTGCACATAAGCTGGCCCTGCACGTTGAAGGGATTCATAGAATGCCGTCCCGGCTGCACCGAACAGTTCTACCCGATAAACGTCCGCCACGGCGGTACAGATCCCGAATCTATACCCGAATGGTAGACGATACGTGTTTTTGACGATATATTTTTTTACATACGGTGTTTTTTGTTTAATTAAACTATTTACAAATGCGCAGCAATATCGTATAATATTGTCGTGTCGAAACGCGATACGCTGAATATTGTATCATTACGGGGGTAAAAGGCAATGAAAGACATCTCAAACCACGGCGATCTGTGTCTGATCGTACTCAAGAGTTCCGCCGAACTCGGAAAACTCGTCGATAAGAACATCAAACTGCTCAGGAACGAGCAGGACGATGAACTTTCGTATATCCTTCCCATTGAAGAAATACGCTTTTCCAACGGCGAAGGCAAAGTCAAGCTCGACGAATCCGTGCGCGGCAAAGATATATACATCCTCGCCGACTGCGGCAACTATTCGGTAACATACAATATGTTCGGTTACGAAAACCATATGGGCCCCGACGAGCATTATCAGGATATCAAGCGCGTCCTTTCGGCAATTGGCGGCAAAGCCAACCGTGTCACGGTCATTATGCCGCTGCTTTACGCTTCGCGTCAGCACAAACGCAAAGGCCGCGAATCGCTCGACTGCGCGCAGGCGCTTATAGAGCTCGAAAACCTCGGAGTCGACACCATCCTTTCGTTCGACGTACACGATCCCACCATTTACAACGCGATCCCCAATTCGTCTTTCGAAAACATTTTCCCCACTTATTCAATACTCAAATGCTTTATCGCCAACGAAGGCAACGATATAATCAAAGACAACATGACCGTTATATCGCCCGACACCGGCGCCATGGACAGAGCGATCTATTACGCAAACGTGCTCGGAGTAGACGTAGGTATGTTCTACAAACGCCGCGACCATACTCGTATAGTCAACGGCAAGAACCCCATAATCCAGCACGAATACATAGGCGGTCCGCTGGAAGGCAAAAAAGTTATGATAGTCGACGATATGATCGCCTCCGGCGAATCGATCATAGACATAATCAACAACATTTCAGGCAAGAACGTGCGCGAAACGTACGTCGCCTGCACGTTTGCCCTCTTTACCGAAGGCGTTGAAAAGTTCGACAAAGCATACGCCGAAGGCAAGCTCACCAAGCTTTACACGACCAACCTTTCGTATATCCCCGACGAAGTGAAACAGCGTCCCTGGTTCGTTGAAGTCGACCTTTCCAAATTCATAGCGAAGATCGTCAACACGCTTTCGCACGACGAATCCATATCCCCGCTGCTCGACGCCACCACCAGGATCAGACGTCTTTTGAAAAAAGCGGGCAGCTAATTTTTAAAAAACACTTGACAAAGCAAAAATTTTTGCTAAAATAAAATAGTTAGAAAATCGGCATTTTGCCGTTTTCTCCTTACTCCGGCAAAAAAGGCCGGGGTCATCAGACCAGAAGGAGGTGTAAAACATGGAACAGAAAAAGCTGCATTACGAAACCCTCTTCATCATCAACGCAACTCTTGATGAAGAAGCCACCAAAGCCGTTGTCGACAAATTCACCGGCATAATCACCGAAAACGGCGAGCTTGAATCTGTCAACGAATGGGGAAAGAGGCATCTCGCCTATCCTATCGAAGACATGGAAGAAGGTTACTATGTACTTGTCAGGTTCTTTGCGACTTCGGATTTTCCCGCAGAACTCGACAGACGTTTCAATATCGACGGTAACGTTCTCCGCAGCATCATCGTTAAAGTAGAAGAGTAAAACAAACGTTATCTATCCGGGAGGTAGAAAAATGGCAAGTTTCAATCTGGTAGTCCTTATAGGCAACCTCGTTGCGGATCCCGAACTCAAAACCACGTCGACCGGCATTTCGGTGACTTCTTTCAGGATCGCCGTCAGCAGAAGATATAACGCGGGCGAACAGCAGCAGGCCGATTTTATAAACATAGTTTGCTGGAGAAAGACCGCCGAATTCGTTACCAAGTATTTCAACAAGGGCAAGCCGATTCTTGTCCGCGGTTCTTTACAGACCCGCACCTGGACCGATAACAACGACGTCAAACACTACGAAACCGAAGTGGTTGCCGACGAGGTGACGTTCGTCGAGCGCAAGGGCGAAGGCCCCATCCCCGGCGGACCCGCCATCCCAACATACGGCACGCCCAAAGCCGAAAGCTCTTTTGAGGAGCTTTCCGCAGATGACGAGCTGCCGTTCTAATCTTGTAAAGGAGTTAATATCACGATGGATAAAGATATCAAAGACAGCGGCAAAACGTTCCGTCCCCGCAGAAAAAAGAAAGTTTGCATTTTCTGCGCCGAAAAGGTCGAACATATCGATTATAAAGACGTTGCCCGTTTAAGAAAGAATCTTTCCGCCGAAAGAGCGAAGATCCTTCCCAGACGTGTCACGGGTACCTGCGCAAAGCATCAGAGACAGCTCACCGAAGCTATCAAACGCGCTCGCCAGGTCGCTTTGATCCCCTACGTTTCCGACTGAGCAAACAAAACGCGACCGGTTTCGGTTTTACGAAACCGGTCTTTTATTTTTCCGGAGGCACATTATGCAAGAAGCCGTAAAAGAAATATTCTCGTCAAACGGGATCGACCTGTTCGGAGCAGTCCCTTTTGAAAAATGCATTCCGGCAAACGGGCGGCTGTACGAAAAGTACGCCGGCGTTATGAAGACCGTGCTCATATTCGCGATCCCGTACAAGACGGCGCTCGTCCCCGAAGACGGCTACAAAATGTCGGCGTACGCCCGGGTCTACGAC
Source organism: Clostridia bacterium (assembly GCA_017429165.1). Classification (GTDB taxonomy): domain Bacteria; phylum Bacillota; class Clostridia; order Oscillospirales; family CAG-382; genus UBA1206. Next base: position 16,508 of record JAFRPL010000022.1, read on the forward strand.
TACCACAAAAAGTTCGTGCCGCTGTTCGAAAAGCTCAACGCCCGGTTCAAGGAGCGGTTCCCCGGGTACGCCTTCGAAGGGTACGTCGACCATTCGCCGGTAAACGAAAAGCACGCATCCCTGCTTGCGGGGATGGGGGTCGCAGGGCGGAATTCCCTGCTCATAACGCGCAAATACGGCAGTTTCGTATTTTTGGGCTCGGTGATGACCGATATGCCGTTCCCGGACGAAACGAGTGAAATAAAAACCTGCATCGACTGCGGCAGATGTATCGCCGCCTGCCCGGCGCACGCCATAAGAGAGCGCGGCATAGATCCCGACGCCTGCCTTTCGGGCATAAATCAAAAGAAAAAAGTATCTCCCGAAGAAGCGGAGTTTATTGCAAAAAGCGGTTACGTGTGGGGCTGCGACGAATGTCAGAACGCCTGCCCGCTCAACGCCGGCGCGCTCACGACCGACGACGGATATTTTACCGAAGGATTTATAAAAAACCTTTCCGCCGAATGGCTGAGCGGCCTTTCGGACGAGGAGTTCGCGCGGTACCCGTTTTCGTGGCGGAAACGCGAGGTTATTATGCGCAATATCGCGCTCATTGACGAGCATCGTCCTTGACAAATACGCCGAGGCGTGGTAAAATCGTTATACAGACCAGATACGGAGGCAAGCTTTATGGAAGTAAAGAACCAGCTGCAGCAGATAGCGGACCGCATAAAATACCTGCGCGACATACTCGATATGTCGGCGCTGGACCTGGCAAAAGCCATAGATATGCCGCTTGAGCTTTATAATTCGTACGAAAACTGCGAAAAAGACATCCCCATAAGCATGATATACAACGTCGCGGCGGTCATGGGCGTCGATCCCACCGAGCTTCTGACCGGCGAATCGCCGCGCATGGATACCTACGCCGTCACACGCAAAGGCGCGGGCGTGGGCGTGGAACGTTATAAGGGCTACGCCTTTGAATCGCTCGCGTACAATTTCCGCGGCCGCAACAAAGAACCGATGATAGTCACGATCTCGCCTTCCGAAGGCAAGCCGCAGCTCGTTTCGCACGGCGGACAGGAATTCAACTACGTGCTCGAAGGCACCGTGGGCGTGACCATTGGCGGCAAAGAGATCATACTCAACGAGGGCGATTCGGTCTATTTCGACCCCGCGATCCCGCACGGCCAGTTCGCCGTGGACGGAGTCGCCAGATTTTTGACCGTAATAGACAAAGAATGAATGCAAAAAAGCAATTCGGGCAGAATTTTCTGACTGATCCGCGCATACCGTGCCGCATTGTCGAGCTTTCCGGCGTCGGTCCCGAAGACTGCGTCATAGAGATCGGACCCGGTCACGGCATACTAACGCGCGAACTCGCCGCAAGAGCATTGCGCGTGGCGGCGGTGGAGATCGACTCCGATTTAGTTCCCGAGCTGCGCGAAAAATTCGCAGACGCGCCGAACGTGAGCATTACGGAAGGGGATTTTCTGCAGACCGACGTAAAGGCGCTCGCAAACGGGCTTTCGGGCGGAAAACGCGTTTGCGTCTGCGCAAACATTCCGTACTATATCACTTCCCCCATAATTCTCAAATTGCTCGAAGAGCGCGAATGCGTAAGATCGTTCACCGTGATGGTACAGAAAGAATTCGCCGAACGACTCTGCGCAAAAAAAGGGAGCTCCGACTATTCGTCGCTTACCGTGCTGTGTTCGTATTACGCGAGCGTAAAAAAACTGTTCGCCGTCCCCGCCGGTTGCTTCACGCCGCGCCCCAAAGTCGATTCCGCAGTCATACGGCTGGACCTGTACGATACTCCCGCCGTTTTCCCAAAAGACGAAAAACTGTTTTTGGAACTCATCCGTTCGGCGTTCGCCTACCGCCGCAAGACGTTTTTCAACTGCGTGCAGAGCACGCACGGCGCACGGTTTTCCAAGCAGGAGATCGCGCAGGCTTTTGAAAAAGCGTCTATCGCACCCTCCGTGCGCGGCGAGGAGTTGGATATTTTTGATATTTGCCGGCTTTCCGACGCGCTTTCGGAATAATGATCACTATCCGCCGCTGTCAAGTACAGCGGCGGTTTTTTGTCGCTTTTCACAAATTTTCCGCTTGTTTGCGTGCAAAGCGACGAAAATGCGCGCGCACGCGTCTTTTTGAGCGATACGGATGGTATAATTAAGATGGAGACACCGAAGAATACTACGAACGGAGCGATTATCAATGAAAAAAGGCATAGACGTTTCGTCTTTCAAAGGTAAGATCGAATGGGAAAAAGTGAAAGACGTGGAGTTTGCCGTTATACGCGCGGCGAAAGGCAAGAACACCGATATCCGTTTTGAGCACAACTACGAAGGGTGTAAAAAGAACAGCATCCCCGTGGGCGTCTATCACGCGGTGTGGGCGACGGATCCCGACGGCGCGGCAGACGAGGCGCGGTATCTGCTGAGCGTGCTGGAAGGCAAAAGCTTTGAATACCCCGTATATATCGACTGCGAAACGAGCGCGCAGAAAAAGCTTAGCAAGAGAACGATGACAGATATCATCAACGCTTGGCTTGGCGTGATGGCGGACGCCGGATATACCGCCGGAGTTTACACTAATCCAAACTGGCTGAAGAACCGTATGTACGAAGACGAGATCAACACCGCCGACTGGTGGATCGCGCAGTGGTCCGAAAGTTCCAAGACCGCCAAACGCCTTGGCGGGATGTGGCAGTACAGCGACAACGTGCAGACCGAGGGGATAGGCAAGACCGACGGCGATATCTGCTACAAGGAATACGGCAGCAAATACTATCCGGCGTTCACCTACGGCGATCACGGGCTGTACGACACGCTGAAGAAGGCGGGGATCGATCCTTCGTTCACGTTCAGGCGCCGGATCGCCAACGCGAACGGCATACGGTTGTATTACGGCAAGGCTTCGCAGAACATTTATCTGCTCAGGCTTCTGAACGAAGGCAAGCTGATAAGACCCGTTTGACAGCACATTTCCGCGGCGCGTTTGCAGCCGCGGATTTTTTTAATGATTGCTATTGACATTTGCCGCGCGATAATGCAAAATATAGATAACATATAAAAGAAAGAGTGATGACAGTGGCAAAAAACAGAGGCTTTTATCCTTGGCTCAAAAGCATATTCGGCAAAAAAGATCCGCCCGCAACATGCGTTTACGCCGGACCGGAATATTTTGAAAAACGCCGGACTTCCGACGGAAAAGTATACGCCGGACCGGAGTTTTACAAAAACGAAGACCCCGTGACCGTGGAAGTCTACGCCGGCCCCGAGTTTTTTGAAAAGCCGTCGCCCTTAACCGAAGAAACACATGAGGAGGAAGCTCCGCTTCCGCCCGAAGAAGAAAAAACGCCTCCCGAGCCTCCGATCTTTATGTGCGTTTACGCCGGGCCGGATTATTTCGCCGGGCGCGGTTTGAACGGCGCAAAGCTCGAAATAAAGACGCGCGAATGCCCTTTCTGCGGCAAGTCCTACCCGGAATCCGCCCCCGTGTGCCCGTACTGCAATGCGCGCACCGCGTTTGAAGACGGGACTATTGCGTGCGCAAATTGCGGCGCGCATGTCAAGCCGGAGTGCAAATTCTGCGGCGAATGCGGCGCAAAACAAATATGACTTCCATAGAAGAATACCGTTCGTTCCCATTTCAGCTGCGGACGGCGGTGTGGGAAATAACGCTGGCGTGCTGTTTCCGGTGCGCCTACTGCGGTTCATGCGGGGGAGCCGCGCGTGAAAACGAGCTTTCCGCCGCGGAATGCGACAGCGTCGCCGCGCAGCTTAAAGAAATGGGCTGCCGCCGCGTTTCGCTCATAGGCGGCGAGGTTTTCATGCGGGCCGACTGGCGCGAGATCGTACGTTCGCTCACGTCGCGCAATATAAAGACCTGCATCATAACCAACGGGTTCAGAATGACGCAGAACATACTCGATTCGCTTAAAGAGCTGAATATAGAATCTGTCGCGGTCTCTCTCGACGGCGTGCGCGAGGTGCACGATTCGTTCAGGCAGCGCGGCAGCTTTGACCGCGCGCTGGAGGCGATTAGCGCGGTCGCCGGCGCGGGGATACCGGTTTCGGTAATAAGCGCGCTCAGAAGCGACAACGCGCCGCGGCTTGCGGAGTTTTACGATATCATAAAGGATCTGCCCATATTCGCGTGGCAGATCCAGGCGTGTTCGCCCATGGGGAACGCGCAAAAGAACGCGCTCGACGTGACGTTCGACGCCGCGAGCGTTATAGAGTTCGTGCACCGCACCGCAAAGACAGCGCCTTTCGCGGTAGGAGTTGCCGATAATATCGGCTATTTCACGCCGGAGGAAGGCGAGATACGCGGCAGGAGCGGCGCCGTTTTCGGCGGATGCTCGGCGGGGATCGACGCCGTCGGCATAGACAGCGTCGGCAACGTGCGCGGCTGCGAATCGATGTACGACGAGCGTTTCAACGAAGGAAATCTGCGTGAAAGATCGCTTATCGATATATGGACCGGCGAAAAAGCGTTTGCGTATAACCGCCGTTTCACGCCCGAGCTGCTCACCGGGAAATGCGCGGCGTGCCCTTACGGCGCGGTATGCGCCGGCGGCTGCAGGTCATATAACTATTTCACCCACGGAAAACTTTACGAAAACCCGCTGTGCGCGAGAGGAAAATAATTACCGCGCCGATAATACAGAAGGCGTCCGCTTGTCAAGCGGACGCCTTTGCTTTTTGCCGTAGATAATATCAGTTTATTCTTTCGGGATCGTAATTACGGTTATTCGTTCCGTTATCGTTCATATCGCGCAGGGTGAGCCCGAAGAGCGCGTCGAAGGTGAAACCTTCCATATTGCTTTTGACGCTCACAATGCTTGCGATACGTTCAAATTCTTCGCACGGGACGACGAGGAAGAAGCCCATTTCCGTCACGGTGTATTCGATGCCGTTTTCGTCGAGCACGTTCTTCCAGTATTCGAACCACTCGTCGGAGATCACCGGGGCCGTATTCGGATACTGCTCGTAATACGCGTTCCGCGCTTCGTCGGCGGCGGCGCTGAGTTCACTGCAGATATTCGTATACGACTCGTATTCTGCTTTTATTTCGGAATAATCGAGCAAGTAACCTTCATCCGTGATCTCGATCATGCTTTCAAGATATTCCGGATCGAGCGCGTCGAGCACGTCGTTATCTGCGATTTTATAATAATTATCTTCCGGGCCGTATCCTAACGAAGCAAGGTCGAGCAGATATTCCAGCGCGTTGCATATGTTGAACGCGTCGTTTTCTTTTTTCCGTATCTCATCGTAGGTCTGCCCGTTCCACACGAATTCGTTTATGGGGATACGAACATCCTCCCATTTGAGCTGTTCTCCGCTGAGGCGCGGCACGAAATTGACCGCTATTTCGAATTTCTGCGCGGTATTTTCGAATCTCTGCGTGGTATTAAGGACGTCATACAAAGTGTCGGTCATATATACACCGTTTACCGAAACGCGTGACTCAGAGTTAAGACCGTACACGTTGTTTTCCGATCGGCCTATTTCTGAAGTCTGATAAATGACGTTATCGAAAACCTGCCATGCGTAAGCTGATGGCTCAGGGGCGAGGATTTCGGAGGATTCTTCGCTTATCTCGTGATAATAGCTTTCTTCCGCGCTTTCTTCAACAGTTACCGGCGCGCTTTGATCTGACGGATACGAGTTTTGCATGCTGCTTTCGGCAGAAGGCTGCGCGCCGCTTTCGCTTGGCACAGTGTCTGCAGGCCGTAAAAGCAGCGCTCCCGCCACTGCGGACGCGGCGACCAGCGCGACAGACGCGGCTATAGCGAGCGTACGCCTGTAATTGAACCGCGTTCTCTGCGCCGGCCGGGGATTCCCGGATTCTTTATAAAGTTCTTCTATAATGCCATGATCGAGCGAATCAAACGATTTTTCAAAGTTTTCTTTTTTCATACGTTTATCCCGTTCCTTTCGAGAAATGTTTTGAGCTGTTTTTTTGTCTTTGCAAGAGATTTGTTGACCGCAGACGCCGTTACGCCCATATGTCCGGCGATCTCGGCAGGAGTGCGGCTTTCATAATAACGCATCAGGAATATGAGGCGCTTTTTGCGGTCAAGTTTGCGCAGGAATTCATTTATCACCCTGCCCGTCTCGGCTTCCAGGTATTCCTGCTCGGCGCCCGGGACGTGCAGTTCTTCGTAAAGCTCGTCTATGGGCAGCGACTCCGCTTCGGGCGAAGATTTGCGCGTGTTTCTGCGGTATCTGTCGATCGCCGTGCGGCGCGTTACCGTAGCGGCAAGCGCCGGCAGACAAACGTCGCCCTGCTTTGGAAACGACCGCCAAAGCGAAAACATCGCGTCGTTCACGCATTCTTCGGCGTCGGGCTCGCTGCGCAGCACGCCGAACGCGAGCCGACGGCAGTAAGCGCCGTATTTGCGCATGCAGAACGATATAGCGGCTTCGTCTCCCCGCCTGAAATATTCGATTATTTCGCCGTCTTCCGGAACGGCGGACAGTGATGCGTTGTCCTTCATCGTTTCTCCTGTTTGAAAAGCGCTTTCACAAAGTAATGTCGCAAATATGCTCAAAAAAAGGAACGGTATTTATAAAAATCAACGCCGTGCGCGTCTTTTTGCGCACGGCGTCTCAGATAAAGAATTTTCAGCTGCGGGTCGCGGCGTCGCGCAGCGCCTGCGCCTGTTCATATAGTTCGTCGCCGTCGATACCGTATTGTTCCATTATCGATTCCACAACGGCTTTGAGCTCCGCTCTGTCTACGTCTTCGGCGCTGCGGTCGTAATTCTTTATGAATTCGTTTAGCTTTTCGTTGCCGATAAGCGCCGTGACAGCGGTCTGCTCGGGGTGATCGTAAAGGTCGTCGAGAGTGGACTTATCGAACTGGGATATGAGTTTATCCAGATCGAATCCCTCCCAGTCGGATTCGGCAAGACTCTTTACGATCCGGTCGGTGAGCGTGTCGTTGACGGCGTCGGTGACGACGGCTTTTGCCACTTCGGAATCCTTGACCGCCCCGGCGAGTTTATCGGCGGTGTCGCCGTCGGAGAGGATCTCGCGGAGCTTTTCGGAGTCGTTTTCGGCTATTGCTTTTGCAAGCCCGCTTTCGTCCATTATGCCGTAGACCGCCACGAGGTCGTCGATATCTTCATCGGTTATGTTTTCGATCTTGGAAACAGCGCTACTTTTGGCGCCGTTTTCGGAAGGACCGGTCATCATATACTTAGCCGCGGTCGGAAGCGCTTCTTTAAGCAGATCGGACCCTTTAACGGCGTCGGTGACCGAATAGACGAGTTCAGGATCGGAAAGTATTTTTCCGGCGCCGGAAGCGGTTTCGCCTTCTTTATTTTCGAATACGCCGCGCGTATTTAGTTCGGAATAGATCCTTACCGCGCTCGAAAGTTCGTCGGCGAGATGCACCGTCTTGCCGTTTTCGCCCTCTGTTACATAGCTCGAGGCGGCGTTCATGTAGGATCTGCCCAAGCTGTCGAACCCGAACGCCGAATACACTTTTGCCACGGCGCTGCCGCCGAGATCAGCCGCCACTTCGCCGAGCACCGGCACGTCGGCGGCGGAATCTTTAGTTATGGAGACTACGCCGAGCACCGTCATAAACAGTACGCCGCAGAAAATGAACGCGCTGACGAACCCCACGCCCAGCCCCACGAATTTTGAGGTGGAGTTGGGTTTTTGTTCAGGTTTGCGCGTGATGAGCCGCAGTATGGCGTCGCCCGCGAAGACCGTTATGAGCCGCAGCACCAGATACGCGAGCAGAAAGAACAGCGGACCTACGATAACAGACGCGACGAGCGACGGCGCTTTTTTGACGCCGGCGGCTATGGATTCGTTTTTCATAAGCTCTTTACCGAGCCCGTTTTCACCGCCCAGCCCTTCGACCGCGTAGATCGCGGCTTCTTCGGCGGTGGCGACCTGTTTGCCGTCGACCTCAAGCCCGAATCCCGATATATTGATATTGGAAACGAGGTTGGAAAGCGGCGACGCGAGAAGGAACGTCAGCAGCGCCGCGAGCAGCACGCAGACAAAGCTCATTATCGCTTTTGCCATGCCTTTTCTGTACCCGTAGATCATCCTTACGGCGAACACTATGGCCGAAACAGCGACGAGCGCGATCACTATGATTTTGCCTATAGACATATCTGTGCTCCTTTCATGAAAAAAGAGTTATTGACATCAATTGCATTATAAACAAAAAGCGGCGAATAGTCAACAGTAATCGTCATTTGTTTACAAAAACGCCCCGCAAAAGAGCGGGGCGATAAGCGTATTTTACTGTTCTTCCTCGAGCACCTCGGCGATTATGCCGACCGCCTCGTCGATAAGAGGTTCGGTATGAGTGGCCATAAGACTGGTGCGGATGAGGCATTCGCCCGGCGCGACGGCGGGCGGGATGGTGCTGTTTGCATAAACGCCGCGATCATACAGTTTTGCGTTAACCTTAAAAGTGCGTATCATATCGTACGTGTAAATGGGGATGATGGGCGTGGTCTTGCTTTCGCGTATTTTGACGCCTTTGGCTTTGAGCGCGGCGCGCATATAGTCGGCGATATGCTCGAGCTTTTTGGGCAGCTCGGGATGATTTTCGAGCACTTTGAGCGCAGCCAGCGCCGAAGCGCACGAAGCGGGAGTCATTGACGCCGAAAAGATGAACGGGCGCGAATTGTGGCGGACGTAATCGACGCATTCGGCGCTTGCCGCCATATAACCGCCCAAACTCGCCAGCGATTTGCTGAACGTGCCCATATAGATGTCGACCTGGTCTTCGAGCCCGAAATAGCTCGCGGTGCCTCTGCCGCCTTCGCCCAGGACGCCGAGCCCGTGAGCGTCGTCGACCATCACCCTTGCGCCGTACTTCTTGGCAAGACGGCAGATCTCGGGAAGGTTGGCGATGTCGCCGCCCATGCTGAAAACGCCGTCGGTGACTATGAGAACGCCGGCGGTATCCGGGACCTGACGGAGCGTAGCTTCTAGATCGGCCATATCGTTATGCCCGTAGCGCAGCATCTTGCCGAAACTGAGCTTGCATGCGTCGTATATGCTCGCGTGGTTTTCTTTGTCGCAGATTACGTAGTCGCTTCTGCCGACGAGCGCGCTGATTATACCCAAATTCGACTGGAATCCCGTGGAAAACGTCATAACCGCCTCTTTGCGCAAAAACTTTGCGAGCTCGGCTTCGAGATCCAGATGCAGCTGCAGCGTTCCGTTAAGGAAACGGGAGCCGGAACAGCCCGTGCCGTATTTCTCAAGCGCTTTGACGCCGGCTTCGATGACTTCCGGGTTCACGGTGAGCCCGAGATAGTTGTTGGAGCCGAGCATTATGCGGCGCTTGCCTTCCATTATGACTTCCGTGTCCTGCTTAGTCTGCAAGGCGTGGAAATACGGATATATGCCGAGTTCCCTGAGCTGGGCGGCGCGGGTGTCGCTTTCGAATTTCTTAAACAGATCCATATCGCTCTTCCGTCCGAATTCTTAATTTTTTCTTAATACAGTACATCCCTTATTATACTAAAATAATCGGTTTTGTCAAGTGTTTTTTGTTCCCCGCCGCTTAATAAAAAAATAATAATTGCTCTTCCCTCCCTGCTTCGCCCGCACGCCGCAAAACATATACGCTCAAATTGTGCAAAAACGCTTGACAAAACGCAAAAAATGAAGCAAAATATATGTTAAGAAAAACTGTATAAAGGAGTGTTTCACAAGTGAGCACAGTGAATGAATTTCTGAACGAAACCGGTACGTTCTTCCTCGCCACCGCCGACGGCAGCACGCCGAAATGCCGCCCTTTGGGGATGCACGTCTGCATCGACGGCATGCTTCTGTTCGGTATAGGCGATTTCAAAGAAGTCTACCGCCAGCTCAAATCGAATCCAAAAGCCGAGATAGTGGCGCTGAAACCCGACGGACATTGGCTGCGCTATTCAGGAGAAGCCGTATTCATGGAAGATGAAAAGTATGCCGCAGCGGCGCTCGAGACGTCACCGTATCTCAAAAACATATACAACGAGCAGACCGGACACAAGCTTATGATGTTCCGGCTCGAAAACGCTTGCGCCCGCGTGATAAACGTAATGGGCGAAGGCGAAGCGATCGAAGTCTGAACGAATGCGGGGCTTTTACAACGAACGCAGTGCGCCCGAAAGCGTAAAGCGGCTTTATTCCGCGCTCAAAGAAGCGTGGTGCGCAGATACCTGCGCTCCGCGGATGCGCAAAAACTGGAGCAAGGATAACCCCTCGCTCGGCCAATGTTCGGTGACGGCGTTTCTCGTACAGGATATCATGGGCGGCGAAGTTTTCGGCGTCCCGCTCGAAGACGGCAATTTTCACTGTTTCAACGTTATAGAAGGCACGGTATTCGACCTTACGAGCGAACAGCTCGATACGCTGCCCGAATACACGCTCGAATATCCGCAATCGCGTGATACGCATTTTGAAAAAGCCGAAAAAAAGGCTCGCTACGAGCTTTTGAAACGTCGCTATACGGAGGCGGAACAATGAAAACAGCGCTCGTAATGGAAGGCGGAGCCATGCGCGGGATGTTCACCTGCGGCGTCCTCGACGTCTTTTTGGAAAACGGCGTGGAGTTCGACGCCGCCGGAGGCATATCGGCCGGCGCCGCTTTCGGCTGCAATTTCATATCGCGTCAGCGCGGCAGGGCGATCAGATACAACAAGAAGTATTGCAACGACGAAAACTACTGCAGCGTTCGTTCGCTCATAAAGACGGGCGACCTTTACGGCGCGGATTTTTGTTACCGCGAACTGCCGGACGTGCTCGACCCGTTCGACCGCAAGGCGTTCGCTGAAAACACGACGGAATTCTACGTGGGCGCGACAGACGCAGCCACCGGAAAGCCGGTATATCACAAATGCTCCGACGGCGGAGAACGCGATTTTGCCTGGATACGCGCCTCGGCTTCAATGCCGTTCGTATCGCATGCCGTCGTTATCGACGGATACACGCTGCTCGACGGCGGGATCTGCGACGCCACGCCGTTCGACTATCTTAAAAGTATAGGATACGAACGCTTCGTCGTGATCCTTACGCGGCCGCGCGGATATATCAAAAAGAAGAGCCCTTCGGCTTTGTTCTCAAAGCTTTTACTGCGCAGGTATCCCGAGATCGCAAAGGCGCTCGCCATACGGCACGAACGCTACAACGCCGAGATGCTGCGCATAGCGCGTTCCGAAGAAGCGGGCGAAGCCCTGGTCTTGGCGCCTCGCGAGCCGCTCGACGTCAAGCGGACCGAGCACGATCCGGAAAAGCTCCAGCGCGCATACGATACCGGCGCCGCCGAAGCGCGCGAAAAGCTCGATGAGATAAGAGCGTTCCTGCAGCAAAGCAAACTTTTGTAAGATGAGGTAACATTCAGGCATGAAAGCATTCAAATGCCCAAAATGCGGCGGCGACGTAAAATACGATATAGCAAAAGAATCGATACTATGCGAATACTGCGGCGAAACCATTAACCGCGACGACTACCAGCGTTTTCTGGACGATAACGGTCTTTACGCCACCACACAGTTCACCTGTCCGCAGTGCGGCGGTTCGGTCCTGAGCTACGACGACACCATTTCCACTTTCTGCAGCTACTGCGGCGCTCCCGTGGTATTTGACAAGCGCATTGTGGAAGATACGAAGCCCGGGAGCATCATTCCTTTTTCGGTATCCAAAAACGCCGCGAACGAGATATACAGTAAAAAGATAAAGAACGCGTTCTTTGCGCCCGACTGGATGGACGACGCCGGAGGCCGCAGGACCGTGGGGATATATATGCCCTATTTCGTATACGGCGCGCACGCCGGCGGACATTTTACCGTAAAAGGCGAAAAACGCACCAACTACGGTTCGTACACGCAGGTCAACGAATACAGCGTGGACTTCGACCTCGACGCGCAATACGACGGCACACGGTTCGACGCGGCGCGCGCTTTTCCGGACGCGATGAGCGAATCCATAGACACGTACAAGACCGGAAAGACCGTTCCGTTCAAGACCGCGTATCTCGCAGGCTACTACGCCGACGGCGGCGACGTCGCCGAAGAAAACTACAACTGGCTGGTCAAAGAGCTCGTCTGCAACGATCTCCGCGCCGACGGAATGACGACTTCCGACGGAATAAAGCTGAAGACCGGCAAGATCGAATCGCACATAGAGTTCGAAACCGAAAAGACGCTGTTCCCGGTGTGGCTGCACACCCACCGCAGGAACGGCCGCGTGTGCTATTCGGCGATCAACGGTCAGACCGGCGACGCTGCGGCGGAGATACCGATAGACAAATGGAAATATATCAAAGTTTCGGTCATCGCCGCGGCGATAATAGCCGTGATAATGAATCTTTTCTTCACCATCACGCCCAAAACTTTTCTTATTGTTGCCGAAATCATACTTTTCCTTTTCGGATTTATGCTGCGCAAGCTGCACGGCGACGTTTACGTGCGGGAAAACCATATGGACGACATAGGGTATACCGGGATACATAAATTCAGGCAGCGCGCCAAAGCCTCGGGCAAAGCCTCAGGCAGTACGAAAAGCAGCCCCGGCGCCACGGCGTGGTCGTTCGAAATACCGCTTTCGGTCCGCTTTGCGGGATGGTACAAAACGCTCATAGGGCTTGCGGTATTCGCCGCGGTGCTTTTGTCCGGCACCGTGCTCGACGTAATCTATTACGCGGCGGCTGGCATAAGCATAGCGCTCGCCGTGTGGTCGGCGTTCGATATCATAAAGCAGCAGAATCTTCTTGCATCGCGCGATATCCCCGTTTTCACCCTGCAGAGAGGGGGCGACGGGAATGGCTGAATCCAAAAAGCACATAGCGCTCAACGCCGTGCTCGTCATAGCGATGATCGTGCTCGCGCTGCCGTTTATTCTCGATATCATCCGCTCTTCGTCTTCATCCGAGGCGTTGGCGGAACTCCCGCCCGAAAACGAAGAAAACGTGTATATCGACGACGGCGCGGGGCTGTTTGACGAAGAACAGTACGCCCAAGTAAAGGCCGCAATGCTGCGCGTGACTTCCCTTTACCCGGTCGCGCTCGTCACGACCGGCGACACGGGCGGGTACTATACCACCGAATCGTACGCGGTAAGCAAATTCCGCGACCTGTACGGCGGCGGAAAAGGCATTCTGTTCGTCATAGATATGCAGAACCGGTATCTGTATCTTTACACCGATAACGGCAACTCAAAGCTCAGCGTGAGCAAATGCGACACCGTGACAGACAACGTCTATATGTACGCGCGGGACGGCGATTATACCAAATGCGCCGTGGAAACCTTTTCGCAGGTGTTCGACGTTATGGCGGATATCGCGATACCCCAGCCGATGAAACATATGAGCAACCTGCTCATTGCCGTATCGGCTTCGCTCTTCGCCGTGTTCGTTTACGCGTACAAGAAGACGCGCATCAAATCGCCGGGAGAAGTTTATCAGCTTGATAAGGATATGAAGAAGCTGATAAACATCAACAACGCGGACGCCACGCTCAAGCGCTCCTACCGCATATCGCACAGCTCGTCAAGCGGCGGCAGAAGCGGCGGCTTCGGCGGCGGTGGCGGCGGAGGCGGCGGTGGCGGTCACGGCGGCGGCCACGGATTCTGAAAAGGCAAAAAGGCAGAGGAATTAACCTCTGCCTTTTGATCATTCGGTTCTGCTTTCGGCCGGTCTGCGGTTTTCTGCCGGTTTGGGGCTCTAAACGGTATTTCAATATACCCGGATCCACGGTGTTGTGCGGCCCGCGACGCGCGCCGATACAGGCGTTTCCGACTCTGTTATTTACCGGCTTCAAACGGGTCGGGTTCAAATTTGCCGGTGCCTTTTACGCCGTCGTTGGCGTTATGTCCGTCGCTTACGAAATCCGGATCGGTCTTTATAAAGTATTTGAACCACTTTTTCGTCCCCGGTTCGTATGTGTCGCACCAGGTGACGTCTACGTTATATATTCCCGTATCGAGCTTTATCATATTCCATATGTGTCCGCCGCCCTTGGGCATGCCGAAACGGTATGCGCACCACAGGTTCGCCTCGCGGCACAACAGCAGAAACGCGCGGCTGTATCCTTCGCAAACCGACTTTCCGCCCACCAGCGCGCCGAAAGGCGTGTAGCAGTTATCGGGCTCGGAGCCGTAGGCGTTCTGCGCGCTGATGACGCTCGCCAGATAAAGATACTTGTCGTAAGTCGTAAGACCTTCCGGCATTTTGCGCACCACGCGCTTTATGATCCGCTGCAAAAGCTCGGCGTCATGTTTGACTTTGCTCATTTTGACATCGCCGTCGGCGACGCTGCAGTTTGAATCTTTATAAGGATCGAAATATGTGCTCAAAATCGAAGTCAGCGTACTTCCGGGCCTGAACGAAAAATACGAATCGATATCCGGCCGCGTGAGCGTGAGCGGCTTTGCGACTGTCAGCACGTCGGTGAGTATATCTCCGCCGTATTCGCTTTGTTTGTATTCGAATTCGGTAAAGCTTTCGGCGTAATCGATAAGTGTCGCGTACAGCGATTTCTGCCTCGCCGTGAGCTCACCCACGAACCCGTTGGCGTCGAAATCAAAAACGTACGAGACATGCGAATGCCGTTCGTCCTTATATACCGAAACGACAGCTATGGCGCGGCAGATAGCGGCGTCTATAATGCCGGACGCCTCTTTTTCGAGTTCGTCGGAAAACGTTTCGGCAGGAAGCGTATACGCCGGGATCGCCGGCTCTTTTTCAAACGGGATGGCGTTCACTTCTTCGGGCTGTGAAGTCGGAGACGGCACGGAAGATTCTTCTTCCCATTCGGATCCGTCGTCAGAACTCGGTTCCGGTTCGCCTTCGGAATATTCCCAAGGGTCGTACGTCTCTTCTTCGTACGACAAGAGCGGATTTTCGTACGAAAGCTCTTCTTCGGTTTCCTGCGAGCTTTCGCCGTCAATGCCGGGGATGCTGAGTTCCTCGAGCGCCGAGTTGATTATTTCGGTTATCGCGCCGCACGAAGAAAGAGCCGCCGAAAGCAATACCGCCAGAACGGCAGCTGCGACACATATTACGCTCTTTTTGCATTTCATACGTGATTCCGGCCTTTCTTTGCAAAAGTGATCTATCGCTTTACGCGATGCGCGCTTCGGCGGTTTCGTCTTTTTTGGGCGGGAGCAGCAAAAGCATGGAAGTTTTCGCTTTATACTGTTCGTAATCGACGCGCCGCGCGGCGTTGTGCCTTTCCATCATCGGGATGGACACGATCAGGAACAGCGCGATGATCGAAAGAAATGCGAGCCCTTTGTACCAGATGCCGGGCAGCGAAACGACAAAATAGATATACAGCCCCGTCCAGAACGACATTTCGCCCAGATAATTGGGATGACGCGAATATTTCCACACCGAAATATCACAGCAGCGACGCTCGCCGGCGTGTTCACGCAGAAAACGGTGGATCGAGATATCCGACACCAGCTCCAGATACACGCTCGCAAGCATCACGGCGACGCCGATAAGCGAAAGGGGCGAAAATTCTTTGTTTTGTATAGAAAACAGCGCGCACGTCATTCCGCCGTAGACCACGGCTGTGGGGATAAAATGCAGCCCGAAAAAGCTTATGAGATGAAAAACGAACGGACCGTATTTTTCGCGGTACTGCGCGTATCGCCAGTCTTCGTGACCTATGCCCTTGTACGTGACGTACCAGTTGGCGGTAAGACGTACCGCCCATACCGTGATGACGGCGAGCAGCACGAACGAATCGGCGTTATACAACCGGTATTTTATCATGGCCGCGAGCAGCATCACCGGCGGAGCCACGCTCCAGTACGGGTCGTAGACCGAAACGTCGCGTAATGCGCACGAAGCGATAAAGACCACTATCGTCGCCGTCGCCGTGAAGGCGGCGACCGATAAAAACATATTCTCTATTGCCGTAAACGGCACGGCGCCCGCCGCGAACGCGGCGGCATAAAGCGCGGCGTCTGCCAGCGCTCCCTTTTGTTTGGCTTTCATTTATCCCTCTCCGATGACAAGATCCATATCCACGTGGACGATTCCTTCTTCCAGATATTCTCCGGAAGTAACTTCGAATCCGAATTTGCGGTAAAACGGCGCGGCGTATTTCTGCGCGTCTATATGTATGCGCCGCAGTCCCGTGAGTTCCGGCAGGCGGGCGAGCGCGAACTCCATAAGTTCCCTTCCAAGCCCCCTGCCGTGTTCGCGCGTAAGGACTCTGCCTATCCTGAGCGTTGCGCCGTCGAGCGAATACGCGCGCAGATAAGCCGCGACTCTTCCGTTTTCCCAGCCGAAGACGTGCAGACTGCGGTAATCCTCGCCGTCGGGATCAGCACAGCAGATCTGCTGTTCGGCGACGAATATCTCGGCGCGGGCGCGAAGGATCTCGTATACTTCACGGGCGGCGAGCTCATCAAAACTCTTGATGAACCATTCCATATCAAATACCCCGCGTCATTTACGGCGCGCGCTCAGATATCTGAGTACGACCGAGACGGCTATCATGACGCAACCCAGGCAGGCGAGTATGACGTAAAGCCCGTGTTTTTCGTTGAAGAACACAAAGCAGAATGTGGAAAAATCCGCGCCGCCTATAATGTTTTTGTTGGTAGTGCTTACGGAAGTCAGCAGAAAAGAAAGATAAAAAGCAAAAATGCCCAGAAAAAGCAGAATGCCCGTTACCGTTTTCTTTTTCATATAATACCGCACCTCCGTGAATCAGTTTTTTATAGCTGCCCGAGCTTGTTCAGCTCATCCGGGTTCTTGAGCGGCTCGCGCAGTTCAAAAACGGGACAGTCGTATTTTTCTTTCAGCTTCTTGACCGCCTTGGGAGCGCTCCCGCCGCCGCTGTAAAGCACGAACGCGAGTTTTTTGTTTGTCAAGTCGGTCTCGCTGAGCACCGTATTGACCGGACACGAGACCTTTCCGTTCCACACCGGCGTGCCGATGATCACTTCGTCGTACCCGGAAACGTCGCTGTCGTACCCTTTGAGCTTGGATTTGTGCCCGATGCCGGCAAGGAAACCGCCTTTTAACATGCTCGCCGCGAACGATTTGGGCAGGTCGCGTCTGGGAACGGCTTTTCGCAGTTCGTACCCCTGCTTACGCAAAGCTTCGGCGACCAGATCGCCGTTGCCGGTATGGCTGTAATAGATGAACAGCTTGCTCAAAGCGTTCAGCTCCTTTGCATAAATACTCATTATCTTATATGTATTATACTACATTAAACGTCAAATGTAAATACGTAATGTGCGCTTTATCAGGGCTTTTTTCGCAAAAAAACATTGACATACATGATGGGTTTTGATAAAATAAGCAATACAAACATGTACATATAAAGCATATTCTTAAAGGAGCGCCGATTATGATAATAAAAGAAGGCATCGGCTGGAAAGCATGCCGTAACGAAGAAAAGAACGTGTACGGCGCCGAGGTCGTTTTTCAGGGTTCGTTCGACTGTTACGAAATCACCGGATCGGTGTTCGGACAGTTGAACAGTAAAATGTCTTGCGGCGAAGCGGAAAAGTTGATCCGTACCGGAAGGCATATCTACGCGCACGTCAACGATCGGTTCGGCCCTCCCTATACCATAGTTTTCGACGACGACTACACCGAATACTGCCAGTGGATGAAAGAGCCCGAAAAACCGGATCCCGGCACATGGAGCGCCGAAATGACCGACGCGGCGGTGGAAGTTTTTGAATCGGAAAAAGCCAACCGCGAACAGCGTCGCAAAAAGCGCGCGTCACGCCTTAACAAGAAGAAATGAATATGTGGGGATTAATAATCATAGCGGTGATATCAGCATACGCCGCCGGGCTTTTGTACATATCTTTCCGCACCGCGGGAATAGGGTTTATCAAAAAAGCGTGCGGAGGCAGAAAATGGATAGCAGTTCTGCTTTGCGCCGCGGTATACGCGCTTCTGACCGCTGCTTTGGCGTTCATATGGGATATTTTCAACGCGCTGATATGTATGCTGCACCTTTACGTCTTCTGGCTGATCTGCGAGCTTGCGGCGTTCGTCATATATAAGATACGCAAGACCGGACCGGCGCGCGTCTGGGAATGCGCGGCGGCTTTCGTGCTTTGCGTGGCGTACCTGACCTACGGCTGGTTCGCGGTGCATAACGTGCGGCGGACGGAATACGCCTTCACTTCTCCAAAAGTCGCCGAAAGCATAAGGATAGTGCAGTTTTCGGATTCGCACATAGGCGCGACTTTCGACGCCGGAGGGTTTGCAAAGCACATTGAAACGATCAATTCGCTGGATCCCGACTGCGTGGTGATTACCGGCGATTTCGTAGACGACGGCACGACGCGCGAGCAAATGCTCGCTTCCTGTGACGCGCTCGCCGCTCTGAAGACAAAATACGGCGTTTTTCTGGTATGGGGCAACCACGACAGGGGCTATTACAAAGAAAGCCGCCGCGGCTGGAGCTATTCCGAGCTGCGAGGGCGGCTTGTTGAAAACGGCGTCACAGTTCTGGAAGACGAAAACGTCCTCATAGGCGATTCATACTGTATCGTGGGCAGACGGGACCGTTCCGACCGTAGCAGAAAAAGCGCATGGGCGCTTATGCAGGAGGCGGAAAAAGACAGATACGTCATAATGCTCGACCACCAGCCTAACGATTTCGATCCGGAAGCCGAGTCGGGAGCCGACCTCGTGCTGTGCGGACACACCCACGGCGGTCAGTTTATCCCCATACTGCACGTCGGCGAATGGATAGGCGAAAACGATCTGCGTTACGGTCACGAAAAGCGCGGAGATACCGATTTCATCGTCTCTTCCGGCATAAGCAACTGGGAATTCAAGTTCAAGACCGGCTGCTTTTCGGAAATCGTCGTGATAGATATAACGCCGGAATAACAGACATAATAACTGATCCATAACGCGGGGCGCTTGCCGAACGGCTTGCGCCCCGCGTTTATATACCTGCGAACGTAGGAATAGAAAGCCGGACCGCTTTACAGGCGGTCCGGCTTTTTGATTATTGCTTTATCAGACGTTGCGTCTTGGCTTTATCAGACGGTGCGTCTCTTTCTTCTTCTCACGATCGCAAACGCAAATCCTGCGAGC
>JAFRPL010000023.1 GCA_017429165.1 Clostridia bacterium
AACGCCGAGTGTTCTTAAGGACACTCGGCGAACGATGTGTTCCGCTGACAGCGGAACGTGATGTACGGCTGCGCCGAATGATGCGCCCTTCGGGCATGATGTGCGCCTTCGGCGCGTGAGCGGAACACATCACATCATTTTGCGGCAAAGCAGCAAAACATCATTGTTCGCAAAGCGAACTGCATCACTTGCCCGCAGGGCAAACATCACTTTTTCCGGACGTTTGGCGCACAAACGTCCTGCTTGCACCGATATGCGACAAAAAACCGACTGAAGTCAGGAATGATCCTTGCCTCAGCCGGTTTTTTATAAACTGTCCTTTAGGACACCTCGCAAAAAGTCTGTTCTTTTTTTGCTTATTCCAATTCCTCGGCGAATGCGACTATCTGCGCCAGCACGCCCTGTCTGGGACGCATCAGGTAACCTTTGGCGGTCTCGGTGTCGCGGCATGAGCGGTAAGAGCCGCTGTCCGTGACGACGACGGTGGAAAACTTGCCGTTGGTCTTAAACACGCCTCCGCGGCGTGCGGTGATCTGAAGCCTGGTGCGGACCACGTCGTAGCCGAAATGTTTAAGCGCTTTTTCGAGCGAATCGAACGACGCGTCGGTCATGCACTCCTCGGTAAGTTCGGAATCTATAAAGCTCATTATTCTTCGTCGGGAGCGCTTGCGGCTTCTTCCGCTGCGGGCGCTTCTTCGGCTGCGGGGGCCTCGTCGGCCGCGGGAGCTTCGTCAACAGCGGGAACTTCTTCGGCCGCGGGAGCTTCTTCCGCCTGAGGCAGAAGCGCTCTGATCGAAAGACTTATGCGCTGTTTTTCGGAATCGATAGCCGTGATCTTGGCGTCGACTTTTTCGCCCACTTTGAGCACGGAGCCGGGGTTCTGAACGAACTTGTCGGCGATCTGCGAGCAGTGGATGAGTCCGTCCACTCCGGGGATGATCTCGGCGAAAGCGCCGAACGGCATTATGCTCACGATGGTGACGTTAGCCACGTCGCCTTCCTTGAACTGTTCGTTGAAAATGTTCCAGGGGTTGGTCGCCTCGGTCTTGTAGCCGAGCGAGATGCGTTCTCTTTCGCGGTCGATCTCCTTGACGGTGACTTCGACTTCGTCGCCGATCTTGAACACGTCGGCGGGGTTGCGGGGAACGCCCCAGAATATTTCGGAAACGTGGATCATACCGTCGGCGGCGCCGAGGTTGACGAACACGCCGAAATTGGTGATGGAACGGACGGTGCCCTTGAGTTTCTGGCCGACTTCTATGGAAGAATAGAAATCGTCAAGGCGCTTTTTGCGCTCGATGCGGGCGGCAGAGCGGATGGAGCCGACTGCTCTCTTTCTGGCTTCGTTGTATTCAAGGATCTTGACCGAGACCTTTTTGCCCTTGAGCGATTCGAGATCGGTGCCTTCGCGGCCGCACTGAGTGGCGGGCACGAACACCCTTATACCGCTGACGTTCATAATGACGCCGGCGTTGACGACCTCTTTGACGGTTCCGGTGAGGATGCCGCCTTCGGCCGCGGCCTGAGCCACTTTTTCTGCGTTTCTGGCCTCGTCAAGGCGCTTCTTGGAAAGGAGCACGGTGCCTTCGACGTCGGAGAATTTGGTACAGACAACATCTATGGGATCGCCCACGTGGAAAGAACTCATATCGACATTGTCATCTGCAGAGATCTCATCATACGGAAGAATGCCCGTATGTTTGGTCCCCAGGTCGACCTTGATCTCCGCCGGGGTGACGGCAAGGATTGTCCCTGTAACCCTTTCTCCAGTAGTGAGAGTTTTGAACGACTGGTCCAAAAGCTCTTCAAAGCTGAGTTCTTCGTTAGCGATGTTTGCCATGGTTTTGTTTACCTCCTGTATTATAACGCCAGGCGCCGACGCGCCGGCAATTATTACGATTCTGTTTGCTTGTTTTATAATGCTGTGGTATTTTTGCAGGTCGGCTGCCGTTTCGGCGGCGACGGTCTGCGGGCATACCCGGCGGCATACCGCCAGGAGCTTTGCCGTATTTGAGCTTTGCGGACTGCCTACGACGCACACCAGATCGGCGCCGGAAGCCAGTTCATACGCGGTCTTTTGCCGCATTTCGGTGATATTGCATATTGTATCAAAAATATTCGCGTTTGTATATAGTTTTTTTAAATTGTTCGCAAAAAATTTCCAATCTTGTACGGAAAAAGTCGTCTGCGCCGCAAAAAAGCGGTTTTTTGCCGGTTCTTCTTCGTTTTCAAGCGCTTTCAGCGCCTCGGCGGCGCTGCCGAAAACTTTTGTTTTTCCGTGTGCGAACGAGAGTATGCCGCGCACCTCGGGGTGGTCTTTGTCGCCCAGGATAATGCATTCTGCGCCGGAACGTGAATTTTCTTCCGCAATGCGGTGTATCTGCCGCACGTATGCGCAGGTGCCGTCGACCACGCGCCGCCCGCAGAGCGCGAGCTTTTCGTATATCTCCCTCGTTTCGCCGTGCGCGCGTATGAAGATCACGCCGTCGGGAGGGACGGAATCGATCTGCGTGCTGTCGATTATCTTTACCCCGCGCGCGACGAGCGATTCGTTGTACGGACGGTTGTGTATGAGCTCGCCGAGACAGAACACCTTTGAACCGGCTTCGAGTTCGCGTTCCAGAAGCTCTGCCGCCCGTTTTACCCCCGGGCAGAAGCCCGAGCCGGGCGCTACGGTGACAGTCGCCATCATTCGCCTTCCTTTTTGAACGGTTCGCAGACCTTGTCGAAAAGGTAATACGAAATTTCGGGCTTGGTGGGTTTTTCGCTTATGGAAGTATATTCCTTATAGCTCACCGGCTTGTGGATTATTAGCCGCGTGCGGCGAAAAATGCGCGGGCGCAGCGATTTGGTGACTATGGAGACAGGCAGCACGGTCGCTTCGGCCATACACGATATCAGCGAAAAGCCGGGCAGCGCCTGTTCTTTTTGCGGAACGACGCCGGGCATTCGGGTGCCCTGCGGAAAAATGCCTACGCTGGTGCCTTCCTTGAGCGCGTCTATGCAGGCGTGGAGCGCCGTGGTGTCGAGCCCGTCGCGGTCGATGGTGACGGCGTCGGTTATGCGGAACACCAGCCGCATAAAAGCGTGGTTCGCCAGCTCTTTTTTTGCGAGCCACTTATGCTTTTGCTTGAGCGACGCCGTTATGAGTATGGGGTCGCAGAACGAGGAATGGTTGGCGCAGACCAGATACGGACCTTCGGGCTCGTTTTCGCGCCCTTCCACCTTTATGCGGTACAAAAGCCGCATGGGAAACTTGAATAATGCCTTTAAGAAGCCGTAAACGCTCATTTATCATACCTTGCCGTTTATCATAAGTTTTATCGCCTCTACGGCGCAGCGCACCGCGGAGGTGGTGTCGTGGATCTCTTCCTGCGGAAGGCCCGCTTTTTCGCGCTCCTGGTTCCACACCGTGTGGAAAACGCCGCCGCAGGTGACGCCGCGGTATGCCGCCACGACGAACAGCGCCGCGGATTCCATTTCGCTGCAGAGCACGCCCAGGCGTTTCCACGCCTCCCATTTGTTCAAAAGGTCGGCGGAAACGGGTTTGGAATACGGGTCGTGCTGGCCGTAGAACGAATCCTTTGCCTGCACCACGCCGACGTGATATTTACAGCCGAGCTCTCTCGCCGCTTTTTCGAGCGCGCAGACCGTGCGGTGGTCGGCGGTGGCGGGATACCCTTCGGGGGCGTATTCGTAGCTGGTGCCGTCCTGGCGCACCGCCGAAGAGGCGATGACCACGTCGCCGGCGGTGACGTCGAGCGCAATGCCGCCGCAGGTGCCCACGCGGATGAAATGCTTTGCGCCGATGTTGCAAAGCTCTTCCATGGCTATGGCGGCGGAAGGGCCGCCTATTCCGGTGGAACACACGCTTACCTTTTTGCCGCAGAGCGTGCCGGTGCAGACCGTGTATTCGCGGTTAGAAGTTACGAAACGCGCGTCCTCGAAGAACGAAGCGATAAGCTCGCATCTGCCGGGGTCGCCGGGGAGTATGACGTATTCGCCCACGTCGCCGGCGCGGCAGTTTATATGGTACTGAAGCTCGCGTTCGTTTGCGTTCATATCTTTACCTTGCTTTCTATTATTTGCGAAGCCGCATCGAGCGTGGCTTGTATGCCGAGCCCGCCGTTATCGAGCATCACCGCGTCGGGCGCGGGGATCGCGGGGGCTATTTTGCGCGTCTTGTCGTTTTCGTCGCGCCAGCGCATATCCTCGAGCACCTGTTCGAGCGTGACGTTTTCGCCTTTTTCAAGCAGTTCGGCGAGCCGGCGTTCGGCGCGCTTTTCGACAGACGCGAACAGGAATATCTTTACCTGCGCCTTTGGAAGTATGACGGTGCCTATGTCGCGTCCGTCCATAACGCAGTCGTTCCTGCGGGCGATGCCGCGCTGGAGCTCGAGTATGTATTCCCTGACCGCGGGGATCTTTGAAACGTCGGAAGCGTAAAGCGAGCATTCGGGGGTGCGGAGCTCGTCGCCCATACGCTCGCCGTTTAGCCAGACCACGCCGCCGCCGTTTTCGAGCGTCATTTCTATCTTCATCTGCGGGAGCAGCGATATCACGCCTTCCGTATCGGTGCGGTCGACGCCCGCGCGCAGCGCGAAAAGCCCTATTGTGCGGTAGATCGCTCCGGTGTCTATATAAATGAGATTGTATTTTTTTGCAAGCAGTTTGGCGAGCGTGGATTTCCCGCTGCCGCTCGGTCCGTCTATGGCTATGTTCAAACGTTTTCTGCGCATTGCCGCCCGTACTCCATTATCACATATTTTGCTGAGTACCATTTTATCACATCAAAACGCAAAAATCAACAGCTTTTTGAACAAAAAGCGCGCTTTTCACGCCCGCGCCGGACAATATCCGCTTTTCCGGCGCAAAAAAAGACGGCAGGGATCCCCGTTTACGGGAGCCCTGCCGCCGTTATTCTTTTGCCTGCGCGTTTTTTCAATAAATCCGCGTGAAAGAGGCGTAATGGTCGGACGAATAGTAAACGAGCCCGTCGTTCGACCAAACTATGCGCTTTGAATTGCGCGCGCCGCCCTGATAATCGATATCGCATTCGTACCACACGCGGCCGTCTTTTTCGGGCAGCAGCCTTTCGCGGTTTTCGAACACGTCGCCGCCCAGCGATTTGCCGGGGGCGTATTTCCATAAGTCTCCGCTCTTCCAGCCCAGCGCCTTGGCCTGCGCTTTGGTTATAAAGTTGCCGGGCAGTTTTCCGTAGACGTGCAGATACAGCGCGACGTCGTCTTTCGACGTGAATTCGCCGTCTTCGGCGATGCGCGCTATTGTTCCGGTGCGGAGCGTTACGCCGCATTCCATACATTCGGTATGCCATACGCCGTCGCGGTCGGGATCCGGCGCCGTATCGGTGATGCGCATACTCTCGTCGTGGTCGCAAAGCGGAAAATCCGCGGCAAACAGCACGTGTCTGAGCAAATAGATCGCATCGGCGGAATCGCATACGCCGTCGCGGTCGAGGTCGGCGTTTACCTCAAGCGGAAAATCCGCGGCAAACAGCGCGTGCCTGAGCAGATAGACCGCGTCCGAGGAATCGACCGTACCGTCGCCGGTGTAATCGTACCAATCGGAAAGCGCGGCACACGCCTGAAAAGACAGCGACGCGCAAATCAGCAGCGCCGCCAGCAGCAGCGATATTCTTTTCAGCGTGCGGCGAAGCCTCATTTATATATCCCTTTACCTTCCCAGTATGTTTTTGAGATACGCTTCCTCGTACGGCGGGAACAGCAGCGCGTATGTCTCGCCTTCGAGAGAAGCGTCTATGCGTATATACGAACCGAGCGTGAGTATGCCGTTGCCGCCGCGTTTGATGTCATACGCGGCGTATTCGGGCGCGCGGTACGAAACGCTCTTGTTCCAGAACCCCAGACCGCATTTGCGTTCGACTTTTTCGATATCGCCCAGCGAAGACGCCGGCACGCGGATTAGTTCGCGCATGTCGCTTATGCAAAGGTCACCGTCTTTGACGAACACCTTGCGCGGATAGTTCATAAACAGTTCGGTGCGGAACATGGTATAGGGAGCGGCGACGCCGTCTTTGACGGTGTAAACGCAGTAGAGCGTGTCGATCTCTTTACAGTCTTCGGGGATCCCGAACTGTTTGTCGGATTCGGCAGCGATCTCGGCGAACGCGGCGTTGGCGCGCTCGCACGCCTGCTCCTGTTCGGGCGTGGTCTTAAGCTGTTTCTTTGCCCTTGCGAGCATAAACACCGCCGCGACGGCGCTGATTACGACCATCGCCATGGTGACTATCATGGGGGTGCTCGTTATTGAAGACGGGTCGCGTATGAGCCCGATCGCGAGCAGGATGCCCCATACGACCGCGAAGACCGCGCAGGTCTGACCCGCCTTGCGCGGCACGGGCGAAACGCGGCACAGCTCGTCCGCTTCGCTTGCGAGTTTTGACGCTTGCGCGATTTTTTCTTCGAGTTCCGCGTCCGCGCGGGCGGATACGAAACGTTCGCATTCGAGCGTTTCGTTTTGTTTGTCCTGAGTAATATCGGTGCCGAAGAAGTATTTCATACACAACGTCCTTTCTGTTTTCCGTCTGCGCATACGCGCGTGAACCAGTCGAACACGGCGCGCGCGTTTTCGTCGCGCCCGAACATCATTTCCGGGTGGTACTGCACCGCCAGAAAATCGTCGCGGCTTTCTGCGCATATCGCTTCCGGAATGCCGTCGGGAGCGCGGGCGCAGACGACGTATCCCGGCGCGGGCGTTTTTATCGCCTGATGATGATAGCTGTTGACTTTTATGCGCTCCTTGCCTATGACTTGCGCAAACAGCGTGCCGGGGACGATGTCGATATCGTGCTCGGCGCTTGCGTGGACTATATCCGCGCCGTACTGCGAGGGGATATCCTGCCAGAGCGTGCCGCCGGCGAAGACGTTGAGCGTCTGTATGCCGCGGCAGATCCCGAGCGTGGGCAGCCTTTTGTTTTTGAGCGCCTCAAAAAAGCATTTTTCGCTCAAGTCGCGCGGGGCGCACACCTCGCCGCATTTTTCGTCCCTTTGCTCGCCGTATTCGGCGGGATCGATATCCGCGCCGCCGGTGAACAGGAACCCGTCGAGCCCCTCCAGATACAGCTCCGCTTCCTCCGCCGTCTCGACGTACGGCAGCGTGACGGGCAGCGCGCCGGAAGCGCGCAGCGCGTTAAGGTAGGTGAGATTCACCGCAAGGCGCGAATTTTCGAGCATGGAACAGGTCAAACCGATCGTCGGTCTCATTTTTTCAAAAATCCTTTCTCATTTCGCATATAGAAGCGGCGATCAGCTTTGCGGACCCCGCTATGGACGAAATATCGCACCATTCGTCCTTTGTATGGTAGTTGTCGCCTATGGGCCCTATGTCGTCGACGGTGGGTATCCCCGCGAGCGTGGTGTACGCCGCGTCCGAACCGCCGTTGGAATAAAACTCCTTCATCTCGCCGAATCCATATTTCTGCGCCACGGCGTTTATGTGTTCGAACAGCTTCACGTTGGCTTCGGTGCGTTCCATCGGCTTGCGGTCGCTTATCTTCACCACGCGGCAGACCGTGCCTTCCACGCAGACGTGCGACGCTACTTCCTCGAGCACGCTCATCGCATAGTCGTATTCGGCGGTACTGCGTATGCGCACGTCGATATACACGCGGCAGATGTCCGGCACCACGTTGAGCGCTGTGCCGCCTTCGATGACGCCGCAGTTATACGTTATGCCGTCTTTTACGCTCTTTTGTTCGAGCTCTATTATCTTGTACGCGGCTTCGCGGATCGCCGAACGGCCTTCGAAATAGTCGCCCGCGTGCGCGGCGCGGCCCTTTACTTCGAGATACAGGCGGATGATCCCCTTCCTGCCCGTGGTGAGCTTGCCTTCCTCGCGGCATTCGCAGTTGAAGAACGCGCTCGCGCCTGCCGATTCCTCGAGCATAAAGCGAATGGTCTCCATGCCGGAATTGACCGATTCGACTTCTTCGTCGCTCTGGAGTATCAGCTTTACCGGGCGTTCCGAGTATCCCGCGCGCTTCAGCGATTCGAGCACCAGCATCCCCACGGCGATACCGCCCTTGCAGTCGATGACGCCCGGGCCCTTGAGCCTGCCGTCTTCCTCTTTGACCGGAGGATATCCGAATTCGCCTTTGGCGAAAACGGTGTCCATATGCGCGGATATGCAGACGGGCGGCAATTTCCCGCCGTTTTCGTAGGTTATGCTCGCCACGTCGCCGGCGTTTTCAATACGGCGGCGTTTGACGCCAAACCCCAGCGCGCGCGCTTTTTCGCATACCGCGGTGCAGACGGCGTCGACGCCCTCTTTGTCTTCGGATTTGCTTTCTATGGAGCAGATCTCTTTTAAAAATTCCTTGTATCCGCCAGCAAGCGAATCTATTTGTGAAAACAGTTCTTTCAATTCAGTTCACGCCTCCAAAATCTATATGTTTGATAAACAGCTTCTTGAATCCTTCGTCGGCGGCGAGCGCGACGTATTCGCATTTGCGCGCCAGCTCTTCAAGCGAAGACCGGAACGCAGGATCGGTTATCGCCCGCGAAGCGCCCGCGAGCGCGGCGTTGCCTGCCGGGACGCAGATATGCTCATATTCCGGCGGTATCACGCCAAGGACTGCCGCGGTGCGCGTAGAAAGCGCGCTGCCGAAACCGCCCGCAAGATAGATCTTTTGTATTTTGCCGCGCGCGCCGCTTTTTTCAAGCAGCGTTTCGATCCCCGCCCGCACCGCCGCTTTGGCGAGCTGCAGGGCGCGCATATCGCGCTGTGTGAAAAAGACGTTTTCGGCGAGATAATACGTCCCCGCCATACGGCCGGCGTTATCGGCGAAACCGGTTTGGATCAAGAACGCCGCGAGGTCGGCGATGCCGGTGCCGCAGAGTCCGCGCGGCTTGACGCCGCCCATGACGGAATATTCGCATTCTCTGCCGTTTGCCGTCGCCTTATACACCGCGCCGTCGCAGGCGGGCATACCGCAGGATATCCCCACGCCTTCGAAACACGGGCCGGCGGAAGCCGAAGTGCAAAGGAAGCCGTCTTCGCCGTCAAAGCAGAGCAGTTCGGCGTTGGTGCCTATGTCGGCGACAATGCAGGGTTCGCCTTTTTTTATACAGCTCGCCGCGGCGCAGACCGCGTCCGCCCCGAAAAACGGAGCGGCGCAGGGCGCGTAGTACACGCCGTCTTTTTCGTACCCGAAGAGCGACGGCGCCGAAAACGGCCAGGAGTTGAGCTGCGAGGTGTCTTCGCCGCAAAGGAGCGAAAGCATCACGGTGTTGCCGGTGACGACGCATTTTCCGCCGCATCTGAGCGCTTCCACCGCCGCGGTTATTTCGTCGCGAAGCGTCTGCGCGCCCCCGCGCGACGCGTATTCCAGGCGGCTCATGATATCGGCGCCGTGTGCGAATTGCGGGTTTGCAGCGCCGCACGAATACAAAAGCTTTCCGTCGCCGAGCGAATAGACCGAGCACGCCAGAGTGGTGGTGCCGACGTCTATTGCGCAGCCGAGCTGATCATTTGCGCCCGAAGGCGCGATTTGCGGCGCATCATTTGCGGATAGCACTTGAATTTTGTCCGCCGTTGTGTTATAAATTATATAGGCGTCGCCGGTGAGCGTGGTGCAGCACGCGAGCGCGTACCCGTCCGCGGTGCGCGGAGTGTATTCGCCCCCGATCTTTACGCGGCATTTGCCGCATATCCCTTTTCCGCCGCAGGGCGCGTAAAGAGAAACGCCCGAATCGGCTATCGCCTGCGACGCGAGCACGGGATGAGAGTATTCGGTTACGTGTTCCGCGCCGTCGGCTATTACGCGCACTTTCAAATAAATCACCGCCTTGCTATATTTTACAACATAAATTTTGATTTTACAATATAAAAATTCAATTTGACGGAGGAAAAACGAAATGAGCAGCGCAGATACCGCTTTTATCAGCACTTGCCGCAACATCATAGACAACGGGACGTGGGTCAAAGACGAAAGAGTCCGCCCCAAATGGGAAGACGGCACGCCCGCTTTTACCAAGAAAGTGTTCGGCGTGGTCAACCGCTACGACCTTTCAAAAGAGTTCCCGCTTCTGACCATTCGGCCCATTTCGCTCAAAGCCGCCGTCGACGAGATACTCTGGATCTGGCAGAAGAAATCCAACAACGTGCACGACTTAGGCAGCCATATCTGGGACGCGTGGGCGGACGAAAACGGCTCCATAGGCAAAGCGTACGGATATCAGATGGGCGTTAAGCACAAGTACAAGGAAGGCGAGTTCGATATGGTCGACCGCGTGCTTTACGACCTTAAAAACAACCCCTGTTCGCGCCGCATACTCACCAACATATACAACTTTGCCGATCTGCATGAGATGGCGCTTTACCCCTGCGCGTATTCCATGACTTTCAACGTCACAGACGGAAAGCTGTGCGCCATACTCAACCAGCGTTCGCAGGATATGCTCGCCGCAAACGCCTGGAACGTGGCGCAGTACGCCGCGCTGGTGTATATGTTCGCGCAGGTGTCGAACCTCGAGCCGGGCGAGTTCGTGCACGTCATAGCCGATTGCCATATCTACGACCGGCATATCCCCATTGTGGAAGAGCTCATCAAGCGCACGCCGTTCCCCGCGCCGAAGGTCACGCTTGACAAAAGCGTTACGGACTTTTACGATTTTACGCCCGAAAGCTTTAAGGTGGAAAACTACGAGCACGGCGAAAAGATAGCGCGGTTCCCCGTGGCGGTCTGACGAAAGGAAAACAAAAGTATGAAATTCATTGTGGCAGTAGACAAAGAATGGGGCATAGGCAACAAGGGCGACCTTTTGGCGCGCGTGCGCGCCGATCTCGCCAATTTCCGCCGCGTCACCGCCGGAAAAGTGGTGGTGTACGGCTCCAACACGCTCGCCACGTTCCCGGGCGGGAAAGTGCTGCCAAAGCGGACGAACATAGTGCTCAACTGGGATATGGATTATCATCCCGAGGGCGCGACGGTGGCTCATTCGCTGGACGAGCTGTTCGAAATACTTAAACAGTACGACACCGACGACGTGTTCGTCATAGGCGGCGCAAGCATGTACCGCCAGCTCATACCCTACTGCGATACTGGCTATATCACGTTCTTTGAAAAGTCTTACGAAAAAGACGTGTATATCCCCGATCTCGACAAAGATCCCGAATGGATCCGCGTGAGCCGGAGCGAAACGTACGTGAGCGACGAGACCACCGACACCGAAGGCGGTCTGGAATTTTACTTTACCGAATACCGCCGCGTAAAGCGCGATGCGGACGGCGTGACCGCGCTGGAATGCGGGGCGCCGATGACGGACGAAGCGATAAGCAAAGCGCTCGACCGGCTTATAGAGGCGAAAAAACCGCACAAAACGCTCATCCTTCCGCCCGACCACACGCGGCTGTATTCCGGCGGCGGAAAAATAACCGATATGCTGTGGCACAAGCTCAAGGATTCCTGCGAAGTCGATATAATGCCCGCGCTCGGCACGCACGCGCCGATGACGAGGGACGAATGGGAGGAATTCTTCGGCGACATACCGTTTGAAAAGATGATCGTCCACAACTGGCGCACCGGCGTCGAGCGCGTGGGCGAAGTCCCGGCGGAATTCGTAAAAGAAGTTTCGGAAGGGATAATGAACGAGCCCGTTCCGGTGGAAATAAACCGCCGTCTGCTCGATAAGTCGTACGACCTTATCGTTTCGGTGGGGCAGGTGGTCCCGCACGAAGTGGTGGGGATGGCGAACTATTCCAAAAACATATTCGTCGGCTGCGGCGGCAGCGGCATGATAAACGCCTCGCATTCGCTGGGCGCCTTCTACGGCATGGAGCGCATAATGGGGCGCGACCATTCGCCGGTGCGCAAGGTCTTCGATTACGCCGAGGAACATTTCATAGCAGATCTGCCCGTGGTTTACGTGCTCACGGTCTGCGCCGGAGGCGGAAAGACCGATATCCGCGGGCTGTATATAGGCCGCGACAGGTCGCTTTTCGAGCGCGCCGTGGCGCAAAGCCAAAGAATAAATCTTGATCATCTTAAAAAGCCGATAAAGAAAGCCGTCGTAATGCTCGACGCAAACGAATTCCGTTCGACCTGGCTGGGCAACAAAGCGATCTACCGCCTGCGTATGGCTATGGCGGAAGGCGGCGAGCTCGTCATAATCGCCCCGGGCGTGAACAAGTTCGGCGAAGACGCCGAAAACGACCGCCTTATACGCAAATACGGCTACTGCGGGCGCGAAAAGGTGCTTGATCTGGTGAAAAGCGAGCCGGAGCTGCGCGCGAATCTTTCGGCGGCGGCGCACCTGATACACGGTTCCGCCGACGGGAAGTTCCGCGTGACCTACTGCGCCGGAGGGCTTACCGAACAGGAGATCGAAAACGCCGGGTTCGGCTATATGCCGCCCCGGGAAGCGATGGAAAAGTACCGTGTCGGCGAACTGAAAGACGGCTGGAACGACGTGGACGGCGAAGAGGTGTTCTACGTTTCGAACCCCGCTTTGGGGCTTTGGGTATTTGACGGAGAAGAAAAATGAAGACGATAGATCTGCACACGCACACCGTTTGCTCGGACGGTTCGATGACCGCGCGCGAGCTGGTGCGGCACGCAAAGGAATGCGGACTTTCCGCCGTGGCGGTGACCGACCACGACAGCGTGGACGGCGTAGCCGACGCGCTTGACGAAGGAAAGCGCATAGGAATAGAAGTCATTCCCGCCATAGAGCTTTCGGCGCAGTCCGACACCGAAACGCATATTTTGGGCTATTTTATAGACATAAACAACGCCGCTCTGCGCGAAAAGCTGCAGTACGCCAAGACCGTGAGAAACGAACGCCAGAACGAGATATGCGAAAAGCTCAACGCCCTGGGGTTCGCGCTGACGATGGACGAGGTCCGCGAGCTCGCCGGGAGCGACATACTCTGCCGCGCGCATTTTGCGCGGCTTATGGTAAAGAAGGGCTACGTGGATTCGGTAAAGCAGGCGTTCGACGAATATCTCGCCAACGGGCGGCCGGCTTTTTCGGGCCGCGAGGCGCTGACCGATACCGAGGCGGTGGCTCTTATAAACGGCGCGGGCGGAATGGCGTTCTGCGCGCACCTGCATCTGACCCGCAAGCCGCCGGAGGAACTGGAAAAATTCCTTGTTCGGCTCAAAGCCGAAGGCCTTGCCGGCGTGGAGGGTTATTACACCGAATACACGCCGCAGATGCAGAAGGAATATCAAACTCTCGCCAAAAAGCTTGGGCTTTGCATAAGCGGCGGCACCGATTTCCACGGCGCGTTCAAGCCGCACATCAACATCGGAAAAGGGCTGGGAGATATGTCTGTACCCTATTCCGTACTTAAGAACATGAAAAAAGCGTACGCAAAAACGAAAGGCGGCACGGTATGAAAAAAAGCGACATAGGTCTTATAGGACTCGCCGTGATGGGCGAAAACTTAGTTATGAACATGGAAAGCCGCGGGTTTACCGTTTCGGTATATAACCGCACTTCCCAAAAGGTGACCGATTTTATCAACGGCAGAGCCAAAGGCAGGAACATCCGCGGCGCGTATTCGCTCGCCGAGCTCGTTTCCACGCTCAGGAAACCTCGCCGCGTCATGCTTATGATAAAAGCCGGCAGGCCGGTGGACGATATGATAGAGCAGCTTATCCCGCTGCTTGAAAAAGGCGATATCATAATCGACGGCGGCAATTCGCATTTTCCCGACACGTCGCGCCGCACCGCGTATGTGGAATCCAAAGGTCTGCTTTACATAGGCACCGGCGTTTCGGGCGGCGAGGAAGGCGCGCTCAAGGGGCCTTCGATGATGCCGGGCGGTTCGAAAAAGGCGTGGAAACACGTAAAGCCGCTGTTCACTTCCATCTGCGCGCATGTCGAAGACGGCTCGCCCTGCTGCGACTGGGTAGGCGAAGGCGGCGCCGGACATTTTGTAAAAATGGTCCACAACGGCATAGAATACGGCGATATGCAGATAATCTGCGAATCGTATATGCTTATGAAAGATCTGCTCGGTATGACGTGCGACGAGATGCACGAAGTCTTTGCCGAATGGAACAAAGGCGAACTGAAGAGCTATCTTATAGAAATAACCGCCGATATCCTTGCGTACAAGGACAAGGACGGCGGACCGCTGGTGGAGCGCATACTCGACGCCGCCGGCCAGAAAGGCACCGGCAAATGGACCGCCGCTGCGGCGCTCGACGCGGGCGTTCCGCTGACGCTGATCGGAGAAGCGGTCTTCGCCCGCTGCCTTTCGGCGATGAAAGAAGAACGCGTGCGCGCTTCGGAGATATTCGGCGGAACGAAAAAGCCGCGCTTTACCAAAAAACAGCGCGAAGAATTCCTGGAAAACATACGCTGCGCGCTGCTCGCTTCCAAAATAGTCAGCTACGCGCAGGGCTACACGCTCATGCGCGCCGCCGCCAAGGAATACGGCTGGGATCTGAACTACGGCGGGATCGCGCTCATGTGGCGCGGCGGATGCATAATCCGTTCGGTCTTCTTGGGCAAAATAAAAGAGGCGTACGACAAGACGCCCGATCTTCCCAATCTGCTGCTTGACGAGTACTTTACGCAAAAGATGCGCGGCCTTCAGGAGGGTTGGCGCAAAACGGTCGCCGCCGCCGCGGAATGCGGCCTGCCCGTGCCCGCTTTTTCGGCGGCGCTCGCCTGGTTCGACGGCTGGAGATGCGGCCGCCTTCCCCAAAACCTGCTGCAGGCGCAGCGCGATTATTTCGGCGCGCACACCTACGAACGCACAGATTCGCCGCGCGGCGAATTCTTCCACACCAACTGGACCGGCGAAGGCGGAAACACCGTGTCGGGCGAATACAACGCATAAACGGAGGACAAAGTTATGGAACTTAAGCAAAACGCAAAATGGTCGCTTGTCGTCCCCACCAGCATGGGCGTGCGCATAACTCCGCAAAACCGTCAGCCGGTGCAGGCGAGCGACACGTTCTTTATGCAGGCGACTTCCGCCGAAACAAACGTGGCGAGCGTGGCGTCGTATCTGGGCGAGAACGTGAAAGTGCTCACGGCGTTCGTAAAGGATTCGCCCGTAGCCGCATTCATCAAACAAAACCTGCGCTCGCGCGGGATGACCTATGAAGCCAAAGAAACGGAACAGGGCGGCCCGTGGGGGTACAGACATCAGTTCAACATAGCCGACAGCGGCTGCGGCGCGCGCGGTCCGCGCGTTCACAACGACCGCGCAGGCGAAGTGGGCAGGATCCTTTGCGCCGCCGATTTCGACACCGACCGTATTTTCGGCGTGGAAGGCGTTAAGATTTTGCATCTTTCCGGGCTTATAGCCGCGCTTTCGCCGCAGACGGGCGAGCTTTGCGTACATCTTGCGAAAGCGGCGAAAAAGTACGGCACGCTGGTTTCGTTCGACCTGAACTACCGCGAATCGTTCTGGCAGGGCAGGCGCGCGGAGCTTGAAAAAGCGTTCCGCACAATAGCCGAAAACGCCGATATACTCGTGGGCAACGAGGAGGATTTTCAGCTTTGCTTCGGCATAAACGGCCCCGAGGCGGGCGGCAGAGATATAGAAGCCAAAATGGATTCGTTCCGCGCGCTCATAGACGAAGCTCAGCGCGAATTCCCGAACGCTTCGGTTTTCGCCACGACGCTGCGCGAGGTGATATCCGCCGAAAAGCACCTTTGGGGCGCCATACTCAAAGCGGACGGAAAGTGGTTTTCCGCGCCCGCGCGGCAGATAGACGTGCTCGACCGCATAGGCGGCGGCGACGGGTTCGTGGGCGGCCTGCTTTACGGCGTTATGAAGGGCTGGGATATGGAAAAATGCCTGCAGTTCGGCTGGTCGTGCGGCGCGCTGGCGGTGACGATGCTCACCGACTACGCACAGCCCGCCGACGAAGATCAGGTGTGGAGTATCTGGAAAGGCAACGCAAGAGTAAAGAGATAGAACGCTCGAATTCCGGATTGACAACTGCGACAAAATATGGTAGGATATTATTGAAAGAAATAACAACGCCCGTTTCAGCGACGTTCACGTGTATCATCTGCGCATAACCATACGACCTTTCGGTTGCGGTCATGCGCTTTTTTTCCGTTCAAGCCACGCGCGGCCCGCCGACGAAGACCGGGTCCGGTCGATCCGGAAAGGCAACGTAAGAGTAAAGAGATAAAACAAGGTCGAGAACAAAAGAAGAATAATTGCGGATCCAAGAACGCTTGTTACAATATATATTGTAAATGATATGCAGGCAATGCAGAAAAAGGTGCGAGTCTTTACTTTTTGCGGCGTCTGACAGGCAGAAAGACGTAAGTCATTGGACCCTATTTGTTAATTTTTTGTGAATATTACAAAAAAGGTGAACCAGGCGGGTCGTTTCGACTGTCTGTATATATGGGAGGATGAAAAAGGTGAATACTCGCACAAAGAGGTAATGCATACGGTTGCCGCATTACCTTCTTACAAAAAAGCAACCAATCCATATTTGCATATTAGGAGGGAAAATATGAAACGCTGTTTATGCTTACTTATGACGCTTGCGCTGTTACTGTGCGCTTTATGCTCTTGTTCGGGAAACATTGAGGTCGACCCAACGTCGAGCAATGATCCGGATCCGCAAAGCAAAGAGACGGATATCAGCTATGAATCGGAAAACCCTAACAGCTCCGATCTTTCAGACGATACAAGTTCCGGCGAAACAGCCGACATTTCAGAGGAATCAACGACGTCCGACGAACCCGGAATAGATGTCGTAATATACGACGATTTGGAGCGTTATTATTCTGATTCTTTAAACGATATTTATCTGTTATCAAAAATCCGTACTTGGGACGAGATTTATGCGTGGGGCGACAACGTGTATCTCAAGCAGCCCTTGAGCGAAATAAGTCAACTCCCCCCAATATATCAAGCCATCAAAGGATTAAACGTAAACCGCGACGAATTCACCCGAGTAAACGCCGAGTGGATAGCGTTCAACGAAGAACACGGTACCGAACAATCGACGTATACCGACGAGCAGATAGAATATATGTTCGGCGACTACGACGAAAACGAGATCAAGCAAAAACTAAAACAAGTGACCACGTATTATTACGAGGGGCGCTTATATACGGTCTACGAACTGATGAAAGTCGACGCGGATCTGTTCAACGAGATGATCGAGTCGGGCGGGCTTGAAGAATTCGCTGTTAGTATTGAAAAATACGTGCGAGAATACGATCTGGGCGACGTCCGGCGCCTTCAAAAAAGGATACGCGACGAAGGCGCAAACAGTGAAGTTGAGGACTATCTTTGGAGAGGCGAATTAGACAGACATTATCCCGATAATTTATGGAACCTCATACTGTTAGCCGAATTGCGCACATGGGATGAAATAAACGCGTGGTCGGATTCAATTTCCGACGTTCCCTATGAAGAAAAGGAACAGCTCCCTTATATGTATCAAGCCGTCAAATGGCTGAATATCAGCCGTGAGGATTTTGTTCGCGTTAATGAGGAACACAAAAAATTCAACGCGGAACATTCACCGGCGGTAAAAGAAGTATATACCGACGAGCAGATAGAATATATGTTCGGCGACTATGACGAAAACGAGATCAAGCAAAAGCTTAAAAAAATTACCACGTACTATTATAACGGCCGCGTGTATACGGTTTACGAACTTGTATTTGTGGACGACGCCTTGTTCAATGAAATGATAGAAAAAGGCGGGCTGGAAGACTATTCGGTTTTGGTCGAAAAATACGCGGACGGCGATCTCCATTACGTTTATATGCTTCAGAAAAGGATACGCGGCGAAGACATAACCGATGAATAAACAATAAACGATCAAAGCGGCTTTTCGCCCGTTTACGGGCGGCAAGCCGCTTTTTATATAAAAATGAAGATACTTTGCCCCGATATGGGGCAAAGTATCCACCTTAACTATTCACTATTAACTATTAACTATTCACTCAAGCTCTGTTCGCTATCGTCCTTGCGACGTACACGCCGCTCGCCGACGCGTGCGAAAGCGAATGCGTGACGCCCGAGCAATCGCCTATGACGAAAAGCCCGCGGTGATTGGTCTCGAGCTTTTCGGAAAGCTCTACTTCCATATTATAGAACTTGACTTCCACGCCGTAAAGCAGCGTGTCGTCGTTTGCGGTGCCGGGGGCGATCTTTTCGAGCGCGTAGAGCATTTCTATAATGCCGTCCAGTATCCGCTTGGGCATGACGAGCGAAAGGTCGCCGGGCGTTGCGCTGAGCGTCGGGGTGACGAAGCATTCGTTGATGCGCGAGACCGTGCTGCGCTGGCCGCGGATGAGGTCGCCGAAACGCTGTACCATCACGCCGCCGCCCAGCATATTGGATATGCGGGCAATGCTTTCGCCGTAGCCGTTGCTGTCCTTGAACGGTTCGGAAAAGTGCTTGGAAACGAGCAGCGCGAAATTGGTGTTGTCGGTGTGCTTTGATTCGTCTTCGTAGCTGTGGCCGTTGACCGTGACTATGCCGTTGGTGTTTTCGTTTACGACTATGCCGTGCGGGTTCATGCAGAACGTGCGGACCACGTCCTGGAACTTTGCCGTGCGGTAAACGATCTTGCTTTCGTAAAGCTCGTCGGTGAGGTGGGCGAAAACCTCGTACGGCAGCTCGACGCGCACGCCCAGGTCAACGCGGTTGGAACGCGTGGGGATATCCATGTCGCGGCAGACGCTTTCCATCCATTTACTGCCGCTCCTGCCCACCGAGATGATGCAGTTTTCGCATTCGAATTCGCCGCGGTCGGCGCAGAGCACGAAAGATCCGCCTTTTTCCGCCACGCTTTGCACCGGAGTTTCAAAATAGAAATCCACCTTGTTTTTGAGCTCGTCGAACAGGTTCTTGAGCACCACGAAATTGATGTCGGTGCCCAGATGGCGCACCTGCGCGTCCAGCAGATGCAGGTTCGACTGCAGGCAGAGCCGCTTTATTTTTGAATTGGCGGTGGAATAGAGCCGCGTGCCTTTGCCGCCGTGTTCCACGTTTATGCCGTCGACGTAACGCATAAGCTCAAGCGCCTTTGCTTTGCCGGTGTATTCGTGCAGCGTGCCGCCGAACTGATTGGTTATGTTGTACTTGCCGTCCGAAAAAGCTCCCGCGCCGCCGAATCCGTTCATTATGGCGCAGCTTTTGCAGTTAACGCACGACCTGACTTTTTCGCCGTCTATGGGGCAGACGCGCTGTTCGAGCGGACGCCCTTCCTCGAGCACCGCGATTTTTTTGCCGGGGCAGAGCTTTGTGAGCTCGTAGGCCGAATAGATCCCGCCGGGGCCGGCGCCTATTATTATGATATCGTAATGTTTCATGCCGTTTTTCCTTTCAGTTCAGTCGTCAACGCGGCGGTCGATACGCTCGACTTCCGCTTTTTTCCATTCGGCGTAGGTGCCGTCGTCGAGATGCGCGCGTATTTTTTCCATAAGATCGTTATAATAATACAGGTTGTGCAGCACGCACAGCCGCATCGCCAGAAGCTCGCGCGCTTTGAAGAGGTGGCGTATGTACGCGCGCGTGTAGGTGCGGCAGACTTCGCAGCCGCAGTTTTCGTCTATGGGGCGGTCGTCCAGCAGATATTTGTTGTTGTTCAGGTTCATAAACCCTTTGGAGGTGAACAGGTTGCCGTGGCGCGCGTTGCGCGAAGGCATGACGCAATCGAAAAAGTCTATGCCGCGTTCCACGCATTCCAGTATGTTCACCGGCGTGCCGACGCCCATGAGATAGCGCGGGCGGTCCTTTGGCATAAACGGTTCGACCTGTTCTATAGTCTCGTACATCACGTCGTTGGATTCGCCCACGGCGAGCCCGCCTATGGCGTAGCCGGGAAGGTCGAACTGACTTATGCGGTCCATATGCTCGCGCCGCAGGTCGGGATACACGCCGCCCTGGTTTATACCGAACAGCAGCTGCGAACGGTTGATCGTTTCGTCAAGCGAATTGAGCCGTTCCATTTCGCGCTTGCAGCGTTCGAGCCAGCGCGCGGTGCGGTCGCAGGAATCCTTGATGTATCCGCGTTCCGCCACCGAGGACGGGCATTCGTCAAAAGCCATGGCGATAGTCGAAGCCAGCTTTGACTGTATCTGCATGGAAACTTCCGGCGACATAAAGATGTGCGCGCCGTCCATGTGCGACTGGAAATGCACGCCTTCTTCCTTGATGTTGCGCAGATTCGCCAGCGAAAACACCTGGAACCCGCCCGAATCGGTGAGCACGGGGCGGTCCCAGTTGAAGAATTTGTGTATGCCGCCCAGCTTGTACACGACGTCTTCGCCGGGGCGCACGTGCAAATGATATGTATTGGAAAGCTCCACCTGACACTTGAGGTTTTTGAGGTCGGCGGTGGAGACCCCGCCCTTGATGGCGGCGGAGGTGCCGACGTTCATGAACACCGGGGTTTCGATCATGCCGTGGACGGTCTCGAACCTTCCGCGCCGCGCGGAGCCGAGTTGCTTTAATAACGTGAATTTTGCCATAAGCTACCTGTCAAAATACCTTTCGAGTTCGCGTTTGCCGATCTCCTTTATGAACGGCCTGCCGTGCGGGCAGTAGCCGAGCTTTTCTTTTAGTATGTTCGCTATCAGATATTCGTTTTCTTCGGCCGAAGTCTTTTCGCGGGCGCGGACCGCCGCCTTGCACGCGACGGTGTAGAGCGCCTTGTCGACTTTTTCTTCGAACGGGATCGAAGAGCCGTCGGTGATATCGCGCGCGAAGCGTTCGAGCATTGGCGCTATGCCGTCCACGCCCTTGAGCGCGGAAGGTATTTCGCGCACGGCGACAGTCCCTGCGCCGAATTCTTCTATCATAAAGCCGAACGATTCAAGATACGCGGCGTTTGCGAGCAGAGTCTGCGCTTCCGCCGGCGAAAGCGTCACCGTCACCGGGAACAACAGCGTCTGCGGCGCGACCCGGCGGCCGGTGCGCAGCCGTTCGTAAAGCAGGCGTTCGTGCGCGGCGTGTTTATCGACAATGAGTATGCGGTCGGCGAGCTCCGCGAAAATGAACGTATCGTACGATTCGCCTATTATTCTGAATTCCGGTATGTCCGCAAACGTCTTCTGCGCTTTTTCGTCGGCGGGCTCGTCGGTCGATACCGTGACGTACGGCGAGTTGTTCTTACGGAGCGCGCCGAGCTCGGAATCGGCTATATCCGCCGTAAAGACTTCCCTCTTACGTTCGGGCGCGGCGTCTTCACGTTCCGCGGGAAGATCCTGCGGGCGGACGAACACCCCCAGGTCGTAAAAGCCGGTCGGCCTTTCTTCGGGCCGGTGCGCCGCGTGCGGACTGACTGAAGGATTTTCGAAAAGCTCCTTGCTTTGCGCTTTGAGTTCGCCTGCGGGCGAAAGCGACGCGCGCACCGCGTAATAGACCGCCGAAAACAGCTTGCGCTCGTCGGCGAACTTGATCTCGGTCTTGGCGGGATGGACGTTGACGTCCACGCTCATACGGTCGAGAGTTATCATAAGCGCCGCGGCCGGGAATTTACCCGAAGGAATGTACGAACGGTACGCTTCTTCCAGCGCCGCCTGTACGGTGCGCGACTTTACGTAACGGCCGTTGACGAAGAACGACTGCATCCCGCGCGTGCCGCGGGGCGATTCGGGCCTGGAAACGTAACCGCTGACCGAAATGCCGTCCTGTTCGTATTCCACGGGCATAAAGGTCTTGGCATTGGCGGCGCCGTAGACCGCGTAAAGCGCGGAATAGAGCGAGCCGTCGCCGGGCGTGCGCAGCTTTTGAACGCCGTCGCAGAACACCGTGAACGAAACGCCGGGGTTGGAAAGCGCCATGCGTTCGCAGACCGCAAGGCAGGCGGCCTGCTCGGACGAATCTTTTTTCATAAACTTGCGCCGCGCCGGGACGTTGTAAAACAGATCGTTTATGACCACCGTGGTGCCGTCGGGACAGCCCGCTTCGTACAGCTCCACGCCGGTCTCGTCGGCGGTGAGGCGGCTGCCGTCGGATTCGGAAGAGGTTTTGGAAACGATCTCCATGCGGCTGACCGCCGCCGCGGCGGCGAGCGCTTCGCCCCTGAACCCCAGAGTAGCGACTCCGTCGATATCGTAGCCGGTCCTTATTTTGGATGTGGCGTGGCGGTAAAGCGTCTTGGGCAGGTCCTCGCGCAGTATGCCTTCGCCGTCGTCGGTCACGCGTATGCGCGCGTTGCCGCCCGCCGTGAGGTCGACCGTAATGTTTTTTGCGTTTGCGTCAATTGAATTTTCTATAAGCTCCTTCAGCGCCGAAGACGGCCTGTCGACGACTTCGCCCGCCGCGATCATGTTGGCGGACGCGGCGTCGAGGATGTTTATTTTGCCCATGTTTTTCTTCACCGTCCTTTCTACGGATCCTGTCTTTTATTTTTCCGCGTCTTTTTTGAGTTCGTACAGCATCGACATCGCTTCGATAGGCGTTATGGTGTTGATATCTATGTCTTTGAGCCGTTCGATCAGCCGCTGTTCGGCGAGGTCGGCGAACGAAACATTGTCGTTTTCTTCAATTTCGCGCACGGGCAGCTCGCGCCTCGGCGCGGACGATTCGAGCTCTTTGAGTATCTTCTTCGCGCGGCTGACCACTTCGCCGGG
The DNA here is from genome assembly GCA_017429165.1 of Clostridia bacterium. GTDB lineage: Bacteria > Bacillota > Clostridia > Oscillospirales > CAG-382 > UBA1206. The sequence goes on from JAFRPL010000023.1 coordinate 22,572, forward strand.
GACTCCGGCGAGAGAAGCGACTTCTATGCCGAAACTGTCGTCGGTGCCGCCTTTGACTATCTTGCGCAGGAATATGATATCGCTGCCGCGCTTTTTGGCGGCGATGCTCAAGTTCACCACTCCCTGCTCGGTGTTTTCGAGCGTGATGAGTTCGTGGTAATGGGTGGCGAACAGCGTTTTGCACCCTATGCGGCGGTTGGTGTATTCCAGCACCGCGCGGGCGATTGACATGCCGTCGAACGTGGAAGTACCGCGCCCGATCTCGTCGTAGATGACGAGCGAGCGGCGGGTGGCGTTGGCGAGGATATACGCGACTTCTTTCATTTCGAGCATAAACGTGGAATCGCCGCCCGAAAGGTCGTCGCCCGCGCCCACGCGGGTGAATATCTTATCGGTGACGCCGATGTGCGCTTCCGAAGCCGGCACGAACGAACCGATCTGCGCCATAAGCGTGATGAGCGCGACCTGACGCATATAGGTCGATTTGCCCGCCATATTGGGGCCGGTGATTATGACCGTGCGCGACGAGGCGCAGTCCATATCGGCGTCGTTGGGGACGAAATAGCGGTCTTTTACGAACTTTTCGACGACCGGGTGCCTGCCGTCTTTTATGTAAAGGACGTCGGACATATCGACTTCCGGGCAGACGTAGTTGTATTCGTCAGCCGCGGCGGCGAGCGAGCAGAGCACGTCGATCTCGGCGATGTCGCGCGCAGTCTTGCTTATGCGGTCCTTGGACTGCAGTATGTGCTCGCGCAGCTTGGTAAACAGCTCGTATTCGAGCTGCGCGTCGCGTTCGTGCGAGGTGATGACGCGCGATTCCATCTCTTTGAGCTCTTCGGTGACGTAGCGTTCCGAGCCGGTCAGAGTCTGGCGGCGGATATACGTTTCGGGCACCTGATCTATAAACGATTTGGAAACCTCTATGTAATAGCCGAATACCTTGTTATAGCCCACTTTCAGCGTGCGAATGCCGGTGCGCTCTTTTTCGGTCTGTTCTATTTTGGAAATGAACTGCTTGCCGTCGGTCATCATCGAGCGCAGCTCGTCCACCGCCGCCGAAGCGCCGGGACGGATTATGCCGCCTTCGCGTAAAGTGACGGGGGGATCGTCGGCTATGTTCTGGTCTATGGATTCGCCCACGTCGTCGAGCAGATCGAAATTCCGAAACAGCGCCACGAGCTTTTGAGAATTGAACTGCGCCAAATTTTCTTTTACCGCAGGCAGCGCCGAAACGGTCTGCGAAAGCGCGAGCAGGTCGCGCGCGTTGGCGGTCCCGTAGACGAGCCGTGTGAGCAGGCGTTCGATATCCACGGTCTTTTTGAGCGCGTCGCGTATTTCGCCTCGGCGCACGGACGAAGCCGCGAGCTCGCGCACCGCGTCCTGACGTGCGCGTATGTCGTTTACCGAAAGCAGCGGTTTTTCTATATACGAGCGCAGAAGCCGCGCGCCGCAAGAGGTGCAGGTCTTATCGAGCACCCATAAAAGAGAGCCGCGTTTTTCACGCGTGCGCAGCGATTCGCACAGTTCGAGATTGCGCCGGGTCTGCGGATCGAGCGAAAGATAGGTGTCGGCGCGGTAGAACGAAAGCGTTTTTATGTACGAAAGGTCGGTCTTCTGGGTCTGTTCCAGATACAGCATAAGCGCCGAAACGGCGTACGCCGGCTTGGACGACGGGTTGACGCCGCCTTCGCCGAACCGTCCGGTGACTTCGCGCTCGATCACTTCGGGCGTGAACGCGCTTTCGTCGGCGGGAGTGATTAAGGTGCCGAAGCGCGAAACGAACGAATCCTTTACGCTCTGCGGTACTTCCTTGCTTGCGAGCAGCTCTTTCGGCTCGAACGACGCCGCCTCGGCGATTATCTTGTCGTGGATATTGTCGCCGTTGAGCTCGGTGACGTTGAGAGCGCCGGTGGAGATATCGGCGAACACGAGCCCGTAGCCCGTGCCGTCGAAATAGCAGGAACATATATAATTGTTGCGCTTTTCGTCGAGGCATTCGCTTTCTATGACCGTGCCGGGCGAGACCACGCGCAGCACCGAGCGTTTGACCAGCCCTTTTGCCAGCGCGGGATCTTCGACCTGGTCGCAGATGGCGACCTTGTATCCCTTGGCTATGAGCCGCGAAAGATAGGTGTCGACGGCGTGGAACGGCACGCCGCACATGGGCGCGCGCTCTTCCAGCCCGCAGTCCTTGCCGGTGAGCACCAGCTCCAGCTCGGCGGAAACGAGTTTGGCGTCGTCGAAGAACATCTCGTAAAAATCGCCCACGCGAAAGAACAGGATGCACCCCGGGTACTGTTTTTTGGTATCGAAATACTGCTGCATCATTGGGGAAAGTGCCATATCGTTTACTCCCGCATCAAAAATCGTAAAGTCTTTCGTTTTATCAGTCGCAGCCGTGGCAGCCGGCGCAGTCGCCGCCGCAGTGACGGTGCTCCTCGGGCACCACGAGCGATTGCAGGCGGTTCACTATTTCGCCGTACAGCGCGTTGACGGCGTCTTCGCTTTCGAAAAGCGCCTTTGCGGTCTGCGACGCGGCGATCTGTTCGTAAAGTTTGTCGAGCCGCGCTTTTACGGAATCCAGAAGCAGCGTGTCGGCTTCTTCTTTGGAGCTTTCGGTCTCGTATATCTCGCGCTGAACGTTGTATTCGTTGGCGAGCCTTACGATCTCTTCGTCGGCTATATACGCCGCTTTCGCCGCGATATAGTTTTTGACCGCGTCTTCTTCCGCGAGCGCCGAGCGCAGTTCTTCGGTGAGTCGTGCGATTTTGTCGTTCATTTTTATTTATCCTTTCAAGGTCTTATTATTTTTGCTTCCAGATTCGCCGGATGCGCGGCGGTTATATACGCGTCGGCGAACGTGCCGGCGGGGATATCGGTATCCGTCGCCACGAGCGTGCCGCCTTCGCTGCGGGCGGTCTTTTTGCCTTCCGAAAGCACGCGCAGCACTTTGCCCGTGTGCCTTCCGTTGCGTTCGAGCGTTATGCCGAGCTGAAGCGCCGAAAGTTTTTCGAACCGGCGGAGTTTTTCTTCGTACGGTATCTGGTCCCCGCGCGCGGCGGCGGATGTTCCCGGGCGCGGCGAATAGATAAAGGTGTAGAGCATATCGAACCTGACCTGACTGATAAGCGAAAGCGTCTGTTCGAAATCTTCTTCCGTTTCGCCGGGGAAACCGCAGATGATATCCGAAGTCAGCGTGACGTCGGGGATCTTTTCGCGCAGGTACGCGACTTTTTCAAGGTATGTATTCCGCGTGTAGCGGCGGTTCATCGCCTCGAGCACTTTGTCGCTGCCCGACTGCACCGGCAGATGGAAATGCTTGCAGATATTGGGGTTTGCCGCCATGACGTCCATTAGCTCGTTTGACGCGTCCTTGGGGTGGCTGGTCATGAAGCGAAGCCGGTACTCGCCGCCGAACGACGCGCATTTTTCGAGCAAACGCGCAAAGCTCACGCCGCCCGAATAGCTGTTGACGTTCTGCCCTAACAGAGTTATATCCTTGTAGCCGTTTTCCACAAGCTGCTTCACTTCGGCGACCACGTCTTCGTAACGGCGGCTGCGTTCCCTGCCGCGGACGTACGGGACGATACAGTAGGTGCAGTAGTTGTTGCAGCCGTACATCACCGAGACCCACGCCTTGTATTCGCTTTCGCGCAGAGCGGGGATGTCTTCGGCGATGACGCCGAAATCGCTGTGCGGCAGCGAATTGACGAGATAAGCGCGCTTGCGCGTTTGCATTACGTTTTGTATTATCTCGGGCAGGCGATGGTTGGAATCGGTGCCCACGACCGCGTCTATATACGGGTAGGAACGCTTTATCTTTTCGGCGATACCCGTCTCCTGCGCCATACAGCCGCAGAAGAGTATTATGAGTTCGCGGTTTTGTTCCTTTAGCTTTTTGTACGCGCCGGTGCACGAAAACGTGCGCTTTTCGGCGTGTTCGCGTATGGCGCAGGTGTTGACGATTATAAGGTCGGCGTTCGCCGGATCGCCGGTCTTTTCGTAACCGCACATCAAGGCGAGTCCCAGCATCTTTTCGGTGTCGTGCTCGTTCTGCTGGCAGCCGTAAGTGCGCGCAAAGACGAGCGGGCGCCTGTTTTCACGTCTGAAACGTTCGCGTATCTCGCCCGCAACGGCTTTTTGTTTTTCTGTTTCTGTTTTGGGGACGAAAATTTCCATTAAAACACCGTTTTGCAGCAAACTATATTGTTTGCGCACCATTCGCTGTAATCGCCGTCTTCTTTGTTGAGCGAGCCATAGCACACGCGCGCGCCGGAAGACGTCGCGTGTATGAAGCGGCCGTTTTCGATATGCACCGCCACGTGGCCCGGGAAGAATATGAGATCGCCCGGCTTCAGCTCTTCTTTGCTCACCGTGCGTTTGTCGGCGAACATACCGGGGTCGGCGTCGCGCCAGACGGTTATCCCCGCGGCGCGGTACGAGGTGAACGCCAGTCCGGAGCAGTCGATGCCCGCGTGGGTGCGTCCGCCCCAGCGGTACTGCACGCCCAAGAAGGTCTGCGCGGTGCGGCAGACAGTCTCTCTCGCGGTCTCTTCGTCTTTGAACACGGGGATCTCGCCCAGCTGCTCGGCGCGGACCCAGAACATACGCTTATCCGGCAGCACTATCATAGCGTAGCGCGGATATTCGCGCGGGTAGCCGGCGTCGACCAGCGAGCCGAACGGCAGCGTCAGTTCGGGCGCGTAACAGTTCACGGGCTCGCGCACAAGATCCGCCCACATCGCAGTAACGACGCGGTTCGGTTCGGCGAGTTTTTCGGCGAGTTCGCTTTCCCGTACATACCCTTCGTAGCCGTACGACGTGCGCACGCGGCAGAAGCCCGCAAGGGAATCGAGTATTTCGCATTCGGTGCCGTAAACGGCGTCGTCGGTGTGTTCGCTGCGCGCATCCGGATATCGGAAAACCGTCGCGCATGGTACGCTGATTATCATTGCTGTTCCTCACGTTCTTTCATCGCCTGATCGTACACGGCTTTCGCCACCGCGGGGCAGACGCGCGGATCGAAGGCGTTGGGGATAATGTATTCCGCGCTGAGTTCCTCGTCCGAAACGAGCCCGGCGAGCGCGAACGCGGCGGCGGTCTTCATGCCTTCGGTGATCTGGCTCGCGCGCGCGTCGAGCGCTCCGCGGAATATGCCGGGGAACGCCAGCACGTTGTTTATCTGGTTGGGAAAATCGCTCCTGCCCGTGCCGACCACGGCGGCGCCCGCCTCTTTGGCTTTGTCGGGCATTATCTCGGGCGTGGGGTTCGCCATGGCGAAGACTATGGGGTCTTTCGCCATAGACCGTATCATTTCTTCGTTTATAAGGTTGCCGACCGAAACGCCTATGACGACGTCCTTGCCGACCATCGCGTCTTTGAGATATCCGCGCACGCCGGACTTGTTGGTACCGACGACGGTCTGCTTCTGAGCGTCGGTCATATCCTCGCGGCCCTCGTAGAGCACGCCGTTCTTATCGCAGAACGTGATATCGGTGACGCCGATATTCCTGAGCATTTTGCCGATGGCGGTGCCGGCGGCTCCGGTGCCGTTGATGACCACGGAAATTTCTTCTATCTTTTTGCCCGTGACCTTGCAGGCGTTGATGACCGAAGCCGAAACTATTACGGCGGTGCCGTGCTGGTCGTCGTGGAAAACGGGGATGTCGCAGCACGCTTTCAGACGGTCTTCCACCTCAAAGCAGCGGGGCGCCGAGATGTCTTCCAGATTCACGCCGCCGAACGAGCCGCAGAGGAGGCGAACGGTGTTGACTATCTCGTCCACGTCGTTGGAGCGGATGCACAGCGGTATGGCGTCGATATCGGCGAACTCTTTGAAAAGCAGGCACTTGCCCTCCATAACGGGCATACCGGCTTCGGGCCCTATGTTGCCCAGTCCCAGCACGGCGCTGCCGTCGGTGATGACCGCCACGGTGTTCCAGCGGCGGGTGAGTTCGTACGATTTGGAAATATCTTTTTGAATAACCAGGCAGGGTTCGGCGACCCCGGGCGTGTACGCCAGCGAAAGCTCCTTGCGGCTTTTTGCGTGGGTGCGCGCGGCGATCTCGATCTTTCCTTTCCATTCGTAATGCTTGGCAAGCGATTCTTCGCGAATGTCCATTTTGTTTTTTCCTTCCTTTATTTGCATTGAATTTATGTTCGGCGCAAGGTCAATAATAAACGTGTGAACGGAGTGATGCTTTACGCGTAAATTTTTATTCAGGCTCGCCGGCGCGGCGGCGGCGATAGCGATGCTCATAAGCGCATCGAAATCGCAAAACGGCGAATACAGCTGGTTTTTCAAACCGGCGGGGCACGAACAGCCGGTGTGTTTCGGCGGCGACGGGCTGCCCGGCGAATACGGCGCGCTGTATCTCGGGGACCCGGATGAAAAAGTGGTCTATCTGACCTTTGACGCCGGGTACGACAACGGAAACGTGGCGCGCACGGTGGAGATACTGCACGAAAACGAAGTTACGGGCGCGTTTTTCATACTGCCGGAAATGGCGCGCTCGCACGCGGACGTGCTTTTGAAAATGGCGGAATACGGCGACCTGATATGCAACCATTCGACGACGCACCGCAACATGGCGAAAATAGCCGATTACGAAACGTTTGCCCAAGAACTGCGCGGCTGCGAGGAGGCGCTCGAAAAGTATACCGGACTTAAAATGGCTGAATATTTCCGCCCGCCGGAGGGCGCTTTCAGCAAAAAGACGCTGGAGTTCTGCCGCCGCGCGGGATACGCGCCGGTGTTCTGGTCGTTTGCCTACGCCGACTGGGACAATGCCGCCCAGAAAGACGCCGAATGGGCGTATAACAAGATACTCGACAACCTGCACAACGGAATGGTGATGCTGCTGCACCCCACGTCCGCGACCAACGCGGCGATACTCGACCGCGTGATAAAAGCGATAAAATCTCAAGGCTACCGTTTCGGGACTCTGGACGAGCTGGCGTTTTACGCAAAGACGGGCTTTTCGTTTGCGTCCGCGCAAAGCGGGAACGCGCTGAGCCGCAACCCCGGCCGCGCCGACTGCGTGGCGCTGACGTTCGACGACGGTCCGCATCCCGAATACACGCCGCAGATACTGGATATCCTTAAAAAATACGGCGTAAAGGCGACGTTTTTCGTAATAGGCAAAAACGCCGAAGCGCACCCGGAACTTGTGGAACGCATAATAGCCGAAGGGCACGAGATAGGAAACCACACGTATTCGCACCCGTACCTTAAAAACTGCGGCGCGGAGGGATACGTAAAAGACGCGCAAAAGCTGCAGGATCTATTGACAGAGCGGTTCGGCGTGACGCCGGCGTTCTTCCGTCCGCCCGGAGGCGGATACCGCGAAGACGTCGCGCGCGGGATCGAAGGATTGGGGCTTAAATACGTCCTGTGGGCGTGGCACACCGACGCGCGCGACTGGGCGTCGCCCCCGGCGGCGAGCGTGGCTAAGGCGGTGCTTTCGACAGTCGAAGGCGGCGACGTGGTGCTGCTGCACGATTACGTAGCCGGCAAAAGTCCCACGCCCGAAGCGCTTGAACGGATAATCCCCGAACTTATTGCGCGGGGGTACGAGCTTGTGACTTTGAGCGGACTTTTTTGCGGATGAACACTCCCGCCGCCGCGAGCAGCGTGAACAGCGAGACGAGTTTGGATATCTTCTGCGCGACGGTGCCTTCGTAACGCACGGTCACCGTGCCGCTCTGGGTGTTGCCCAGATATACGCGCAGCGCGCTTCCGTAAGACGCGGAAAAGGTCTTGCCGTCGATCTTGACGTCGCCCCTGAGCAGGCCGTCGCCGGTCTTTAACACGGTGCCGTCCAGATACGCGGCGTAGCCTTTGTAATTTATAAGCGGAAGGTCAATATACGTCTGGGCGGAAGTGTTGCCCGAAAACGTCACTTCCATACCGCCGTAAGTGCGTTTTATCTTTATGTGCGCCGATTCCAGCGTGTTGGAAGTCGCGGTCTTTGTCTTTTGCGAAAACAGCGATTTGAGCCCGGTGACGAGTTCGGAATACGTTCCGTCGTCGCCCGCGGAATTGCGCACGTACGTATTTTCGTTCATTATCAGGTATTCCCCGGCGCCCACGCTGGAACGTCCCGCGGCGACGGTCTTTTCTTCGCTCGCGTTTTTGAACATCTTACCGTAATACGAGCCGGAGGCGGCGAAGAACGAAAACAGCGAGCACAGCGCCACGACGAGCGCGCACACCGACGCGAGTTTTCCGTTTTGTATGCTCTTTACGGTCAACCCCGCGAAGATCGCGAAAAACAGGGTGGCGAAAACCATGAGCCGCCACGGGAACTGCATAGTCCCGGCTGCGGACTGCAGCGTCTTCCACGGGAAGAGGTCGCTCACCGCAAACAGCATAAGCAGGCCGAACCCCAAAAACGCCGCCGCGGCGCGCGGGATGCGTTTGTTTTTATACCACGACACGCCGAAGAACACCGCCGCCGCCACGGGGAAAAGCCCTATGCCGTTGGGGATCCAGGCGTTGATGCGGTCGGTGCCCATGCAGAAATCCGAAAATACAACGCTCCACGGCATGGCGCGGCGCGCGAGTGTTCCCCAGCGGACCGCGGAAACGCCGTTGGTGGCGATATATTCGCCGTTCGCCAGCTGTTCCAGCATCGGGAACAGGAAGAACGCCGAAACGCACAGAAACAGTCCGACCGATTTTATCAGCGCGAGTAAGCGCTGTTTTTCTTTGAATATGCGCACGCACATAAACAGCGCGGCGACGAACATCAGGATCACAGCCACGAACGCCGTGAGCACGTGGCTGACGATACAGCCGGCGAGCCCCAGCGGCAGGACGTACCAGTATTTACAATCTTCGCTGACTATGTTGTAAAATCCGTAAAATATCAGCGGCAGGAACACGAACGCCTGAAACTCGCCGAGCGCGACGCGTATGGCCATGTCGGTGAAAAAGTACCCCGAAAATACGTAGCACACCGAAGCGAGCAGCGCCGCGCGCCCGTCTTTGAACGCCTTGTTCGCGCACCAGTACGCCGATATCGCGCACGCGGCGGTTATGATCATAAAGAACAGCCGCAGCGCGGGTTCCTCTTTCATCCCCAGGCAGACCGCCGCGGCGGGGATATACAGGAACAGGTCGCCGTAAAAGGCGGGCGACGCGTAACCCGCGTCGTAGAGACCCGAAAAATAGACCTGCGAAAACCACTTGCCGTTCTGGATATTATCGGCAAGGCAGCGTATTCGCCCGATGTGATAGCTGAAATCGTGTCCGGTGGTGATGACGGAAAACATCAGCGGCACCACGCACAAGAGCAGCACGCACAGCGCGAGGATATAGCGGTATCTATTGGTTTTTATGTGGTTTTTTACACTCAGGACGTCGCCTTTGAGTTCGTCGAGCAGAGTCATACGGCACCTATATCCTTATCGCGCCCACCGGGCAGGCCGGGACGCATTTTCCGCAGCCGATACATTTTTCAATATCTATCTGCGCATGGTTGTCGAGCAGCGTTATCGCGCCGTTTTCGCAGGTGCGCACGCATTTTCCGCAGCCGATACATCCCGCCGAGCAGACGGCGCGCGTTTCGCCGCCCTTGTCGGCGTTGCGGCAGGCGACGTGCGCGTAATTGCCCGCGTAAACGAGCGTTATGAGTTTTTTGGGGCAGGCGGCGGCGCACATGCCGCAGCCCACGCATTTGGAACAATCCACAACGGCGACCCCGTTCTGCACGGAAATCGCGCCGTATTTGCACGCCTCCACGCAGTCGCCGAGCCCGGCGCAGCCGTAGGCGCATTCCTTTTCGCCTTTACAAAGCAGATTGGCGGCGTAGCAGGTGGGAACGCCGTGATATTCGACGTGCCGTTTTGCGTGCCCGCAGTCACCCGCGCACTGTACGAAAGCGACCTTTTTGCGCGTTTCGCCGGCGTCGACGCCCAGCACTGCGGCGATCTTTTTCACTCCGGCTTCGCCGCCGACGGGGCAGAGCGTTATCTTAACCTTGCCGGTGGCGAGGGCGCGCGCGTAATCGGCGCAGCCCGCGAACGAGCACGCGCCGCAGTTGGCGCCGGGAAGTATTTCAAGCAGTTTTTGCTCTTTTTCGTTTTGTTTGACCGAAAACACAATAGAAGCTATGCCGAGCAGGATCCCCGCGGCAAGTCCTATGCCCGCGACTACGACGGCGGCTATAACTATACCGTTCACAGCATTACACCCCCAGCAGATTTTCGACCATGCCGCCGAACCCCAGGAACGAAAGCGCGAGGATGGAAGCGGCGATGAGCGTTATGGGCATGCCCTTGAGGAATTCGGGCACGTCGCTGTTTTCCATTTTTTGTCTGACGCCCGAAAACAGCACCATGGCGACCATATATCCGGCGCCCGAACCCAGCGCGTTGACGAGCGCCGAGCCGAAACCGTAGGTGTTGCCGTAGATGACAGTCCCCGTTCTGCCGGCGCAAAGCACCGTGACGGCGAGCACCGCGCAGTTGGTGGTGATGAGCGGCAGGTAAACGCCCAGCGCGCGGTAAAGCGCGGGGACGTATTTTTTGAGTATTGCCTCGACCAGCTGCACCAGCGCGGCTATTACGAGTATGAAGACTATGGTCTGCAGGTATTCGAGCCCGAACTTTTCGAGCACGAAATGCTGTATGGGCCAGGTGACCGCGACCGCCATCGTCATAACGAACGTGACGGCGAGCGACATCCCCACCGCGGTGCCGGTCTTTTTGGAAACGCCTAAGAACGGGCATATGCCTATGGACTGCGCCAGCACGTAGTTTTCGGTGAGTATGGAAGAAAGCACTATGGCGAGCAGCGAAACGACGGGAGATATCATTTGTCTTCGCCTCCTTCGCCGCATTCACGCTTGTCTTTGCTTTGGCAAAGCGAAGCCATGGGGCAGGAAGCGCAGCCCGGTTCGGGATTCTTGCGCTTTGCGATCCGGTTGACGAGCGCTATGAGTATGCCGTACACGAAGAACCCGCCCGCGGTCATTGCGAAAATGCCTATGGGTTCAACGATCTTGTCGGTGACCGATATGCCGAACAGCGTTCCGCTGCCCAGAAATTCGCGGATAATACCCATCGCCGTGATGGCGAGCGTGAATCCGCAGCCCATTCCGAGCCCGTCGAGCACCGAAGGCCATACTTTGTTTTTGGAAGCGAACATCTCCGCCCTGCCCAGGATTATGCAGTTGACGACGATGAGCGGCAGGAATATGCCCAGCGATTTGTCGAGCGCCGGAACGAACGCCTTGATGAGCATCTGTATTATGGAAACGAACGAGGCGATCACGGTTATGAACGCGGGTATGCGCACCGAATCGGGAATGAACTTCTTGAGCGCCGAGATGACCGCGTTGGAGCAGACCAGCACGAGCGTGGCGGCGACACCCATCCCCAGACTGTCGAGCGCCGAAGACGAGATGGCGAGAGTGGGGCATGTGCCCAGAAGCAGTACCAGCGTGGGGTTTTCCTTAATGAGCCCTTTGGTGAACTCTTTCATATTGCCCGCCATATCATTCCCCTCCTTTCAGCGCGTTGTATTTTTCGCACGCGGCGTTGACCGCCTGAGCAACGCCGTTGGTGGTGCGGGTGGCTCCGGTCCAGCCGTCGATGTTTTTGCCCTTGACGAACGTCTGCACCGGTTTGCCCGTGTATTCGTCCGTGAAATCGTTCTTTATCGCTTTTCCGCCGTAGGACGACGTTTCGGAATGCGAAAGCACCTTGACTCCGGTTATCACGCCGTCGACGTCGATACCCGTCATAACTGATATCGTTCCGCCGTAGCCCTTGCCTTCGGTGACGAAGACGTAACCGGCGACGTTATTGTTTGCGTCGTACGCGAGCGCGTAGCCGTCTTTTTTTTCGAACCGTTCGGCAGCGGGGCACACGACCGTGCGCTGCCGTATCTCTTCCTGCTTAGCCGCGTCGGCTATCTTCTGGTGCGTGAGCTCGTCGGTGAGCGCCAGGAGCAGCGCCGAGACCAGGCAGATGCAGAAGAGCGAGAGCGCCGGAATGAAGACTTTTTTGAATTTTCCGTTCATTTCGCCGCCCCCTTGCCCGCGCCCAGAGGACGCGCGTAATATATGTCGTCAAGCCGCGGCGATATGATGTTCATAAGCAGAATGGCGTACGAAACGCCTTCCGGCAGCGACGCGTAAACGCGTATGAGGATCGTGATTATACCGCAGCCGATCCCGAAAATGAGCTTGCCCACGAAGGTGACGGGAGACGTGGCGTAGTCTGTCGCCATAAACACCGCGCCGAACAGCAATCCGCCCGAAAGCAGCTGGTAAGGCACGTCCTGGCCGCAGATGAGCGCCATGACCGCCGCCGATCCGAGATACGCGAGCGTGACGGTGGGAGTCACGACCTTGCGGGCCAGCAGATAAACAAAGCCCAGAAGGATCGCCGCCGCGCAGGTCTCGCCCACGCAGCCGGGAGTGTTGCCTATGAATAAGTCAAGCAGGCTGTACGCGCCTTTTCCGGCGGCGAGCGGAGTCGCCGAAGTCACGGCGTCCGCCATATATACAGTCTTGGAAAACTGCGAAACTCCCGAAAACGAGATGAGCAGCACTATACGCGCGGTGCACGCCGGGTTGGCGAAGTTCTGACCTATGCCGCCGAACATCTGCTTTACCACGACTATCGCCACCACCGAACCGAACGCCGCTATTATCAGCGGGCAATCGGCGGGAAGTATGAGCCCCAGTATCACGCCGGACACAAGCGCCGAAAGGTCCTGCGCCGTCTGTTCGCGTTTCATAACGATGCGCGAAACGTATTCGGCGAGCACCGCCGAAGCCGCCGTGACCGCCACGACGAGCAGCGCGCGGAATCCGAAAAAGACCGTCCCCGCTATAACGCAGGGCAGCAGCGCTATGAGCACGTCGAGCATTATGTTCTGCGTGGAACGTCCGCCGCGTATATGCGGCGATGAAGAAACGTTGAGTTTATCCATTTTTTCCACTCCTTACTTCTGCTTTGATTCGCGCAGTATGGCTTTCGCCACGCGCATCTGCTGAGTGATATATCGCTTTGCGGGGCAGTTGTAGGTACAGCACCCGCATTCTATGCAGTTCATTACGCCAAGCTTTTCGAGCTCGGCGACGTCCTTGCGCGCCGCGGCGCGCTGGATGCGCACCGGCTGGAGCCGCATGGGGCAGGAGGTGATGCACCTGCCGCAGTTGATGCACGCCGTTTCGGGCGGGATCTCGGCGTCCTTGCCGGAAAACGCCAGGATGGCGTTGTTCTGTTTGAGCACCGGCGTGGAAAGATCCGACACCGCGACGCCCATCATCGGGCCGCCCATAAGCACTTTTTCGGCGTTTTTGACTTTGCAGAAATCGAGCACGTTGGTTATGGGAACGCCCACGGGGACTATATAGTTGCCGCGCATCCCCACGGCGGAGCCGTCGACGGTTATGCGCTTTTTGATGAGCGGCACGCCGGTCTTGAGATAATCGGCGATGAACGAAAGCGTGGTTATGTTTATTACCACGCAGCCGGCGTCGAGCGGGAGCTTGCCCGCCGGGACCGTTCTGCCCGTGCACGAACGGACGAGCACTTTTTCGGCGCCCTGGGGGTAGTTGGTCCTCAGCTTGAGCACTTTTATGCGGTCGTGCGGATCGTACGTTTCGCTTTCGGCTATGCTTTCCAAAAGCTCTATGGCGTCGGGCTTGTTGTTTTCCACGCCTATTATCACGCGCCTGAAGCCCAGAAGCTCCTGCAGCGTGTAAAGGCCGCTCATTATGTTCCACGAATTTTCAAGTATCTCGCGGTGGTCGCAGGTTATGTACGGTTCGCATTCCGCGCCGTTGACAATAAGCGTATCGGCTTTGTCGGGAGTGACGTTGAGCTTGACGTGAGTGGGGAACCCCGCGCCGCCGAGCCCCACGCAGCCGGAAGCGCGCACGGCTTTGAGCAGAGATTCGCGGTCGTTTACCTCGGGCGGCTTTATATCCGGCGAAAGCTCCTGCAGCCCGTCGGGTTCTATAAACACCGCGTCGCAGGGGGAGCCGTTGGGCATCCTTATCCTTGCGATCTTTTTGACGGTGCCGGACACCGAAGAATGCACGGGCGCGGACACGAACGCGGTGGTGTCGGCGATCACCTGCCCGACGAGCACCCGGTCGCCGGCCTTTACGCACGGCACGCACGGCGCGCCGATATGCTGCTGAACGGGCAGCACTATCATCCCCGGCAGCGGGACGGATATCGATTCCCTGCCGCAGGTGTTTTTGAAATGGGGCGTCTTTGCGCCGCCGCGGCCGGAATACGGCTTTTTAGGAAAAACGGCTTGTTCCATATCGTTCCCTTTCTTTACCGCTAAAATCGCGGTCTATGTTTATGTTCGGCGCCGTCAAGGCGCGTAATCGCGTTTTGAAATGAATCTGAGCGCAAGGTCGAGCAGTATCCCCGTGAGCGCGCCGCAGGCGGTCCCGAGTATGAGCAGATACGGCAGATACCAGAACGCCGCCGTGCCTATGATGAGCGAATACACGCACACCTGAGCCAGATTGTGGAACGCGGCTGACGCCACGCCTATGCCGATGCAGCCCACTTTTCCGCGTGCAAAGCGCAGGAGCAGCACCGTCACGCACGCCGAGACCAGGCCGCCCGCAAGCGAAAGCAGGAACGCCGTGGTCCCGCGCGTTATGAGCACGAACACGCTTTTGATCAGCGCCACGGCGAAAGCCGCAAACGGTGACACCGCCGCGGCGGCGGTCATTGAAGCCACGTTGGAAATACCTATTCTGAACCCCGGCGGCGCGAACGGCAGCGGAGGGATGAGCGATTCCAGCGCGCCGGACGCCACGGCGAAAGCCGAAAGCACGCCCGCGAGCGCGATCTTTTCGCCGCGTTTCATCCCGTCACCCCGTCATATTCGCCCTCGCCGGTTATGCGCACCGAAACTCCGGCGGGCATACACACGGCGACCTGGCCTTTTTTATTCAAAAGCCCGAACTCCACGCAGCGTTTGTCGGGGCAGGGCGAAGACAAAAAGCGTATCCCCTGCGGCGACACCTCGATGACCACTTCCAAATCGCCGCTCACCGTAAAGGTGTATCCTTCTTTTACGCCGTCAAGGTCTATCACTCTTACCGTTTCGCCGCGGTATTCCACGACCGCCGTGCGGCCGCCGCCTTGCGAAAGCGATATGAATATCAGCGCGGCGGCGCCGATCAGCAGGACGGCGAGCGCAATGAACAGATCGGCTTTTTTGAACAGTCTCGTCTTCACGGCAGCACCTCGTACGATTCGCATTCGACATACGGCGCAAGCTCTTTTGTGACGAACACGGCGCCGTCTTCGCGCACGAACAGCGCCGACGCGGAGTATTTTTCGAGCAGCGGCAGACTTTTTTCCATTCCCATGCAAAAGCAGGCGGAAGAAAGCATATCCGAAAGCGCGCCGTCGCCGCAAACCACGGTGACGGATATAAGCCCGTTGTGAACGGGGTAACCGGTGGAAGGGTCGAGCAGATGATGGTATTCCGCTCCGTCGGCGAAAAAGCGTTTTTCGTAGCTGCCGGAAGTGGAAATATACGTATCGGTGAGCGTGAGCACCGCTGCTGCGCCGGCGGGGTCGAACGGACTGCGCACCGCTATGCGGAAATTTTTGCCGTTTTTGGTTCCGAAAACGCCCACGCTGCCGCCCACTGTGACTATTCCGCCGGACGCGCCGTACGCTTTGTACGTTTCCACGGCTTTTTGGCAGGCGGCGCCTTTTCCGGCGGCGGAAAGATCGATCTGCGCACCGTTCGCAAGGCGTATCCCGTCCGCGCCGAATATTATGTTTTCGCCGCCCGTTATCGCGAGCGCGGACGCGAGCTCGCTTGCGGCGGGAATATGCGGTTCGCCGGAGTCGAACCCCCACGCGCGGACCAGAGGCAGCACGGTGATATCGTATGCGCCGCCGGTGTCGCGCCAGAGCTCCGCGCTTTTTACAATGATGTCGTACGCGTCGCCGCGGCTCGCAAGCGTTCCGCCCGAATTGAGCAAAGCGACTCCGCCGTCTTTGCGGTACGAAACGTCTTCTTCAAGCGCAGCTATCGCGTCAAACGCCGCTTTCAGGCAGTCTTCGCCCGCGCCCCAGACGGTCTGCGTGACCTCGGCGCCCATGGCATATTCCACCGTTCCGCGGTAAGGCGCGGCGCAGGAAACCGCGAGCGTCAGCGCGAGGGACACCAGAATGAGCGCGGCTTTTTTCAACGCGTAGACCTCCAACCATAATTTATCATGTTATTATATCACGAAATATATATTAATTCAATATATATTATCAAAATAACGCGCGCAAAACTCAAAAACACTTCCCCGCTTTGCGAATACCCCGGCGCAAACGGGCAGAAAATAAGAAAGGGTGATATTTACGGCTGCCATATTTCTGCGCACGCTGATACTTTATATAACGCTTACCGCGGTGATGCGATTCATGGGCAAGCGGCAGATAGGCGAACTGCAGCTGCCCGAATTCGTGGCGGCGGTGATGATATCGCAGATCGCGTCCATACCGGTGGCGGATGCCGATATCCCGCTGCTGCACGGGCTCGTCCCGGTGCTGACGCTCGGCGCGCTGGAGGTAACGACCGCTTTTGCGTGCAAAAAGATACCGCGCCTGCGGCGGCACATATACGGCGAGCCGCTGGTGCTTATGGAAGGCGGCAGAATAGACGAAAAAACGCTTGAAAAAGCGCGCATTTCGGCGGAAGAGGTGCTCGCCGCCGTGCGGAGCGCGGGGCTTTCTTCGCCGGACGACGCCGAATGCGTGATACTGGAGCAATCGGGAAAGCTCACGGTGCTGGCGCGCAAAAGCAGTTCGCCTTTGACTTTTGAAGGCGCGGGCGTTTTTGCCGAAGAGCCCGGCGCCGAACTGCCGGTGATGGCAGAAGGCGCGGTGATCCGCCGTTTTGCCGAGGCGCGCGGAAAAGACGAAAAAGCGATACTTGAAGAGCTGAAAAAGCGCGGTACGACCCCCGCGCAGACCCTTTATATGACCGTAGACCGCAAAGGCGGCATCAAGACCGCGCAAAGCGAAAAGGGCAAAAAATGAAGAGATTCCTTATATCGGCGCTGGCGCTTGCCGCTATGCTCGCGCTGGTGTGCGTAAGCGGCGCGCGCAACAGGCGCCGGGCGGAAATTTTATGCGAGGCGGCGCGCGGTATGACGCCGCAAAGCGCGGCGGAATTTGAAGAAAAGTGGAAAGAAACGAGAAAACGTTTTGCGCTTTCGGTCCGCGAACACCTGCTGGAACGGGTGGACGGCGCGGCGTGCGACGCGGCGAGCGCGGCGAGCGCCGGCGACGAAACGGCGTTCATAACGGCGAAGCGCCGCCTTGTGGCGGCGCTGGAAAATATCGCCGGCGGCGATGCGTGGGATTTTTTGAACGTCTTTTGATATTGACAACAACACGCCGCGAGTATATAATGAATGCGTGGGCGCGCCGGATGAAAAACCGTTGGTTCCTTTGCCTTTCACTTCCGCGCCGGCGCGCGGCACGCAGGGTCTTTATAAAAGCAAAAGTTTGCCTTTACATTACATTCTATGTCGTTAACAGGCGAAAGGAAACGAATATGCGAAAAAAAGAGATATTGCTGTCGCCCTCGCTGCTTTCGTGCGATTTTGCGCGCGCGGGCGAGCAGCTGAAAGAGCTTGAACGCCTTGGCGTGAAATGGCTGCACCTTGACGTTATGGACGGCGCTTTCGTGCCCAACATCTCGTTCGGCATCCCCGTCATAAAATCGATCAGAAACTCGACTGCGCTTTTCTTCGACACCCATCTTATGATAGACGCGCCCGAACGTTACATAAAGCAGTTCGCTTCCGCGGGGAGCGACTGCATAACGTTCCACATAGAGGCGACGTCAGATCCTTCCGCCGTACTGGATATGATCCACGCCGAAGGCAAGCTTGCCGGCATATCGGTAAAGCCGGCGACCCCAGTGCAAAGCGTATATCCGCTGCTCGAAAAATGTGATCTCGCGCTGGTGATGAGCGTGGAGCCGGGATTCGGCGGCCAGAGCTACATGGATCCCGCCACCGAAAAGATACGGCTGCTCAAGAATCACATAAAACGCAAGGGGTACAAAACGCTGGTCTCGGTCGACGGCGGCATAGACGTCAAGACCGCGCCGGTCGCCGCCGGAGCCGGAGCCGACGTGCTCGTCGCCGGCAGCGCCGTTTTCGGCAAAGGCGATATTGAAACGGCGGTCGAAAACCTTCGCGCCGCAGTAAAAGGGCTTGTGTAACCGTAAAAAAGTAAAACCGGATGAACGTTGCGTTCATCCGGCTTTTTCATTCAAATTCCTTCTTCAAAAATCCGTGCCGGCGCCGGAGCCAGTCTTTGAGCTCTTCCACCGCCTGCGTGTACGAACCGTACGCGGTCCGGCTTTCGTAGGGCGAAGCGTGCGCGCTTATGTCCCATCCCGCTTCGGAGTAATTGCGTTCAAAAGAAGCGCCGTGGAGCGCGACGAGCGTATCGATATACCCGCCTTCGGCGTAAAGGTCTTCTATGACCGGCGTAAGAGAAACGTATTTTTCCTTTACCAGTTTTGCAAAAAACGGCGCGTTATACAGTTTTTCAAGCCATTCCTGCCGCGCCCAGACGCCGAGCGCGCTGTCGCCGCTTCCGTCGCCGTACGGATAAACGTTGTTATAAATATAATACTTTTCTTCGGGATGGATATCCGAAACGTTGCCGGCGGAAAGGTCCATATCCCATACCGGGCCGAAAAACAGCACGCCGTTTTTGCAGCAGATATACGTTGAGCCGTACGTGAGGTCGCAATCCTTGAGCAGCTCGTGGACGACGTACATCGCGACGAACGAACCGACGTCTATGCACTCCCTTATGCGTTCCTCGTCGCCCGAAAGGATGGCCTGTTCGGCGGCGTTAAGCACCGAGCGCGCCTTTTTTATATCGGCGGCGTATTCGATATCGAACCTTAACCCCATCCCGCGCGTCGTCACCGTGTCCTGCACGCCGGGCGCCCACGCCTTTACGCGCTCGGCAATAAAATCGCCCGCTTCGGTATCGATATCCGCGCGGTGTTTGCCGTCGGTGACGGGCTCGCAGACGAGGTAACTGCCTATGAGTTTTCCGTTCAGATATACTTCGGCGAACCGCGAATCGGGCGCGGCGTATCCGCCCGCTTCGGCGGCGAGATAAAACGCGAGTTCGTTGCGTATGAGCGTTTTGTCGAAGTGGTTGGCGAGCAGCGCCCACTTGGAGCCGCTTTCCATGCCGAGCACGCGCATATCCGCGGAAAGCTTTATGTTGTAAGGCTTTTTGTCGGCGCCGGCGGTCGAGTTGCCGCGCACGCGTATGAGTGCGGAAGTATCCTTGCAGGAAGGTATCCCGCCGCCTTCCTTATCGACGAACGACACCGTGCATTTGCTGTATCTGTCTTCGCCGACCGTCCCGTTCACGTTGATATACACGCGCATTTCGTCGCCGCGCAGATAATCCACCGCGTCGCGCGCGGCGATCATTTTTTCGTAAAGCGCGTAGCAGTTTTGCAGATAATCTTCGTCTTCCCTGTTGTGCCGCAGATACATCACCGCGTCGGAACACGCGTCTTCAAAAGACGCGACCGCCGCCCTGTCGTAAGCGCCGTTTTCAAAGCGGGTGCGGCGCAGTTCGTATATCGCTTCCTTCGCTTCTTCATACGAGCCGAACGCCTTTGCCTGCGGCTCCGCGGAGCTTTCTTCGACAACGCTCGTTCCGGACGCGGAGTTTTCGGTTCCGTCAGCGCGCGAGCAAGCGAAAAAGGCGGCGAGCGCAATGGCCGCCGCCGTGAAAAGCAGCAATATCCTTATAAAGTAATGACGTATCTTCCGCATTTCAGCTCTTTTTCACGCGTGCCGTCTTCGAAAGCGCCGCTTTGCAGAACGATCCTGCCCGTCGCTTCGCCGGGGGCGACGGTGAGCAGTATCTTATTGCCCTTGCGGCGCCATTCGGCGCGGACCCCGCAGGTCTCGCCGCTTGCGAAATCCAGCCCGGGGATGAACGCGGGCGAGATCACCGCGCGCGGGACGCCGTCGAACCGCGAATAGTCTATGCCGGCGATGTGTTTGATGAAGAACGCCGAAATGTCGCCGAAGAAATGGTGATTGCGCGACTGCGGCGCGCCGAAGTTTTCGTACATCGACGTGGCGCCCTGCGCCACCCATTCGCCGAACGAAGGCCCGTCGGTGCGGCAGATCATATCGAACGCCTTTGCGGCGTCGCCGTGTTCGGCGAGCAGCCGGAACAGCGTGCGCGCGCCGAAAATGCCGCCGTCGAAATGTCCGCCTGTTGAATCGATCATATCCATAAGCACTTTATACGCAGGCTCGAATTCGTCTTCGTCGAATATGCCGTAATACAGCGTCATCGCCTGGGAAGTCTGACATTCGCCCGCGGCGGTATGGCCGTTTATGAGTTCTTTGCGTATAGCGGCGCGTAAACGCGCGGCTTTTTCTTTTGCCTTTGCGGCGCGTTCGGGCATGCCGAGTTTTTCAAATATCTTTTCGCCTTTGCAAAGGATATCGTAAAGCGTGCACGAATCGGTGAGCTTGAGCGGCGCCTTGATGACCATGCCCACGGGGCACCAGTCGCCCAGGCCGAATTCGTACAGTCCGTCGGGGCGGACCTTGGTATCGAGATAATCAAAGTATTTGTCTATCATATCGGCGTTGTCGCGCAAGATCCCGGTGTCGCCGTCGAATTTCCACGCCGCGTAGGGCAGGTTCACGCAGACCGCGTCCCAGCCGGGGCCGTTGCCCCAGGCGAATCCCCAGCCGCCGGTGGGGATTATCCCCGGCAGCTCGCCGCTCGGGCGCTGGGCCTTTTGAATGTGTTTGAGCCATTCGGCGAACGAATCCAGGCATTCGAAATTGGTCATGAACTGTTCCGCCGATACCGAAGCGTCGCCGGTCCAGCCGTTCTTTTCGCGCTGGGGGCAATCGGTGGGAAAATGCACGAAATTGGCAAGGTCGGAACGGATGCAGTTTGCGTAGAGCGCGTTGGCTATGGGGTCGGAACACGCGAAGAAGCCGCGCCTTCTGAGATCGCTGTGGCACACGCCGAAATCGATATCCAGTTCCTTTGCCTGCGTTTCGTCGATGCCGCTTATAAGGCAGTAA
Organism: Clostridia bacterium; assembly: GCA_017429165.1. GTDB lineage: Bacteria > Bacillota > Clostridia > Oscillospirales > CAG-382 > UBA1206. The sequence continues at coordinate 43,688 of JAFRPL010000023.1, forward strand.
CGGGCGCCGAAATAGGTGAACGACGGCGCGTAGATATTTTCGCCCTCGCGGCAGACCAGCACGGCGCGGTGGTCGTAGCCGTGCGGCAGAAAATACATCTGCGTGATATCGAGCACGCCGTTTTCGAACACTTCGCCGAACTGAAGGATGACCTTCTGCCCTTCTTTCGCATTCAGGCGCACGCGGAACATACCGGCGGTGTTGAAGCCGAAATCGTAGACGTATCCGCGCGTCACGACTTCATCTTCGGGCAGCGGGAAGCTGCAGTTTTTGACGATGTTTTTATCCTCGGGCTCTTTGAAACCGCCCGTGCCCGTGAGCTTGCCGTGCAAATAGTGCGATATCACCACGGGGTCGGAAACGCGGGCGCGCTTTTCGCCCTTGGGCGTTTCGGCGATCATCACTTTTTTCCACGCGGAATCGTCGTAATCCGCGTCGAAGACTTTTTCGTCGTAAAGCCGCATATCGTATCTTTCGCCCGAGCGCAGGTCGTCGAACAGTATGGGCGAATCGGCGCAGACTGCGTCTTCCATCGAAGCAAACACCGTTTCGCCGTCGCATTCGAGCGAGCACGCGAGCTTGGGCGAAGACCTGAACGCCGCCGTCTCAAAATCCCACACTCTGCCGCCTATGCCGTTCTGCATGCCGTTGCCGAGCAGGAACGTCACCGCGTTTTTGCCGGCGCGGAGCACGTTTTTGAGGTCGTAGATATCGTAGCAGCACATATCGTCGGAATTTGAAATATACGGCGCGAGCACGCCGCGGGTGAGTTCCCTGCCGTTGACGAACATACGGTAGAACCCCAGTCCGCACACGTTGAGTTCGGCGGAGACCGGCGCTTTTTCAAGCGTAAAGCTTTTTCTTATATAAGGCGCGGGGACGTGGCGGGTAAATTCGTTTTTTTCTTCCGTCGCCGAGACGAAAACTTCGCATAGTTTCATTTTTTCTTCTCTCCCGTTTTCTTTTGTTCGATTTTATTGGAAACTATCACCCACACGACCACGCCGACGGTGGCGACGCCGCAGATGATGAGCATTATCTCGCCTAGCGAAAGCTTTTTGCCGCCGCCGGATGGACGGCTGCCGTCGGTGATGACTTCAAAGACCGTGTCTTCGTTTATTGTGTAGGTGTATTTGCCGTCTTCGAGCGGGATCTCCGTCCCGTTGGCGTAGACCGTGACCTGCGAGGAACTCTTGCCCGGGTCGAACACAAGGTTGAAGCTGAACGAAGTCCCCTTTGCGAGCTTGTTCGGCACGGTGTCGCGCGTGCCGGCGTACACGAAAAAGCAGTTATCGGTGGAAATGCTGAGACTGCACGTTTCGGCCGCGGATTCGGAGCTTATTTCCGGCATTTCGGCCGACGCGGCGAAGCACAGACCGGCGCAGACGAGCGCCGAAAGCAAAAGGCAAAAGAACTTTTTAAGACACATATGACAAAAACACCTCGGATTCGTTTTTTTCGGTACGTCTATTGTACCACGCACGGGCGCGAAAATCAACATTTTTTATTCCTTCCGCGGCGGGATGCGGGCGTTTTTTGCAAAACACAACAAAATATTTACATTCTTTTGAAATTACGCTATTTACAAAACCGCCGGATTAATGTAAGATAATAACGTAAAAATACCCGTAACAAGGAGGAATAAAAATGAAACACACCGTTGTGACCAAAGAAAATTTCGAAACCGAAGCGCTCAAATACGAACGTCTCGCGGTGGTGGATTTCTGGGCGACCTGGTGCGGCCCCTGCCGTATGATCGCCGCCGAATTCGATTCCCTGCCCGATACCGACGGAGTCAAGCTGTGCAAAGTCAACGTGGACGAACAGCCCGAGCTCGCGGACGCGTTCCGCGTGAACGCCATCCCCACGCTGGCGTTCATAAAGGGCGGAAAAATGATATACCGCCACGAAGGATATCTCAAAGCCGAGCAGCTCGCAAAGCTGTTCGAACAGTACAGGTGAACGCGATGGTCAAGCTCAACCCCGATAAATCCATTGTGGAAGCCATACGCGAAGGGCTCAAGGCGCGCGGCGGGTACTGCCCCTGCCGCCGCGAATCCACGCCCGACACCAAATGTATGTGCAAGGAATTCCGCGACCAGATAGCCGACCCCGATTTTGAGGGTTTCTGCCACTGTATGCTTTATTATAAGGAAAAAGACAGAAAGGATTGACCGTTATGCTGAGTTGTAAAGACCTTTGCAAGACCTACAAGCCCAAAAAGGGCGTGCCGGTAAAGGCGCTGGACAACGTTTCGCTTACGTTCCCGGATACGGGAATGATCTTTCTGCTCGGAAAATCCGGCAGCGGAAAATCCACGCTGCTCAACGTGCTGGGCGGGCTCGACCGTTGCGACAGCGGCGACATCATAGTCAAAGGGACTTCCACGCGCGATTTCGACCAGTCGCATTTCGATTCCTACCGCAACACCTATATAGGGTTCATTTTTCAGGAATACAACATACTTGAAGAATTTTCGGTAGGCGCCAACGTGGCGCTGGCGATAGAGCTGCAAAGCCGCAAAGCCACGGACGAGGGGATAAACCGCATTCTGAAAGAGGTAGACCTTGAAGGCTACGGCCAGCGCCGCCCCAACGAGCTTTCGGGCGGGCAGAAACAGCGCGTGGCGATAGCCCGCGCGCTGGTCAAGAACCCCGAGATAATTTTTGCCGACGAACCCACCGGCGCGCTCGACAGCGCCACGGGGAAGCAGGTGTTCGACACGCTCAAAAAGCTTTCGCACGAGCATCTGGTCATAGTCGTATCGCACGACCGCGAATTCGCCGAAGGCTACGCCGACCGCATAATCGAGCTCGCCGACGGCAGGGTGATCGACGACGTTTCGCTCGTCGCCCGCGCTGCGGCGGAAACGGATGAAGCGCCCGCAGGCCCCGTTTATGACGGCGACAGCATCATAATACCGGCGAATTATCACCTTACCGAAGAAGACAGACTGCAGATAAACGAATATCTCGCCGGGCACGAAAAGCGCATAACCGCGGCGAAGCCGGTATCGAAATCCGGCGCCGCGTTCGCGCCGACTGAGCCCGAAAGCATCGTGTCGCAAAAGGATTCCGGCTTTTCGCTCATACGCTCCAAGCTGCCGCTTAAAAGCGCGTCCCGCATAGGCGCGAGCGCGCTCAGGCACAAAAAGGTGCGGCTGGTGTTCACGATACTGCTTTCGCTGGTGGCGTTCACGCTGTTCGCGCTTTCGAGCACTTTTGCGAGCTACGACCATATCCGCGCCTGCACCGATTCCATAATCGACAGCAACATCACGTACGCTTCGGTGATAAAGCGCGCCGACCGCTACGGCGTGGGCAAAGACTACCGGCACTGGAGGTTCGAAGACATCACCGACTCGGTCGTTGCGCAGCTGACCGAAGAAACAGGGCTTACGTTCACCGGATTCTACAAGCCCGACGGATACCGCGGCACGATGGAGTTTTCGTCCAATCTGGGCGATCTGGCCCCCGCCGCTTTCGAGCTGATGCGCAGCACCGACAAATACGCGACCTACGCCGCCGGATTTGTGGAAGCAGACGCGGAGCTGTTGAAAAAAACCGGCTATACGCTGCTTGCGGGCAGTCTTCCCGCCGAAAACGACGCGGAAGGTATCGCCGTCAGCAAATACATTTACGACACCTTCGCCGTGTGCGGCTACCGCGCGGCGGGTGAAGAGACTTCGGTCAAAATATCTTCGCCGCAGGACCTCGTGGGAAAGACTCTTTTGCTGCGCGGCACTGAATTCACAGTCACCGGCGTGGTCGACACCGGGTTCGATGTTTCGCGCTACGATTTTATCTGGCGGCTGCCGATCGACGAGACCGACACCAAGGATATGCTTCTGCGCGCCGCGGGTTCTATGGAACTTGCCAACGAGCTGAATTACAGCTTGTGCTCCGCGCTGTTCACCGGCAAAGGGTTCATCAAAAAATATATAGCGCTCAACGCCGGCGACGCCGTATCTGCCCCGCGTATGGGAAAATACGAAAACGAATACACCGTTTCCGTAAGCGGCGAGCGCATAGTGCGGCTCGACGAAGTGCGGGATTCGGTGATCTGGTTCGACGGCGAACGCACGACTCTCGGCGACCGCGAGATCGTCGTCTGCGCCGAAGGGATGTACCTCACCGACATATACAGCGGCACGGAAACGGTAGAAGACGTTGAAAAAGTTGCCGAACTGTTCGCAAAGGCGGGACCAATGGATCTGTATTACAGCTATAATTACAGAGAAACGTGTCTCGAAGGCTTTACCGTGGTGGGCGTCATCCCGGGACCGGATCCTGACGACCCGGGCTATAACAAGAAAAACATTTACGCCTTTGCGGTGTCGGACGCCGTGTTTGACGAAATGACTTTGCCGGGCGAGACCGTTTACAGCTGCGCAGTGGCGGCGATGCCTTCGACGGCGAGCGGGATAAAGGACCTGGTAAGCTATTGCTATTCGACCGACGACGGAGTCGTCTACCCGCTTCAGAGCGGAGCGACGTTTGAGCTGGATTCACTGAACGAGGTGTTCTACGAAATATCGCGCGTGTTCGTGTGGGTGGGCCTGTTCTTCGCGGTGTTCGCCGCGGTGCTGTTTTCGGCGTTCATCGCCTCGAGCGTGGCGTACAAAAAGCAGGAAATAGGCATACTGCGCGCCATCGGTTCGCGCTCCGCGGACGTGTTCCGCATATTCTTCAGCGAAAGCTTTATAATAGCGATGGTGAACTTTGCGCTTTCGTCCATCGCTTCCGCGATAATCGTGGCGGTCATAAACGCGCGCATACGCAGGGAAGGGCTGCTCGTCACCGTGCTCCATTTCGGGCTCAGACAGCTCGCACTGCTGCTTTTGATAAGCGTGGGCGTGGCGGCGATCGCCTCGTTCCTGCCGGTAAAACATATCGCTTCCAAAAAGCCCATCGACGCCATCCGCAACAGATAAGTTTTTCCGCCATAAACGCAAAAAACTCCCGAAAAGTTTTGACTTTTCGGGAGTTTTTTCTTGTTTGCGCAAGCAAACATATCGAATTCTGTTTATTCGGAGTCCGGCGAGGGTCTCGGGCCGGAAAAGGCCCTTATCTCGGGCGCCAGCCACGAGGTCATTTTACCTATGTCAGCGTTGCCGTAATAATACATCAGCAACTCGCCGGTGGAAGCGTCGACAATGTCAATGGTGCACGCGGCAATATTCATATTTGCGGATTTTTTTATTACCATTTCGTAAACATCGTCTATATAGCTGAGCGAAGCCGATTCGAGCACGGAACATTTGAGCGCAAGTGCGACGATCGGAATCTCGTTGTGGGTAACTATCGTTATTTCGGTAAGTTCCATTCCGACAGGAAGGACCGACTTTACCGGTTCAATTAGCGCGGCGGGGTCAGCGCCGTCAGCCGGAATGCGTTTTTCCGCGTTTCTCGAAAAACGGATTAATCTTTCACGCAACGTGTCGCCGTCGTGGTTTATTACCTTTACATTAACGTAGTCGTAAACGTCGCTTGGCATATTATAAAGCAAATATGCAAAAGCATCCATATAAAGCATAATGTTTGCTTTCTTGTTGCTGCCGTCCCCATCTGACGGCAGAGTAATATAGACCGTCCTGTCTTCCAGCGCAAGTTCGAATGTCTTTTCTGTATCCTCCTTTACCAGTTTGACGTCGATTTTCTTTACGCTGCTGCCGTTATCGAAAAGACACCCTTGTATTTTTGTAAGCACCGGAACATAAGCAGAGGATTCAGGTATTGTGTTTTCGGGTGACAGTTCGGCGTATAACGAATCGTCGCCGAATTCCAGTTTTGTAACTTTCAATCCCAGTTCTTCAACGGATTTTGATATCTCGTCTGTTACATTGTCTGCCGTTTTGCTTTCGGTTTTTTCCGCAGGGATTTTCGCTTCTTCCACAGGGATTTTTGCGCAGCCGACAAACAGCACCGCGCAAAGAAGCACGACGGTTATTGCTCTTTTCATGGTAATGCCTCCTTTTCATTTTCCGTTTGCGCAAGCAAACATATCGAATCACCGGCAAGGATGATATATCAAGCCGAGCGAAACGAGGTAATTTATTTCTTTTCGTGATATTCCTTTTCGGTATTCACGTCCCAGCAGGCGAGCCTGCCTTTGCCTGTGCGTATGGAATCTACTGCCACCATCGCCGAAAGTATGGAATGATCCATGTTGTTGTAGCGGTGCTGTCCGTTCCTGCCCACGCAGTAAAGATTTTCAAAAGACTGGAGCCATTCGCGGGCGACCGGGAAGTTTTGGTAGGTACCGAAATACGAAGGGTACGCCTTGCGCTGTTTCACGCGCACCGCGTCTTTTATATCCGCTTTGTCAACCACGCCTATGTGAGCGGCCTCTTCCTTGGCGAATTCTATAAAATCGGCGTCCGTCATATTCCACAACTCGTCGCCTTCGGTGCAGAAATACTCCAGACCTATCCACACGGTGTGTTCGGGATCGACGACCAGATACGGCGACCAGTTGTTGAAGATCTGCAGCCGCCCCAGCTTTACGTCGCGTTCCTGAACGTAGATCCAGCAATCGGGGACGATATTGCCCAGCGTTTTGGTCCTGGTCTTGTTTTGTATCGCCATCTTGTCGCACAAAAGCCCCACGGTGATAAAATCGCGGTACGGAAGCTCGCGGGTGACGGCGAGCACGTCTTCGGGGACGTTATGCATACTGTTGCACAGATCCTTTACGGGCATGGACGAAATGAAATAATCGCCGGCGTATTCCCTGCCGTTCGCGCTTACCGAAACGACTCTGCCGTTTTCGGTCTTCACGTCGTCCACGCGCGCGTTCATAATGATATCGCCGCCCAGCCGGCGGACTTCGTCGGCGAGCGTTTCGTAAAACTGGCCGGGTCCGTTTTTGGGGTAAAGGAACTGCTCTATAAGCGACGTTTCGACCTTTTTGGAGCTTTTTTTACGGAACGGAGACGAGATCTTGTTCCAAACCGCCTTGAAAAGCGAAAGTCCTTTTACGCGCTGCGCGCCCCATTCGGCGGAAATGTCTTTGGGATTCACGCCCCACACTTTTTCAGTATAGTCTTCGAAAAACATCTCGTAAAGCGGCTTGCCGAAACGGTTTATATAGAAATTGCGCAAATTGGTCTCTTTCTTTTTGAACACCGCCGACCATAAATATCCGCAGCCCGCTTTGAGAGTGCGCAGGAAGCCCATGTTCTTTATGGTCTCCCACGAAAGCGAAATGGGGTAGGCGAAGAACTTTTTAAGAAAATATATGCGCGAAACGCGGTTGCGGACCAACATTACGCGGTCTTCTTTTTCGGGGTCGGGCCCGCCGGCGGAAAGCGGCTTTTCGCGCCCCAGCAGCGCGTCGTCGAACGAAGGCGCGCCTTGCACGGGCAGTATGCTTTTCCACAGATCGTTCACCCTGTCGACTTTGGTAAAGAAGCGGTGGCCGCCGATATCGATACGGTTGCCTTTATAGACCGCCGTCCGTGAAATGCCGCCTATCTCGTCGCTTTCTTCAAGTATGACGGGGCGGATATCGGTCGTTGTGAGCAGCTCATAGGCGGCGGTGAGCCCCGCGGGGCCGGCGCCGATGATTATCGCGATCTTGTTATTTTCCATTTCGGTTACTCCTGTATGTTGTTTGTGTTGTTGTTATCTGAACAGATTTTCGAAAAGAGCGAACAGCCGCGGAGCGTTAAGGCGTATGCTGTCGGCTTCGTTATCGAATATCAGCGCGCCTGCGATCAGGACCGTAAGCCCCATGCAGATCCACGCCGCCGCGCGGACGTGGACGGCGTACGGCTTGCCGGAGCTGCGCGAAACGAGTTCGACGAGCACGAGCGCGCCGACAAGGCAAAGCGGGAACAGGATATCGCCCATATAGCGCAGATGTACTCCGCCGAGGCAAAAATCGGTGAACGCCACGAACACCGCAGCGGCGACGGCGGAAATATACGTGCCGCGCTTGACGCGGTCGCCCCCGGTCACGGGCAGGGCGGCGAAAACGCCCCACACCGCGGGGAAGTTCAAAGCTCCGTACGACAGGTACGAATACTGGTAGCTGCGGTAGGCGCCGAGACTGAGATCGGACGGCGAAACGAACGGGAAGATACCGCTGAACGAAAACGGTTGAACGAAATAATGGAACATCGCGGGGAAAAACTTATACAGTTCGTACCCGCAATAGCTCATATCGTACCCCGTGAGCTGCCGCGTTATGCCGAAATCGAACGGCGAACCGAACCGAACCGCGTTGTAAGTCATTATCGCGGCGGCGCCGGCGATCACCGGGACCGCGGCGAACGCGAGGTCGCACATGCGCTCGGCGAGAGGGCGCGTCTTTTTTATGAAAAATTTTATGAACAGCGGCACGAGCATTACGCAGAACACCAGCGCGGTGGGCCTTGACGCCGCGGCGAGCGCCACGCTCGTCCCGGCGAGCGCGAGCAGTACGCGGCGGCGCGACGCGGTCTGCGCGCAGACTGCGCGGAAGGCGAAATTGAGCGTAAGCGCAAAGAACAGCATTCCGCAAATGACCGCCGTAAAGTACATGGTGGGATGCACGTTGAGCACGAACACGCTTGACCCGCAGACGACCGCGCAAAGCGCAAAGCACAGCGTGACGGGATCGGTCCTGATCTTAAAATACCTGAGCAGCGCCGACAGCGCGGCGGCAAACGCCGCGACCGCGCAAAGCGTGAAGAACAGGTTCGCCGCTCCGTCGCCCGGCATATAGCCGGTCAGCGCCGTCAGCGGAAGATAGAACAGCAGCACGGGCGCTATACCGAAATACGAATACACCTTACCCGTTTCCGATACATAGGCGCGGTCCCACAGCGCGGAATACGAGCTCGTTTCGGTCTGCCGGACGCCGGCGTCATAGGGATTTTTGAGCGAAGCCAGTTCCCCGGCGGAAAATTCTATATCAAGATCCAGCCGCCCTTTGAGCAGCGCGTCGGTCTGCTGCTGATAGCAGGAATACTCTTTGACCGGTTTTTCGAACGGATATTTTTCCGGCCGAAAATTCTTCACGGCGCCTATAAGCGCGAAAACGCTGCAAAGCGCGCACGCCGCGCACACGAGCGCCTTTGCGCCGGGGCCGGAAAGATCGAGCGTTTTTGCATACGGCTTATATTCTTTTATGAATACCGCCGCGCAAAAAACCAGAAAAACGAGCAGCCAGCGCAAAAAATTGAAATGAAGTCCGAAAGCGTAATTGAGGATTATCCCGGTGAGCACCACGCCTTTTGCGCCTTGATCGAAATCCAGCTCGAGCGTCGTGACGCCGCCCGCCGAATCGTAATCTATTACGGCTTCGCCGCTGCCCGCGTAAACGCGCTGGTTGTGATACGGGCGCAGCGAATCCCGCCACGCCGCGTCCTTTGCCAGCACGGAAACTTCAAAAAGGGCCGGCTTTTCGACAAACTTCAGCGCTATGTATTCTATTTTCACTCCCTGAAGCGGGATCTTTATCACGGTGTTGCCCTGCATTTTCAGCCCGCCGTTCGATATAACGCCGTTTTTGACGTTCAGGCGGTCGACGGGGATATCGACGCGTACCGCGTCTTTGAACCCCAGAGCAAGGCTCTTGCGCGAAGCGAAGGTCAGTTCGCACAGCGCGAGTATCACCGCGGCGACCGCGATTATCGCAAGCACGCGGCGCAGTTTGCTTTGCGCATCCGACGCGGGAATTTTTGATTCTTCTTTCATAAAACGGGGCCTTTCATGAACGGATGATTCACGCGGTGATAACGTACAGCAGCGCGCTCACGGCGCAGAACGCGATACACACGGCGGCGACGGCGCGCTCTGCGTGTTTGTTCTGAAGAGTATCGGAATAAAGCCCTATGAACATCGCCCCCACGACCGCCGCGGGCACGATATATCTGAAATCCATGGTGCAGTTGTGGGGAAAATCAAAGCAGAATTTGACGTACATAAGTACGACGGTGATCCAGAACGCGTAGAAGAACGCTTTTATCGGCCTTTCGAACCGCTCGAACTTCTTCCTCACCGCGCGCCCCATACACCATATCGAAAACACTATGAGTATGACGTTGAGTATTATAAGCGCGTACGCGAGTATCTCGGTAAACGCGCCGCCTTTGCCTATATCCCATTCGCCGAACACCGAAGTCTTTACCACGGCGGAGGGGATGTTGTATTCAAAGAACGAATTGGTGTAGCCCTGGTCGGCGCGCGCGAACCAGATCCCTTCGGAAAAGCTGTGCGGTATTCCGAGCAGGCGTTCGGTCACCGAACGGAAGCCTATATACTGGTCGAGCTTGTCGGAAAGCTTCATCACGTAGCCGAGCGGTTTTCCGTGCTCCCACAGCATATAGAACGACCACCAGGTGCCGAGCGGCACGCAGACGGCGCCGAAAACGCAGTATTGAAGGAACAGGCGCAGGCGTTCGCCTTTGGCTTCTATGAATTTGATCAAAAACAGCATCGCGACCGCGGGCGCGACGTAGCCTGCCGAAAGCTTGGACATCATCCCCAGCCCTATGGCGAGCGCGAGGCACACGATATTGCCGTACCCCGGGCTGCGGTACCAGCGGACAGCGAACAGCAGCGCCGCGAGCATAAAGAGCACCGAAAGCATATCGTTGTTGTAGCTCGCCGCGAGTATGATGAACGTGGGGTGGAAAGCGACGAGCGAAAGCGCGATATTGCGGCTGCGGTCGCTTAAGCCCACCTCTTTGAATATCGCCGCGCACACGGAAGACGCCGCGCACGAATAAAACAGCGTGAGCGCCGTGACGTAGTGGGTCGCGACGCTTTCGGCGACTCCGGTCCAGGTCAGGAACTTCATCCACAGCGCCTCGAGCCCGTAATGGAGCGGCGGGTGATACCACATGGACGCTATTTTTTCCGGGAATATCTCGCCGCCGTACATACGGTATATCCTGCCCGCGTGGCCGTTGGAAACTTCGCGGAAGGTGCCGACGTCGTGCTGACGCTCGCCGAGTCCCGTGCAGAGCACGTATGCGAGCTTGACGAGGAAAGAAAACGCGAGTATGAGGAACGTCACGCGCCGCGGCGTGAGCATCCCGTTGGCGTACCAGTACGCCGCGAGCGCGGCGAGAGCCAGCGCGGCGGCGGCAAGCAGGACGATGGAAAACGGAGTGAGCTTATCTGCCGTATAATCGAACAGAAAAACCGAAACCAGGCAGGCGAGCGCGGCCGTGACGTACGGATGTCTCAGCACAGCGCCGTCTTCGCGCAGGAATTCTTTTTTCACGTTTTGCCGCTCCTTTCTGTTTTGGCCGTTAATATCAGTTGAGCCCGAAATCTTCGAGCATCCATTCGTTGCGGTTTTCGAACCAGTCGCGCAGGTATTCGATCTCGGCGTCGTAGGTGCCGTTGACGAGTTCTTTTTCGAGCACGCTGTAAACGGTGTCGGTGTACCACAGAGTGTAGTTGCGGTCTATATCTTTGCGGTATTTCCCCAGCAGGATATCCATCTGGTTCCTGCCCAGCTCGTTATCCCGATAAATGTTGACGATATACGGCTGAAGCTCGAGATAGCGCGCCTTGACCATATCCATTATCTGAGGCACCCTGAACAGACGGCTGTTCCATATGGCGTAGCAATATCTGCCCTGCCACGAAATTCCGGTGGTGTTTACGTTGTTGTAGCCGGTGTAATAGCTGGAAGAGCAGTTGCCGGCGGAAAGGTCGAAATCCCATACCGGGCCTTCGTAAAGCTTGCCGCCTTTGAGATAGAAGCGCGTGGAGCTGGTGCCGTAGTCGACCTGTTTGAAGAATTCCTGTACTATGAACGCATCGATGAACGACTGCAGGTCGACGTATTTGGCTATGTCGCCGTATTTCTGCGAATGGATGGCGTTTTCCATGGCGGTGAAGAATTCCGTCATATAATCGCGCTGGGATTCGGTGGGCGATTCGGGATCGTTGAGCCCGAGTATGATGCCGTATCTGGGAGTGGTGAACCATTCAGGGTTGGAATACTGCGCCCACGGTTCGAATTCGAACAGGAATTCGTTGCCTTCGATGTCGATATCCACGCGCGTGTCGCCCACGCCTATGGATTCGCACAGCATATACATGCCGCGGTAGACTCCGTTGACGTAAAGTTCTACGAATTCCGACTGCTGGACGTACGCCATTCCGATAGCGTCCGCGAGATCGTACGCGAGCTTGTTGCGGATCTGCGTTTTATCGTACATATTGGCTAAGAGATACCATTTTTTGCACTTGCCGAACCCGAGCACGTTCTGTTTTTTATCGAATTTTATGTTAAACGGCTGTTTCGCGCCGCTGGAAGTCGAGTTGCCGCGCACCTTTATGGTGGCGTTGGGATCGATTATGGTGGAAAATCTGCCGGCGGGGTCGTATACGGTGATAGCGCATTCGCGGTATTCGTCCTTGATTATGGGGACGCCGCGCGTATCGACGTAGACCTTGGGGATATCCGAAAGGTTGCCGATCCCCGTGAGTTCGAACCCGCTCACCGTGAGTTCGGACGCCCAGACGTGGTCGGAAACGGTTATATCGGCGCGCAGGAACCTGGCGCGCACGTCGTCGACCGCGAGCTTAAATACGCCCTTCTTCCAGCTGCCGACGGTGACGAGGTTCGCCGTTCTGACCCTGACGGTGCCGAGCTTGGTGAATTCTATGCCGTCGTCGGAAACGTAATAGGTGACCCTGGCAATGTCGGGGGTGGAAACGCCGTTCTGGCCTCCCCACAGATCAATGTTCGCCTCTTTGATGAGGCAGGTGTGTTCGAGATCGATTATGACGCTCAGCGTGTCGGTCTCATAGCCCGCGATGCGCGGCGAGTCGCCTTTATCGGCGACGTATCCGTCAGTGAGCTTGAAGCGCGGGCGTATTCCCTGGGAATCGTTGAAGTCGCCGTAGCTGTCGCTGCGGTAATTGCGAGCTTTGGCGGTGTATTTTTTGCCCAACGCCACGTTTTCGACAGTTCGCAGAGCAAAATAGTCGTCCGGGAAAAGTATGCAGCGCAAAAGCAATATGGCGTCGGCGGAAAGGACCTTGCCGTCGCCGTCCAGGTCGCCGTCCTGGGTGATGGGATATTCTTCACCGAACAGGACGTACCTGAGCAGGTAGATCGCGTCGTCGGAGCTGAGCGCGCCGTCGTTGTTCATATCGCCGCGGATGACGGCGGGAGGAGGCGTTTCGGTTACGCCGAAGCCCCAGTTCACGTCCTTTGTATCTGCGGAGATCCCGTTGCTGCCGCTGTAATACAGGTTCGTGTTCGCGGCGAGAGGATCAAAGGTCGAAAAATCGACCGACCATACCGTTCTGCCGTTGACTTCGGCGGAAACGCTCGCTATTTCTATGGTGCCTTCGGCGTTATAATACCCTATGCTCACGTTTAGCGCGCGGCATACGGCCCTGCCGTCGTTTATTACCACCTGAGTGTCTTCCCTGCCAAGCGCGTACGAGGGGTTGCCGGGATCCGCTTCATAAGTGAAATCCACCCAGCTGCCCTTGACGGGACCGCCGTTGTCCTCCAGATACACGTTTGAATTGGCAAAGTCCGCGAAATTGATGAGATATTTGAAATTGCCCACGTGCTCGAGATCTGTATACGCATAGCAGTTGACGTAAGCCGCGCCGTGTTCCTGTTCGTATACGTCGGTGCCGAAACGCACCCTGGCGCGCAGCGTGACGGTGCCGTCGTCAGGAATGAGCGATTCGGGCAGCGTGAACGTGATCGACGGGACGACGCCGTCCGAAGTGGTCATCCACAGATAGCGTTCGGGCGCTTCGGCCGTCAGCGCGGAGGCGTACACGGCGGGCGATACCGAAAGCGCGAGCGCAAACACGAACACGAAAGCAAGTATCAGCGAAACTGTTCTTTTCATGGCTTGGGTCCTTTCTGTTTTAAGAATCTGCGTGCACGGCGTTACCTTAACACGCTGTTGAGGTTCATATCGCAAACGAAAACGATTATATAATCCACGCCTAAAGCCGCGGCTTCTTCGGCGCTTATGTCAAATTCCCACAGCGGCTTGAAATGCGATACGGAAGCGCGTTCCGCCAGCCAGTCGAACAGCATTATGGAATAGCTGTCGCGCAGCATGAGGAACGAGGGCTTGCCTTCGCCGTCGGGGTTGGTGAAATCCATCTGCTCCATATTGTCGTTGTTTATTACCGTCGCTTCTTCGTGATCGTATTTGAGACGGTCGATCGGAGTGGTGAAAGTTATGTGCGAAAAAGTCGAACGGAACCGCAGCAGATCTTTCCGCATCCCGAGATCGTAATACAGATCGCCCGCTTCGCGGTATTCCTCGGCAAAGCCGAATTCCGAAACGTCGCGCGCGGCGGCGGCCGGGAAACGCTTTGCGAACTCGTCGCATATCGCTTTGTACGCGAAATACGCGGCGTATTCGGTCCAGTGCGAATCGGTGTGGTGATAAAGCTCGTGCCCGGTGCTGCCCAGCTGCGCTTTGAGCGCGGGGCCCAGATCTATCACGACGGCGCCGCCTTCGGCGAGCGCTTCCGCCGCCTGTTCGCGCAGGCACACGGTCCCCTGCTCTATGCCGTCGGGCATTTCCTGCGGATAAAGCTCGTTGGGGTTGGGGATGAGCACGTAAATGAGCTCGGTCCCGCTTTGGGCGAGCGCTTCGACGCGCTGCTTCGTGCGGTTGACGGCGCGGTTGCGCATGCGCTGTGAAATATCCTCGTTATTGGTGAACTGTTTTTCGGTGTTGTTGAAGAAGAGCCAGCCGTTTTTGCCCACCCAGACCACGCCCGGCGCGGGATATTCGCCAGTGGCGTAGGACTGCAGCTTTACGGCGACCGGCGAAGAGACCGATTTAGCGGGTTCCGAGCAATACAGCTTGACTTCCAGCGGGCTTTCGCTCTGAGGCAGCGGCAGTTCGAGTATGAACGTGCCGTGACTGCTCGATGCGTGGCCGATCACGCTGCTGCGCAGCACCGCGAATACTTCGGCGTCCTCGGGGCAGGTGCCGCCGACGATGCCGCGGCGGTCTTCGGCGGTTATGTATTCCGCCACTTCGACCTGCGCGGATTGCTCTTCGCCCGTGCGGTAACGTTTGACTTCGGCTTCGGTGCGCGGCAGCGGCAGTATTTCGTCCGCCGGATCGGAAACGTTTTCGGTTTCGGAAATTTCCGGCTCCGAAACGGCGGAAAGTTCGGTGCTTTCGCTTCGTTCCGCGTCTTTCGCGCACGAAACGGCGAATATGCAGACGAGCAAAAGCAGACATATAAGTCTTTTGGTCAAGCGACACCACTCCATTCTGAGGTCTTTGATGCTATTATAGCACTATTTATATTATAATGCAATAGCAAAAAACAAAGGACGGCGTTCGCCGTCCCTTTGACCGCGCCCCCGCGGAGCTTTTTGCCGTCACAAAATGTAAAAGATTATCCCTATCGCCTGAAAAACGCTGCCGAACACCACGAAAATGTGGAATATGGCGTGGAAATAGCGTACCTTGCGGCCGACGCCGTACAGCACGGCGCCGATGGTATACGATATACCGCCCGCGAGCAGCCAGATGAAGCCGTTCCACGTCATCGCCGCGACGCACGCTTTGAGCGAGATTACTATCATCCAGCCCATGCAGAGGTAGCATATCATGGAAAACACGCGGTATCTGCGCAGGTCTATTGCGTTGAGCGTTATCCCGAGCGCCGCGAGCCCCCATTCCACGCCGAACACGATCCACGCGAGCGCGGGGTCGTTGAGGCGTATTCCGGCGAGCAGTATGGGAGTGTAGGTGCCGGCGATCAGGAAATATATGGTGCAGTGGTCTATGACCTGCATAACGCGCTTGCCGCGGTTCATATTCAGCCCGTGGTAGACGCTGGAAACGCTGTAAAGGCACACCATCGAAAAGCCGTAGATCGCCGCGGATATTATCCCCCACAGGTCGGCGTGCAGCGCGGCGACGGTCACCGAGCAGACGAGGATGAGCACTCCCAGTCCGCCGCCCACTATGTGCGTGACCATATTCATTATTTCTTCGCCGCGCGTATAATACGGCATGTTTCGCTCCGAAAGCGGCGTCCTCTGCACTTGACAAACACCCCCTGATACTGTTATTATATACAAGGAGGGCGGCGAACGCAATTTACAGACCATTGAAATTGTCATAAGATTTTATTAAGACGCGCCGCGAAAGCATAAAAATGCCCGCGATAATTTATTCCGATACCGATATCACCGTAGTAAACAAGCTCCCCGGCGAAGACAGCGAACGGCTCGCCGAAAGACTCGGCGCGTTCCCCTGCCACCGGCTGGATAAAGCGGTGTCGGGTCTTTTGCTGCTTGCAAAAAACAAACGCGCTTCGGCTGTGCTTTGCGCCCCCGGCAGCATAAAAAAGACCTATACCGCAATAGTCGAAAACGGGCCCGCGACCGATTCCGGCACGCTGAAAAACCTTTTGTGGCACGACGTAAAGCGCAACAAAAGTTTTGTTGTAAAACGTATGCGCGCAGGGGTAAAGCGCGCCGCGCTGGAATACCGCGTGACCGCCCGCTTTGAAAATTCCGCGGCGGTGGAAATCAATCTGCTCACCGGCCGCACCCACCAGATCCGCGTGCAGTTCGCATATATCGGCTGCCCCGTGCGCGGCGACAGGCGCTACGGCGCAAAGACCGGCGGCGGACTCGCCCTGCGCTGTTCAAAACTGGAATTCATCCACCCGCAGGGCGGCAGAGTGAGCTTTATTATCTGATTCTTTCCCTTTTGACAAAATAAAAACGCACATCGGGCGATGTGCGTTTTTTTATAATGCGCCGCAAGGCACTCATAATTCAAAGAACTTCTTCCGGCTGTTTTTCTTTCTTGCCTTTTTTGGCGAAAAGCTCGGCGCCGTAGCGGCAGAGCAGGCCGGCGAAGATGTAACCGATCCCCATCCCCAAGTAAAGGCGGATGTTGTATTTCATCTCGTCCACGTCGGGCAGGACGGCGCGCATCACGCCGAAAATTATCGCGGCGACGAGCGCGGCGACGGCGGGAATGGCGATCGTGAGCACGCCCAGCCGTATGAGCTCTTTGGCGCCGTCAAAGGTGAACGGCGTGCCGGATGCGAGTTCGCGCTTAAAATACAGCTCTTCGAATTTTGCGAGCACGGCTCCGCCCGCGCAGAGCGCTATGCCCGCCGCCATGGCGGCGTAGCAGGTGTTCACCGAAACTCCGGCGTGCTTCTGCACCAGCCCCTGTATGGTGAGCCCGTCGAACTTTATTCCTTCCGGGATGAGCGCGAGCGAGATTATGCCCGCGACGCACAGCGCCGCGCCCACGATGCATATTATGAATGTGATCTTGCTCAATATCCTGCCGACCTTGCAGAGCGTCTGGATGGTTTTGAGCGTTTTTGAATTGTTTTCCATATTGTCAAAATGCCTCCATTTTTCACTGAAGTTTGTTAGATTATTATATTCCGCCCGCGCGGCGATGTCAAGCTCTTTCGCGCTCCGCGACCAGCTGTTGTTGCACACGCAACTAGCAATTAATCGGTGGCTGTAAGCGCATCAAACTTGGCTTTCATTGTCGGGTTTCCTTTTGTCAACTTTTTGACACTGATCTCTTGTGCTTTGTCGTTGGCAAGGCGCAGTTGTTTGCCGGAGCCCAACAAATTATCCTTTACTTTTTGCAAATGCTCAATGGTTTTATCTATTTCGTTTATAGCGCTCTGAAACTTTTCATCTGCAAGACGGAAATTTTTACCAAATTTATCCTGAAAATCGTGCAACTCATTCTCAAAATTGGTGACATCAATATTCTGGCTTTTTACTAATGCAAGCTCTTCTCGCAACTTGGTCGACTTTATAGCCGCATTTCTCAGTACTGTAATCAAAGGGATTAAGAACTGCGGTCTAATGACATACATTTTTTCATACCGATATGAGACATCCACAATGCCGTCATTATACAAATCGTTATCAATTTCCAGCAGTGACACTAAAACGGCATATTCGCAATTCTTTTCTTTGCGGTCTTTATCGAGTTCTTTAAAGAAATGCTCGTTTTTGTGCTTGGTCGCCGTTTCGTCCATCTCGTTTTTCATTTCAAACATTATTGATAGCAATTCGATGCCGTCTTCACTGCTTTCGCGATAAATATAATCGCCTTTACTGCCCGTTTTCGCATCATTGTCCTTCTCAAAATAAACGTTTTGAAACGCGGTGGCGCGCCAACGATTAAACTGGTTTTCGCAATATTTTTCTAAACTTTCGCCAATCATTTTTGTTGATTGCCGTGCTTTAAACTCTTTATAATATGCAACCTCTTCCTCTTTGCCCTTGAGCTCTTCTTCATATTTGGCTTTTTGTGTTTCGCTTTTTTCGGCAAATTCTGTTTTTATCTGTAAAACTTTTTGCTCAAGCTGGGCTATTTTTTGATCTTTTTCCGATGCGAGGTGAGTCAGTTTTGTTTGCCATTCGGATATAGTTTTTGCCTTATCTGCCTCAGCTACAGCAGTTTGAGCTTCAGCCTCTGCTTTGAAGCGTTTTTGCTCTTGCTCGATACGCGCGTTGATTTCTTTCTCAAATTCATCGTTGCGAACTTGCTTCAGCAATTCAACATATGAATTTTCTTCGATGTTAAAAACTTCGCCACATCTGGGGCATTTAATTGATGTCATGATTTTTTCCCTTTCTTTAGTCATCCTCGCTGTAATTAAAGATCCTTTTCCAATAATCGTGATGATACTTTTGTGAAATACTGGTTAGAAAATCAGTGAACTGACGTAATTCGGGATTGACAGCGCTATAGTTGATGTTTTTCCATATATAAAGGTCAGGAAATTCGTCCTTATGATGGGTAATATATTGAATCATATAATTCCATTTCTTGATTGCAGAACTGCATTTTCGAAATTCAGCATCCTCATTTAACACGTCGCCTAGAAGATTTGATTGTTCGTTCATTGCTAAAAGGCTTTTCCGATTATCTTCTTTGATTTCATTGTTGATTATCTCGTATTCTTGCTGTGACTGCAAAGCTTGTTTATAATATTGCTCTTCGTCTTTTTCAAAATAAGCACCCCTTGCCGCGTTATAAATCCTGAGATTGGCCACATCAGAAACGTGACAATTGACATTGCCGCATGTATATGAAACAGATTCGATTTTTCCGTCACATTCGGCTAATTCTTTTTTGCGTTGACGGTAAATAGTTCTAAGCATTTTATGATACCGCGAATCTTCGTCTTCCAGAAGCTCATCAAACCAATACTGATAATGTTCTTCGTTAAAAGTCACTCTTTCAATGTGTCTAAATACAGGTAACTCTGGATATTTCTGAATGTATTTAATAAAATTCGCGACATCAACCAAACAATCATAGTTTGATATTCTTATACAATCAACGACAAACGAATTCACTATGGCGTTCTCAATTTCATTAAACTGACTTAAAAAAACGTCGCTATTTTCTTCATCCATGTCCAAACATCTCCTTGCTTTAATTTGTTATATTTTATCATTCGTCAAAATGCTTGTCAAGAGCGATGGCAAATTATAGTTGCCACTTCCCTCACAAGGAATATTTTCCCTGCGCAAACGCCCGCGCCAAACCCGCGGCTACGCCGCCCGCCCGTTTGCGCAGGGAAAATAAAAATGGCGTTCATCGCAAAAAAGGCGCACATTGCGTTTTATACGCTTTTTGTTAAAAAGTAAAACGCGCCGCTTTTTTTATAAAAGGACGCGTTTCACTTACTATATGCGCTCTGCGGTTATTTGTTTGCAGCGGCGATTATGGCTGCGAAATCGGGCGCTTTGAGCGACGCGCCGCCTATGAGTCCGCCGTCCACGTTGACTTTGGAAAGCAGCTCTTCGGCGTTCTTGGCGTTCATGCTGCCGCCGTACTGGATAGTGGTGGCTTCGGCGAGCTTTTTGGTGTAGAGCTTGCCCAGCACTTCGCGTATGAGTCCGCAGACTTCGTCGGCCTGGTCGCTGGTGGCGGTCTTGCCGGTGCCTATCGCCCACACGGGTTCGTAAGCGATTATGACGTTTGCCATCTGTTCTTTGGTCACGCCCAGAAGGTCGATCTTGACCTGACGGGAGACTACTTCGGCGGTGACGCCTTCCTCGCGCTCGGCGAGCAGTTCGCCCACGCAGAGTATGACCTTGAGCCCGGCGGCGAGCGCCGCTTTTACGCGGGCGTTCACGGTCTGGTCGGTCTCGCCGAAATACTGGCGGCGTTCGGAATGGCCTATGATGACGTATTCAACGCCTATCTCTTTGAGCATCGCCGCGGAGATCTCGCCGGTGAAAGCGCCGCTTTCCGCCCAGTGGACGTTTTCGGCGCCGACCTTTACGGGCGAGCCCTTGGCTTCCTTGATCACGGTCGCCAGATCGACGTAAGGCACGCAGGCGACTATTTCGCATTTGGAAACGTCCTTGCCTTCGAGCTCGGCCTTTATGGCTTTGACAAGCGCTTTGGCTTCCTTGGGGGTCTTGTTCATCTTCCAGTTGCCGGCGATGACGGTGGTCCTGACTGATCTTTTCATTTTATCTTACCTCCGCAGGCTTATTTGTCGTTGAGGCAGGTAATGCCGGGGAGCTGTTTGCCTTCGAGGAATTCGAGCGACGCGCCGCCGCCGGTGGAAATGTGGGTTATTTTGGAAGCAAAGCCGAGCTGCTGGACAGCTGCCGCGGAATCGCCGCCGCCCACTATGGTAACGGCGTCGGAATCGGCGAGCGCCTGAGCCACCGCGATGGTGCCTTTGGCGAGCGTGGGATTTTCGAACACGCCCATGGGCCCGTTCCAGACCACGGTCTTTGCGCCTTTGACGGCGTTTGCGAACAGTTCGCGCGTCTTTTCGCCTATATCGAGACCCATTTTATCGTCGGGGATGCAGCAGCTGCACACGGTCTCGACTTCCACGGGTCCGTCGATGGGTTCGGGGAACACGGGAGAAACGACGGTGTCCACGGGCAGCAGGAGCTTGACGCCTTTTTCTTCGGCCTTTTTGAGCATGTCGGCGCAGTATTCGATCTTGCTTTCGTCGAGCAGCGAGGTGCCGGTCTTCTTGCCCTGAGCGGCGAGGAAGGTGTACGCCATGCCGCCGCCGATGATGAGTATATCGACTTTGGAAAGCAGGTTTTCTATGACCGAAAGCTTATCCGCGACTTTTGCGCCGCCCAGGATGGCGACGAAAGGTCTGTCGGGGTCGTCGAGGGCTTTGCCCATGACGTCGATCTCTTTCTGAATAAGGAAACCGCAGACGGCGGGCAGATAATCGGCGACGCCGGCGGTAGAGGCGTGAGCGCGGTGAGCGGTGCCGAACGCGTCGTTGACGTAGATTTCGGCGAGAGAAGCGAGCGCTTTGGAAAATTCGGGGTCGTTGGCTTCTTCTTCGGCGTGGAAACGCACGTTTTCGAGCAGCATCACGTCGCCGTCTTTGAGAGAAGCGGCCTTGGCGTGAGCGTCTTCGCCGATGACGTCGGAAGCGAGTTCGACTTTTTTGCCCAGATATTCGCCGAGCTTTTCGGCGACGGGAGCGAGAGTGTACTTGAGGTTGAACGTCCCCTTGGGTCTGCCGAGATGCGAGCAGAGGATGACGCGCGCGTTGTGGTCCACAAGGTACCTGATGGTGGGCAGAGCGCCTACGATACGGTTGTCGTCGGTGATGACGCCGTCTTTGACGGGGACGTTGAAGTCGCACCTGACAAGCACTTTTTTGCCTGCCACGTCGATGTCGGTAATGGATTTTTTGTTGAGCATGGTTGGTCACCTTTCTTGGAAAAAATATATTTGTTTTGTCTTATTTTATCTGAAATCCAGCGCGTTGAGCTCGCGCAGCGCTATGATGTTGGCGTTGACGAGTTCTTCGAACGACTTGCCGGCGTTGATCGCGTCGAGCACCGTCCCGCGGCCGAGCCCCGAAAACCTGCCTTCGCCTTCGTAATACAAAAGCGAAATATCGGTCACCGGCGATTCGAACACGCGCCGCATCACGAGCGCGCTGGCGTTATCGAGCAGCGTAAATGTCATGAGATTTTTCAAAAGCGCGTCCTGCGGGCCGGCGTACGACGACGCTATGAGCAGAGTCATTATCTTGCCCGTGCGCGAAGGGTCTTTCTGGCATTCCGGCACCGATAAACCGCAGGCGGCGTCCGATATGCACGAATGATATCCGTCCTGCCCGCCGTACAGCATAGGGAACGGCGCGAGCCCCCAGTCGAGCGAAGCGCCCTCCAGCGCGGTGATGAAGCCGAGCCGGCACACCGCGAACGCGGCTCTGCCTTCGCGGAACGCCTTTGCGGCGGTGTCGGGGTCGGAATTCATAACGCACTTGCTGCCGAACAGCCGCGCCGTGTTGGCGGCGATGACGTCGGCGGTCGCGAGGTCGGAGTTATATTCGATTTCTTTGTGGAACGTGTCGCCAAACAGGGCGTAACCCGAAGACACGAAGCTTTCGTGCAGCAGCTCGGAACGGTCGAAAAGCGAAACGATGCCGAACGTGTCGCGCGCGATATCGGGCGAGCGCTTGTTCATCACCTCGGAAGCGGCTTCTTCGGCGAGCGCAAGCATGGCGGCGGAGTCCCATTTGCCTTCTTTCACCAGCGAATAGACCGTGCCGTTTTCCTCGTTGACCAGCTTGCGGTTGTACGCCACGCACATAAGGTCGGCGTAATAGAGCGACGAGGGCTCGTAAAGGACGTAAAGTTCGTTCTTTATGGTGCTCTTGCGCACCATTTCTTTATCCAGATACGCCATATCCGTTTGCAGATACGGCACCGAATACAGGTTCATCAGAAGCTCCGACGCCGCGGCGGCGGAAATATTGTTGCGCGAAAACGATACCGCGTCCGCAAACTGCCTGCCGGCGGAAACGGAAGTGTTCAGTTTGGAAAGGAAATCGCTTTCCTTGCAGTAAACTTCGGCTATTTTTATGTTATAACGTTCCTCGAGCAGGTCGTTGCGCTCTTTTATGACGGGATTGAGCATGCCCGCCGCCTCCTCCTCGGGCACGAAGCGGTTGAGTGTGGACGTGAACACGGTGAATTTGTAACCGCCGAAGTCTTCGGCCGGGAAATTGCTCATGATCTCCTCGCCGGTCAGGTCGGCGAACGGCACGCGCGTGGCTTCGTCGGGCTGCTGCGACTTCGGCACGGTCTCGGGATCCGGGACCTTGCCGGTGTATACGCCGGAAGAGCACGCGGCGAGCAGCGCGCAGAGCAGCGCGCAGAACAGTGAAACGGTTCTTTTGAAAAGGTTCATGCCAGGTCTCCAAATTTGCGGACGCTTCATTCGAGCGTAAAGCGGCCGAGTCGGTAATCTATGTTTTTGACTTTGACTTTGAGCTTGTCGCCGGGGCGCACGGTCTTACCTTCCGCCGCGGGCATAAAGGCGCACACGCCGTTTTCAAGAAGCAGCGCGGCTCCGCCGGCGCAGACGTTCAGCGCCGTGGCTTTGAGCTCGGTATCGCGGTTTTTTGCGGCGCAGGCGCATTCGAACAGCCCCGTAAGCCGGCGCTTGAGCGCGTACGCCGACATCTCGGCGGTTATCGCGCGCTCGTAGCGGCGGACGTCGAACGGCTCTTCGCGTATATACGCCTTTACCGCGCGCTGGTTCACAAGGTCGGAATACCGTTTTGCCGGGGCGTAAAAGCGTATGTATTTCTGCGTGTTCAGCATATAATGCGGCGCGGGTGACGGTGAAAGAAAGGCGTCGTCGGTCTCGTCGGTCAGATACGCAAAGCAGTAATGCTCGGCGGCTGTCCCGCGGGCTTTCGCCGCCTCGCGGGCGGTGTAGCCGGGAGTGAAATAATCTTCCGGATCGAGCAGATATCTGTCGTTAGGGGCGCCGGTGGCGGCGTTGTAAACGCGCTCGCCGAGCGAGGAATACACACATCCCGCCCCGGAATACTGCAGTTTTTCGGCGCACGCCTCGCCCACGGCGGCGAGCAGCTCCGCCGCCATAAGCGCGGAATCGCTGCGCGGCACCAGGCTGACGCCCGAAACGCGTTTTTCGGAATCGAACGCAAAGACGCGGTCGCAAAGATCAAAATCCACTCCGCCTCCGGAAAGCCGTTTGGCGCGGAGCACGGCGGCGAGTTCGTAAAGCTGTTCGACGCTTGGCACCACCGCAGAATACTTGCGCCGGAGCGGCAGCAGCGCCGATGAATCCGCGCCCGAAATGAGCGCGTCGACGTCGCTCGCCGAAGCGGTCAGCACCGGATCTATGACCGATTCGCAGAGATCGGTGTCGAGCACGTTGCCGTGGATATCGAATGTCACGAAAGCCGAAACGGCGAGCGCCGGGCGTTCCGACCCCAGGTCGCAGACCGAACGGCGGAACTGTGCGGGGAACAGCGGCGAGCCGTCGCGGCCCGAAAACAGCGCTTTTCCGCGCATTGCCGCCTCGGTATCGAGCGGCGTGCCGGGCGCCAGATATTCGGCGACGTCGGCGACGTGGAGCCCCAGCACCCATTCGTTTTCGGAAAAAGACACCGAAAAAGCGTAGCTGCCGCGGCTGGTCTCGGTCTCGGAAAAAGTGAATACCGTCTTGCCGCGCAGATCGCGGCGTCTGCTCAGATAATTGACCGCCTCGTAAGGTCTCGCGGCGGAAGCCTGTTTTTCGGCGGCCGCGGAAAACGGCGCGAAATACGGCGTGCCGTGCAGCGCGGCGTTCAGGTTTGCGCGGAACGTGTCGGCGCGGCCGAAATTGGCCACCGGACGGGCGCGCATGGCTGAAAAGGTGCGGTATTTGAGTATTTCGGCTTTTATCTTGTCGCCGGGCGAGCATTCGGGCGAGCCGTCGCTCCCTTTGATCTTGACGCGGTACGGGATATAGCTGTCCGGCATCAGATAAGCGGTCCTGTCGGCGACGACGTATTCGCCGGTGACGACGTCGCAGGCGCGCTCGATCACATCGCACACCCTGCATTTTTGCTTATAAGCCGAACCCGGAGCGAATATACGGGCGATCTCGCCCTGCGTGAACACTTCGACCACGTCGCCTTCGAACGCCACGACGGGGCCGGAAAGCACGGGAATGTCGTATTCCCTGCCCGATTCGGTCACCGTAACGTAATCGTCCGCCGATGCGGCGCGGTGGAAGATGCCGCGGTATTTGAACATTGGTCTACCCCCGTTTTTTGGATTATTCAGGGCCAGGTGAAGCGCCGGGCGCCAAAAAGGACCGCCGTCGCTGAAAAAGTTTACCGTTTGGTAAAAAACATATAAAAATCAAAATACGGAGCAAGACCGCGCTCGGTACGGGGAACGCGGCTGCTCCGTTTTATTGTTGAGAGTATTGCTTAAAACGCGCTCCCTTTTTGCCCAAAAGACCGTCAGATCATTCGGAAACAGGCTCGGCGGACTGCTCGGCCGAGAGCTCTTCCGATTCTTCATCTGCGGATTCGACGGTGTCGGAAACGTTTACTTCGCTCGAATCGGCGGTCTGGGACGCTTCGGGTTCGGAAGACTCGGTTTTGCCGCTGTTGCTGTTGGACGGATGGAGTATATAGAGCAAAAGGACGAGGACAGCAAAGACTATCGCGAGCACTATGGTGACGGTGTTGAGCAGTTTCTGCTTGGTCATGCCCTTGTTTTTGCCGTAATAGGATTCGGCAGAACTGCCGGCGAGCGAAGCGCTGAGCCCGCGCTGGCGGGTCTTTTGCATGGTGATGCAAACGATAAGCGCCACGGCTATGGCCAGAAGTATTGCGCCTACGATGTATTCGATGGTGGTCATTGGATTTATCTCCTTTGGAATATTATATAATTCTGTGTTTTCCGCCGCAGAGGCGTACAGGTTAATATAACACAAGAATTTTCGTTTTACAAGAGAAATTTCAAAAAATTCATAATTTTTTTATATTTCAGTCCTGCTTTTGTCTTTTTTCGCCGTCGCCGCCGGCGTTTTTGCCGTCGTTCGCGCTCTTGTCGCGGTCGATCCCCTCGCGCCGCTTGTCACGCGCGGCTTTCTGCGCCGCCTTGTTGGCCTTTGACACGACCGAATAGATCTTTAAAGCCAGAAGCAGCACGAGATAGCAGATGACTATTATGATGAGTATGCGGATAATGGTCTTTACCGTGGGCGACGTGAGGAACGCCTTGAAACGGCCGAACAGCGAAAGCAGCGGACTGCGGTCGACCGCCGCCGCGGTCACGAGCGGGACCGAGGCGAGCAGCTCGCCTTCGTAATACACGCCGAGCTTGCCCACGACTTTGTCTTTTTCCACCGGCGCTTCGAGCTCGTCGTAATACAGCGTGGGCTCGCGCACTATGTCATCGGCGGTGAGCCCCGTGGGGACGAGCATGTCCACTTCCTCCAGCGCTATGTAGTTGACGGTGTCGGTGTTGTCGGAGCCGACCGAAACGGGCAGCGTGCCTATGACCTCGCCCGCCTTGACCATAAGCAGATAGCCGAAGCTTGTCAGCGCCCACTTGAAGGTCTTGTGGATATCGGCGTAGGCGTTGTTTTCGGGGAAAGTGCGGGAGCCGTCCTTGCTGCGCATCTCGCCCGGGGCCTCCATGACCACGAATACGTAGCCGAGCCCTTCGTTTTCGCCCGCGGTGATGAGGCAGTAGCCGCCGTCCATGCGCGACTGACCGGCTATCATCCCCTTGACGCCGGCAAAGTAGTAATCCTTGGTCAGCGTCTTGGAAAGCAGGTAGTTCTTGGTCTGCAGCGTGGATTTGCCCAGCACGTAGGAAGGCAGCGACGAAATGGAAAGCAGCACGTTGTATTTATAGAACCCCGCGGCGATGAGCGAAACGTCGCGCGCGGTGGTGTACGATTTGCCGTCGTTGAGCCCCACCGGATTGGTGAACAGCGTGTCCGTGCAGCCGAGCGACGCCGCTTTTTCGTTCATCCTGTCCACGAATTCGCTGACGTCGCCGTTCATAACGTTGTACGCCAGCGTGTAGCAGGCGTCGTTGGCGGCGCTGACGAGCGTGGCGGTCAGCAGCTGACGCGGCGTGAAGACGTCGCCGCTCTTCAATCCCAGCATCGGGCAGGAGATATCGCCCATCTGCCCTATGTTCTTGGGGAGCAGCGCCTCGCCGGGGACGGTGTATTCGAGCCCTTTTTTATCTATGTTGTCGATCAGGTCGAACGCGACCATGGCGGCGACCAGCTTTGCCGAAACCGTTGGCGCGACTTTTTCGCCGGCCGACGTGTCGAGCAGGATCTGCCCGGTGTCGACGCTGCGTATGACGACCATATTGCCGCTGGTGATCTCGGGCGGTTTGACCACACCGGATCCCGAGACCTCCTGGCTGTCGTCCGCAAACGCGGCGAAACAGCACGCTGCAAGCATTATGAGCGCGGCGAATACCGCCGTTATTCTGATGATTATTTTCATTTCTGCAGTTCCTTTTTTGTAAAAGAGCGCATTTTGCGCGCGTAAATGAGTTTTGCCTTTTCCACGTCGCGTTCCACTGCGGCGGCGAGCTCGGCGGCGTCGCCGAACCGGCGCTCCGGCCGCAGGAAAACCTGCGGGAACACGCGTAATTCGTCGCCGTAAGCTATGTCCGCGGCGCCGAATATGTGCGTTTCGCAGCCGGGACGCGCGTTTTCGCACACCGTGGGCTTTACGCCGATATCGAGCACGCATTCATACTCTTTGCCGCCGACCGAACATCTGCCGGCGTAAACGCCGTACCGCGGGATACACATCCCTTCGGGGAAGATCTGGTTCGCCGTGGGGAACCCCAGTTTCGTCCCCAGCTGCGAACCGCGCACGGTCTTGAAACAAAACGAATATTCGCGCCCCAGAAGCGCGTTCGCGGCGGGAATATCGCCTTTGCGCAGTTTTTCGCGTATGAGCGAAGACGAGACGGCGGCTCCGTTTTTGCGGAATTCCGGCACTGTAACGACGAGCGGCACGTACTTTGAAAGCAGCTCGGGCGTGCCTTCCCTGCCGAAGCCGAACCTGAAATCGCCGCCGCACACCGCCGCGCGCGCCGCGAATCCGCCTGCGACGGTATCGCGGGCGAAAGTTTCGGCGTCGAGGCGGCGTATCTGTTCGAAATCGGCGCGGTAAACGGCGTCGACCCCGCAGGAACCGAGCAGCTCGGCGTTATGCGAAAACGGGAATATACAGCCGCCTTTCTGCGGCATATTGTCGAAGGTGAACACCGCAAGCGGGACGCGGAGCGATTCGGCAATGCCTTTTGCCCGTGCGAGCAGCACGCGGTGCCCGGGATGAACGCCGTCGAATACGCCGACGGCGAGCACACAGCCGCCGGGCGCTTGCGGCGGAGTCGTCAGAATCTCCATACCGTGGCTCCGTAACGTCTTATACGGCGCGTACGCGCGTCGGCGCGGCGCCGTGGATTATCTTTATTTAATTATAACTATTTACGGTGTTTTGTCAAGCACAAAAACGCCCGTTCAGGCATTGCGGCGCGGCAAATTTACAAATTTATAACGTACTGTACGCATTTGCGCGGCAGCGGCGCGAATATCACGCCCGCACGCGGACAGAATAAATAAAAAAAGGAGCGGTACGGCGTGGAAAACGGATTCGAATGCGTGATTCTGGCGGGAGGAAAAGGCGAACGGCTGCGCCCCGTGACGCAGACGCGTCCAAAACCCCTGTGCAAAGTCGCGGGGGTGAGCTGTCTGGAACGCTGCGTGCGCGCCGCAAGAGCGGCGGGCGCCGCTAAAATAACCGTTTCGGCGTGCTATATGGCGGCTGAAGTGGAAAAAGAGTGCGCCCGTCTCGGCGTTTCGTGCGTCGCCGACGAAAAACCGCTGGGGACCGCGGGCGCCTGCCGCGAATGCGCGGGCGGAGACCGCCACGTGCTGGTGCTGAGCGGCGACGGCTGGTTCGATTTCGACCTCAAAAACGCCGCGGAGTCGCATTTTGAGCGTTCTTCCGACTGCACCGTCGCGCTTACCGAATGCGATTCGCCCACTTCCTACGGCTGCGCCGTCGTAAAAGACGGCGTGATAACGCGTTTTGTCGAAAAGCCCTCGTGGTCGCACGTGTGCGGGAGTGAAGTGAACACCGGCATATATCTGCTTTCGCCGCGCGCGCTCGCTCTGATCCCTCCCGGCGTGCAGTACGATTTCGCGTCGGACCTCTTCCCCGCGCTGTTCGACTGCGGCGTTCCGATACACGCGTACAAAGCGGAAGGATTCTGGTGCGATATCGGCGACGCGGAGGCGTATCTGGAATGCTGTATGCACGTCACGGGCGGCAGGAACGATATTTCACCGGAAGCGAAGATCGCGAAAAGCGCAAAGATCACGCGCAGCGTGATAATGGAAAACGCCTTTATAGGCGCGGGAACGGTGATCGACGGCGCCGTGATCTGCGAAAACTGCCGCATAGGCAAAAACTGCCTTGTCCCGCCGGGGTGCGTGCTCGGCGGCGGCTGCGCCGTCGGCGACGGGACCGCGCTGGAACGCGGCGTGCGGCTGGGGGCAGGCAGCATAACGGAACCCGATTCTTATATAAAAAAGGACGTGAAAACCGGCGTGGCAAAAGGAAAACTCTTCGATACGGACGACGGCGCGGGCGGCGCTTACGGCGGCTCGTTTTCGCCGTCGGTCTCGCTCGACGCAGGCGCGGCGTGCGCGTGCGCCGCAAAACGGATAGGCGTTATGTGGGCTGAAGACGCGCGCAGCGAGCTGATGGCGCGCTCGTTCGCATGCGGAGCGCGCTTCGGCGGCGCGTCGGTCGTTTCGCTCGGTCCGGGGTGCGAAGGGCTCGCGGCTTTCTGCAGCCGCGAATATTCGCTCGATATATGCGCGTTTTTCGAATACACGGGTCCCGAAGTACGGCTCGTCCTGCGCGGAAGGGGCGGCGCGCTTGTTGCGGGCGCAACAAAATCAAAGATCGAACGCGCTTTCCGCGCCGGTACGCCGCGCGAATCTGCGCCGGGAGGAGAAGAAACTCCGTACGGGAGTTTTTCGCCGGTTTGCCGTTTTTCGGCGCTGCTTGCGCATCTGTGCGGCGATCTGACCGGCGTAAAAGTTAACCTTCCGTCATTCAATCAGACCTCTTCCCTGTTTAAGACCGTGTGCGTTTCCGCGGGCGCAAAGGTCGCGCAAAGCGCCCCGGCAGCTCTTTCGTTCAGGCTCGACGGTCTTGGCATTATGTTAACCACGCGCGACGGCCGCACGTTTTCCGGATGGCAGATTTCGGCGTACGTCCTTGCGCATTCCGCCGAAGATATCGTCATGCTGCCGGAAGGCGCGCCGCGATCCGCAGCCGACTTCATTTCGGCGTTCGGCAAGAAGGTCGTCACTGACGGAAAAAACCTTCCCGTCACGGTGGTCTGCGCCGCCGCCGCGGGCGCGGAGCTGCTCGCGCTGTGCGCTTCTCAGGGACGCGATCTTGCAGATATCGCAAACGATTTTCCAGTGTTTACGGTGCGCACCGAAACGCTCGACTTCCCCGCCCGGCGCAAAGCGGCGTTCACGGGCGAGCTGTGCCGCGAATTCGGCTGCGACGAACCGGTATATACCGATAAGCGCGGCACGGTGCGCTTTATACCGGATTCGCCGCGGGGGTTCAGGATCGTCGCCGAAGCCGCGTCCGGCGAGTTTGCCGACGAGCTCTGCGAATTCGCGCGCAGGCGCGTCAGTTCACCGCCGCGCGTTCAAGATCCGTAATTATGTCAACCGCCGATTCCGTGCCGCACGAAAGCCGCAGAAGCCCTTTCGTAATGCCGCACGCCGCCTTTTCGCCTTCGTCCAGCGAAGCGTGAGTCTGCGTATAAGGGTGTGTGATGAGTGAGGCGTTGCCGCCCAGACTTTCGGCGAATCTTATCAGCTTCAGCGACTTTATAAACTCGGGCACCTTCTCTTCGTCTATCTCGAACGATATAACGCCGCCGGCGCCCGACGACTGCGAGGAGTTCACCGCGTATCCCTCGTTTTCCGGATCTCCGGCGTAATATATACGCTTTATGTCGCTCCGTGTTTTCAGATATTTAAAAACCTCGCTCGCGTTTTCACAATGCTTTTTCATGCGAAGAGCGAGCGTTTCCATTCCCCTTTTTATAAGAAAACTCTCGAACGGCGAAAGTCCGTTTCCCTTTGTATTCATCAGGTTTTTCAGCTTTTTCGCGAGCTCTTCGCCGCTCGTCGCCAGACACCCCGCGACCGAATCGTGATGACCTCCCAAGTATTTCGTCGCCGAATGCACCGTCGCGTCGGCCCCGAGCGCGAGCGGCTTTTGCAGCGCCGGCGAAAGGAACGTGTTATCGATCGCGAGATACGCATTGTGCGCGTGCGCGACCGCCGCCGTTTTTCTTATGTCCGTCACGCGCATGAGCGGGTTCGCAGGAGTTTCCGCAAAGACGAGCGCTCCGTATGTCCCCCTGAGCGCCGATGAAAGCGCGTTTTCATCCGAAACGTCGGTAAAAACGGCGGAATAACACGTTCTGAGCAGCCGTTTGGTGCCTCCGTAGGTGTCTTTGGCGCAGATTATCTTATCAAAACACGCAAAAAGCGCGTCTTCGGCGGCAAGCCCCGACGCAAACGCGAACCCGTACCGCCCGCCCTCCGCCGCCGCCAACGTCTTTTCAAGCGCCGCTCTTGTGGGATTTGACGTCCTTGTATAGGAATATCCGTGCAGAGCCGCGTCCGCAAAGGTCGAAGTGGCGAATATCGGCGTTCCGACGGCTCCGAGCGGGTTTTCCGCGCCCGAATGTATCAAAAGAGTCTCGATTTCCATAGTTTCGCCTCCGTATGCGCAGTATATGCCGCGATCCCGCGAGCGGAACGTTCCACGTGGAACATTTTTCGTGTCGAACTCTGCGGCGGCGCGGCACTGCCTGCCGTAAAGTGGCATTTCCGCGCGGTGAGTGTCGAGTCTTGTATTACGATTCTGTGATTTTCGGTAAAATTCTATTGATTTTTGTTGTCTCCCGTGTTACGATAATCCCACAAAAGCAAAACGGCAAGGAGACAGGATATGGAAAACACGGCATCAAAGGCAAAAGTCATAATAGTAGATTCTTCTTCGGATTTCCGCACGACGTGCGGCGCCCAGCTCCGCAAGCACGGCATAGAGATAATAGCGGAAGCATCCGCCACGACGGAAGCGTTCAACAAAATAGTGCGTTTCAAGCCGCAGGTCGTGATCTGCGAGCTGTTCATAGGCAAAACCGACGCGGTTCAGCTCATCAGGACATGTAAAAAGGCGCTCCCGGACAGTTTTCCTTCGTTTATAATGGTTTCGCAGTTCAATAACCAGAACCTCTTCGAGGAATGCTGCGAGGCCGGCGCGGGATACTGTATGATCAAACCGCTGGATTACACGTTCCTTTCCGAGCGCGTCATACGGCTCGCGGTGCGCGGAAGGCTGCACGGGATGGCGAATCTGCCCGGCGAATACGATCTCGAAACGCAGGTGACCAAGATAATACATCAGGTGGGCGTTCCGGCGCACATAAAAGGGTATCAGTATCTGCGCACCGCCATAATGATGTCGGTCAGCGACCCTTCGGCGATGGAATCGGTGACGAAAGTGCTGTATCCGACCATCGCCAAGCAGTACCAGACCACGACGTCGCGCGTCGAGCGCGCCATCCGCCACGCCATAGAAGTCGCCTGGGACAGAGGAGACCTGGACGTGCTCAACGCCTTCTTCGGTTACACCGTGCAGAATTCGAGAGGGAAGCCGACGAACAGCGAATTCATCGCCATGATCGCCGATAATCTGCGCCTGAAAAACCGCCCTGTCGGAGTCTGACGCGCAAACGTCTATGCGCCGCAAGGCGTTCGGGGAATTATTCATAGATTGATAAACAAACTATAAACGCATAAGCCGCCGGCGTCGACCGCGGCTTTTTCGTTTGCGCGGGCGCGGTTCCACGTGGAACGTACGTCTTGACAAACGCGCGGCGCGGTGATATAATATACTGAATTTATATATACTGAATGCCGCGGCGGGATCTCTTTTTCCGCCGGACGGCGTTTCCGGAGGAACAGAACATGAAAATTTACGAAGAACTGCAATCGCGCGGGCTGATCGCGCAGGTCACCGACGAAGCCGAAATACGCGAACTCATCAACAACGGCGGCGCGCGGTTTTACATAGGGTTCGACCCGACCGCGGATTCGCTCCACGTCGGGCATTTTATGGCGCTCTGCCTTATGAAGCGCCTTCAGATGGCGGGGAACAAGCCGGTGGTGCTGCTCGGCGGCGGCACCGGATTCATCGGCGATCCTTCCGGCCGCACCGATATGCGCGCCATGATGGATGCCGACACCATAAAGCACAACTGCGAATGCTTTCTCAAACAGATAGGCAAATTCATCGAATTCGGCGAAGACAAGGCGATAGTCGTCAACAACGCCGACTGGCTGCTCGACCTCAAATATATCGACCTGCTCCGCGAAGTCGGCGCGTGCTTTTCGGTCAACAACATGCTCCGCGCCGAATGCTACAAGCAGCGCATGGAACGAGGCCTGAGCTTCTTTGAATTCAACTATATGATAATGCAATCGTACGATTTCTGGTATCTGAACGAGCATTACGGCTGCAATATGCAGTTCGGCGGCGATGACCAGTGGTCGAACATGCTCGCCGGCACCGAGCTGATCCGCAAAAAGTCGGGCAAGGACGCCTACGCCATGACAATAACGCTCCTGCTCAACAGCGAAGGCAAAAAGATGGGCAAGACCGCAAAGGGCGCCGTGTGGCTCGACCCCGAAAAGACGACTCCGTTCGATTTTTACCAGTACTGGCGCAACGTCGACGACGCCGACGTCATGAAATGCATCAAAATGCTCACGTTTATCCCGCTCGACGAGATAGCCGATATGGAAACGTGGCCCGATTCGCGCATAAACGAAAAGAAAGAGATCCTCGCTTACGCGCTCACCACGCTCGTCCACGGCGAGGAAGAGGCGAAAAAGGCGCAGATCACGTCCAAAGCGCTGTTTTCGGGCGGCGAAGACGATTCGCTCATGCCCACCACCGAAGTCCCCGCGGGGTCGCTCGTCGAAGGCGAGACCGGCGTCATAGACCTGCTGGTGCTTTCGGGCATCGCCAAATCGCGCGGCGAGGCGCGCCGTCTTATAGAGCAGGGCGGTATAACGCTCGACGGCGAAGCCGTGACCGATTTCGGCAAAAAAGTCACCGCCGAACAGCTCAAAAACGGCATAAAGATCAGAAAAGGGAAGAAAACTCACAGAAAATTCATACTTGTGTAACACTTTGTTAAATTTTTGAGGAGGCGCTCATGAAAAAAACCGCGATACTCGTCGCAGCGCTCATACTCATACCCGCGCTCACGCTGGGCTCGGTGCTTTTCCTTTTGCGCCGCGCGGAAGCGCCGGAAGAAGAAAGCGCCGTTGTGGATGTTTCGGCGGAAGAAAGCTCCGCGCCCGCGGTCGCCGCAAGCGAAGACCCGAGCGAAGGATCGGTTGAGGAGCCCTACGTCACGCCCGACGAATACTTTGAATTCGTGCGCGAGGGCGATTACGCCTATATGATACAGGTCAAAGACGCGACCGCGCTCACCGGCAGGGTAGTCATCCCCGCCGAGCACGAAGGAAAGCCTGTCGACGTTATTTCCCCCGGCGGGTTTGCCGACTGCGTCGGCATGACCGATCTCGTCATACCCGAAAACGTCACCGTGCTTTTTCAGGAATCGTTCAAAAACTGTTATTCGCTCAAACGCGTGTCGCTCCCCGTTTCCCTAAAAGAAATAGGTTATTCCGCCTTTGAAAACTGCGTTTCGCTCGAAACCGTCACGGTCCCCGAAAACGTTACTGCGATCGCGCACCGTGCGTTCGACGGCTGCGAAAAGCTCAAGACTCTGAATATCACGACGGACGAGCTCGTCACCGCGCAAGCCAGCGCTTTTACGGGGTGCAACGCCCTGGAATACGCCGAATACGGGAACTGCCTGTATCTGGGCGACGCGGCCAACCCTTACCGTCTTCTGGTCAAAGCGAAAAACGAAGCCGTCGCCCAAGTCTCGGTCAACGCTTCCGCGGTCGCAGTCGCTGCGTTCGCGTTTTCGGGCTGCGCCTCCTTAACGGAGCTCGAGCTCCCGGAAGGCGTAAAGACAATAGATATGTTCGCATTCAACGCCTGCTCCGGTCTAAGGTCGGTCGGTATCCCCCAAACCGTCATAAACTTCAGGCCTTCGGCGTTTTCCGGCTGCGCGTCGCTCTCCGATATCCGCTACGCCGGCACCGCAGAGCAGTGGTCCGCCCTTGCGAACGGCTTTACCGGCGATTTTGCCGTTTACTGTTCGGACGGCGTTATAATGCCGGACGGCGGCTGAACCTTTGCGGCGCGGCGCAAGGCGGCGATAACGCCCGGCGCCGTTTTCTTTTTAAATTTTTAACGCAAAAATGAACCTTTTCCTGCCGTTTTTCGTTATATTATACGGTACGGTATCACGGGCGGCGCCGCCCGCTCCCAAACCGGAACGCCCGCACGGGGGATCCCGCGCGGCGCGCGTAACTTGGAAAGGAAAAGCTTATGAAAAAAAGACTTGTTTCAGCATTGCTTTGCGTTTTGCTCGCGCTGACGGCGGTCGCCGCGGCGTCCTGCGGACGCACCCAAAGCGATCCGCCGTCCGATGATCCCGCAGCGTCCGCCGACCCCGCCTATTCTTTGCCGGAAAGCGGCGAGGAAACGCAAAGCGAAGATTTATCGGCGGAAGAAAAAAGCCCCGACTCTTCGGCGCAGGACGTTTCGGAACCGCCCGAAGTGACTCCCGACGAATATTTCACGTTCACGCTGCTCGAAGACGGCACTTATGAAATAGCCGCGAACAAAACAAAGACCATGCCCGAACTGCTCGTGCTGCCGTCGGAACACGAAGGCAAGCCGGTCACGCGCATAGCCGCGGAAGCGTTCACATGGATCTCGGATTTCGTGACCCTCGTCATCCCCGATTCGGTCGTAAGCATCGGGGAACGCGCCTTTTACTACTGCTCGACTCCGGCGTTCTGGGAATTCGACAGACCCACGTTTCCCAGAGATTATGAAAACATGAAAGGGCTCGTTTCGGTGACTATGACCGATTCGGTCGCCGAAATAGGCAAATCCGCCTTTTCGTCCTGCTATTTTCTTAAAGAGATCCGGCTTTCCGAAAGCATCACCGAGATCGCCGACGGCACTTTCCGCCAATGCGAAGCTCTTCGCTCCGTCGCCGTGCCCGAAAGCGTCGTCCGCATAGGGGCGTGCGCGTTTTACCAAACCGCGCTGACCGAACTCACGCTGGGCGCAAATATCGCCGAAATAGGCAATTCAGCGTTTCGCTTCTGCCGCGAGCTCGAAAGCGTCGTTATCGGCGGCCCGCTCGTATCTGTCGGCGCGAATGCGTTCTGCAGCTGCGCTTCGCTAAAAGAAATATCGCTGCCAAACACCGTCGTTTCGATCGGCGACGAAGCGTTTTCCGGCTGCACGTCGCTCGAACGCGCGTCGCTCGGCGAAAGCGTCACGGCCATACCGAACAAGCTGTTTTACGGCTGCCGCGCGCTTCAAAGCGTGGAATTCGGCGGGTCGCCCGTATCGGTCGGCGCGGAAGCGTTTTACAGCTGCGCTTCGCTAAAAGAAATATCGCTGCCAAACAGCGTAACAACGCTCGGAAACGCGGCGTTTAGCTACTGCTCGGCGCTCGAAAGCGCGTCGCTCGGCGAAGGGATCACGGTCGTTCCCAAAGCATCGTTTTATTTCTGCACTTCTCTCAAAAGCGTTTCAATAAGCAAAAGCGCTTCGGCAATAAAAGAAAGCGCGTTCGAGCGCTGCTTCGCGCTCGAAAGCGTCGAGCTGCCGCTTTGCCTCAAAGAGATCGGGACCCGCGCGTTCGCCGACTGCAAAAAGCTCAGCGGGGCCGTCATACCCGAAGGGACCGAGCTGATAGGGAATTCGGCGTTTTGGGGCTGCGACTCGCTCACGCACATTGAAATACCCGACAGCGTCACCACGCTCGGAAATTATGCTTTTGCGTCAAGCGGCATCGTCACCGCCTCGGTGGGAAGCGGCGTGCTGTATATCCCCCAGAGTCTTTTCAAGGACTGCCTGTCGCTTACCCAAGTCGAAATCGCAAATAGATCTATTTCGATCGGGCACGGGGCTTTTTGGGGCTGTTCTTCGCTCATATCGGTGAATATCCCCGAAACGGTCACGGTTATAGGGGAAGACGCGTTCCGCGGCTGCGCGGCACTCGAATCGCTCACGCTGCCGAAAAATCTTAAAGAAATATTCCCTTACGCGTTTGCCGAATGCGACAAGCTCGCCGTTCTGACCTTTTCGGGCACCAAGGCCCAGTGGGATTCGATATACCGGCACGCCAAATGGGGTTTCGATTCGTCGCTGGATACCGTCCGCTGCTCGGACGGCGATATAGAAGTAAAAACGAACCGCTGAATATTGTCATATTCGCGCTCTTTCAGAGGGGGATCCCTCCGAAAGAGCGCTTTTTGTTTTTATGCGGGCGGCAAAACCGCGTAAATATTGTAAATATATTTAATTTACATAATTTCGCGCCGTTTTCTCTTGACACCCGGCGGAAGGGGGAGTATAATAAATTGATTTGGAATGACCTTTTTGCCGGCCTTTCCGCGTACGGCGAATATATATATCCACCCACGGCGCAGTAATGCCGCGCGTAAAAGGCGGCGAAAGAAGGGGAGTTCCGTAAATATACAGGAGGTAAAAGCATGAACCCGTTAGTATGTGTGCTCATCGCTTTGGGCGCGGCGATAGTCGCCGGCACGGCCGCCTTCTTCGCAGGGATCGCTTACCGCAAAAAAATAGGCGAAAAGCTTATAAAATCGGCGGAAGTCGAAGCCAAACGCATAGTCAACGACGCGGAACGCACCGCCGAGACCAAGAAGAAGGAATCGCTGGTAGAAGCCAAAGAAGAAGCGATACGTATCAAAAACGAAACCGAAAAAGAATTAAAAGAAAGACGCAACGACATCCAGCGCATGGAAAAACGCGTGCTTCAGAAAGAAGAGCATCTCGATAACAAGATCGAGGCGCTGGACAAAAAAGAAGAAAAACTCAACGCAAGGATCAAACAGAACGAGGAACTTCAGCAGCAGTACGAAGAGACCCGTCAGAAACAGCTCGAAGAGCTTCAGCGCATAAGCGGCGTTTCCGCCGAAGAGGCAAAAGCCGAACTGCTCGCAAGGGTAGAGGTCGAAGCGCGGCACGAAATGGCGCAGAAGCTTTCGGACATTGAAAAAGAATACAAAGAGACCGCCGACGAAAAGGCGAAAGACATCATCACGCTGGCGATCCAGCGCTGCGCTTCCGACAGCGTGGCGGAAGCCACCGTTTCGGTCGTCGACCTTCCCAACGACGAAATGAAGGGCAGGATCATCGGCCGCGAAGGGCGCAATATACGTTCGATAGAAACGCTCACGGGCGTGGACCTCATCATCGACGACACCCCCGAGGCGATCACCATATCCACATTCGACCCCATCCGCCGCGAGGTGGCGCGCCTGACTCTGGAAAAACTCATTTCCGACGGGCGCATCCATCCTTCGCGCATCGAAGAAATGGTCGAAAAATCCAAAAAGGAAGTCGAAGCCGTCATCAAGCGCGAAGGCGAGCAGGCGACTTTCGCCGTGGGCGTACACGGCATCAACCCCGAACTCGTCAAACTGCTCGGGCGGCTCAAATACCGCACCAGCTACGGTCAGAACGTGCTCAAGCATTCCATAGAGGTGGCTCAGATCGCCGGCATGATCGCAAGCGAGCTGGGGCTTGACGTCACCCAGGCCAAACGCGCGGGGCTCCTGCACGATATCGGCAAAGCGATGACCCACGAGGTGGACGGCAGCCACGTCGCCATAGGCGTGGATATCGCCCGCAAATACAAGGAAAGCAAAGAGATCATACACGCCATAGAAGCGCACCACGGCGACGTGGAGCCCAAGACCTACGTGGCGGTCATAGTCCAGGCGGCGGACGCCATTTCGGCGGCGCGGCCCGGCGCGCGGCGCGAGAATCTCGAAAACTACATCAAGCGCCTGCAGAAGCTCGAAGAGATCGCCAACTCGTTCGAAGGCATAGAAAAATCGTTCGCCATCCAGGCGGGCAGAGAGATCCGCATAATGGTCAAACCCGAAGAGATCTCCGACGACAAGATGATCTTCGTCGCAAAGGATATCGCCAAGAAGATCGAATCCGAGCTGGAATATCCGGGACAGATCAAGATCAACATGATACGCGAAACGCGCGCGTTCGACTATGCAAAATAATATTTTCCGCATACTCGCGCTGGGCGACATCGTGGGCAAGGCGGGGCTCGCCGCGCTGAAAGCGGGGCTTCCGCAGCTCAAAAAACGCGTCGGCGCGGATATAACCGTAGTGAACGGCGAAAACGCCTCCGAGCCCAACGGGCTCAACGTGGAAGACGCGCGCCTCATATTCGCCTCCGGCGCGGATATCATCACCGGTGGCAACCACACGCTGCGCCACAAGGATATGCTCGCGTTCTTAGACGAAACGAGGTCGGTCCTGCGCCCTGCCAACTATCCTCCGCTCTGCCCGGGCAGAGGGTGCGCCGTGGCGACCTGCGCTTCCGGACTGCGCGTGCTGGTCGTAAACGTCATGGGGCAGGTGTTCATGCAGCAGTGCGACAATCCTTTCGTCTGCGCGCAGACGCTGCTGAACGAGGCCGCCGGCTCGTACGATATCGCGGTATGCGACATCCACGCCGAGGCGACGAGCGAAAAACAAGCCTTTGCGCTGGCGTTCGACGGCAGATTCGCCGCCGTTTTCGGCACGCACACCCACGTTCCCACCGCCGACGCGCAGATCCTGCCCGGCGGCACCGGGTATATCACCGATCTGGGCATGTGCGGCGTGCGCCGCGGGACCGTGCTGGGCGTCGAAAAGGAAGCGATTATCAAGCGTTTCACCACCGGAGTGAGCGATCGTTTCGAGCGCGCTCAGGCAGGCGAAGCCGTGTTGGACTGCGCGCTGTTCGAATACGACGCCGCACGCAAGATCTGCGTTTCGGCGACGCAAATGACCGAAATTATTTAATTTATCATACCGAAAGGAAAAACATCCAAATGACACACGTTTTTCAAGTAATGGAAGAATCGACTCCCAACACGACCGCGTCTCTGCTCATGACCGTGGGTATGCTCGTCCTGCTCGGGCTCGTGTTCTATTTCCTTATGTGGCGCCCGCAGAAAAAGCAGCAGCGCGAGACCGACGCCATGCGCAACTCCGTTGAGCGCGGCGACGTCATCACCACCATCGGCGGCATAGTCGGACTCGTCATCGTGGTCAAAGACAACGACATCCTGCTCGAGACCAGCGGCGACAAGACCAGGATCCAGATCCAGAAATGGGCGGTCAGATCCATAGAAAAGAAATCCAGCTAAACGGACTTTAAAAAAACAAAAGGGGAGCTTTATAACATGAAAACCTACACGATCCCTCAGAAAGAGCTCGAAGTACGCTATTCCGCCGACGTCGTCATCTGCGGAGGCGGCACCGCGGGCGTCAGCGCCGCGAGAGCGGCGGCGGACCAGGGCTGCTCGGTAATAGTCATCGAACAGTTCGGCTCCACGGGCGGCACCGCCACCAACGGTCTGGTCACGCCTTACATGCATTCCGGCATAGCCGGCGACCCCGGTTGCTCATATACCCGCAAGCTCATAGCCGACAAACTGCGCGCCATGGGCGGCATGGAAGAAGACGGGCGCGCGTTCGACCCAATGGTACTGCGTATCGCGGGCGAGCAGCTGCTGCTCGAAGCGGGCGTAAAAATTCTGTATTATCATTTCATTTCCGACGTCATCAAAGAAGACGGTATCGTCAAAGGCGTGGTCTGCGTAACCAAGTCCGGCTCGTACGTCATCGAGGGCAGGGAATTCATCGATTGCACCGGCGACGCCGATATCGCGGTCCTCGCGGGCGCGGAATACACCAAAGGCAACCCCGATACCGGTAAATGCCAGCCTATTTCGCTGCGCTATATCGTAAGCGGCATAAATAAACAGGCTTTCGGCGAATTCATCCATTCCGAATCCGAACGCACCGGCGTCAAAAACTGGGGCGCTTCGTACGACGGCAAGGATCACGTTTACGCCGCGGTCACCGGCAAGGGCGACTGGACTCTGGGCGACGCGTTTGACAAGGCCGTCGAGGCGGGAGATCTTGATATAGAAGATAAGCTCTACTGGCAGCTCTTCTCGATCCCCGGCAGAAAAGACTCGCTGGCGTTCAACAACCCCGAATTCTTTGAAGACGTGGACGGCACCGACGTCGAGCATCTCACAAAAGCGCAGCTCGAAGGCAAACGCCGCATCTACCGCCAGCTGGCGTTCTACAAAAAATACTTCAAGGGCTTTGAAAACGCCTATATTTCCGAGATCGCTCCCATGGTCGGCGTGCGCGAATCGCGCAACGTCATAGGCAAATACACCATGACCGGTATCGAAATGCTGCAGCGCAAGAAATTTGCCGACAGTTTTTCGCAGACAAACTACCCCATAGATATCCACGGCAAGGAGCTGAACTGCAAAGAGAACGTCGCTCCCGTGGACGACGGCAAGCCCTGGTACGAGATCCCGTTCGGCACGCTCGTCGTAAAGGATTTCAAAAACCTGTTCGTGGCCGGCCGCTGCATAGGCGTGGATTTCCTCGCGGAATCTTCGATCCGCGTGCAGAGCTCGGTGCGCTCTTCGGGCGACGCGGCGGGCATAGGCGCTGCGCTGGCGTGCAAACGCGGCGTAAGCTCTTACGATATCGACGGCGTGGAAGTGCGCAGCATCATGATCTCGCTCGGCGCGGACTTTAAGTGAAGTAAGAGTGAAGAGTGAAGAGTGAAGGAAGACAGTCGGCAGGCGCCGACTGTCTTTTGATTATGTTGAAAAAAGGGAAAAGCGATAAGACAAGCGGGCAAAAAGGCAATAAGTATAAAAAAAAGAAGCTTTTCGCCCGCATCAGCGGTCGAAAAGCCTCCGAACTCATTCGCTATTCACTCTTACTTTTTACTTCACTATTATTTCCGGGTTTTTCTTTTCTTTTTTACCGGTCTTTTCGGGCTTTTTCATCTTGTTTTCGGGGCAGATGATGACCTTGCGGTCGGCGCCGTCGCCCACGGAATAAGTAGCC
Organism: Clostridia bacterium; assembly: GCA_017429165.1. Lineage (GTDB taxonomy): Bacteria > Bacillota > Clostridia > Oscillospirales > CAG-382 > UBA1206. Next base: position 85,663 of record JAFRPL010000023.1, read on the forward strand.
ACTCCGGCGATCTCATGACATTCGGAATGGATTATGCGGCGTTCGTAGGGGGACATGGGCTCGAGCGCGAACGAGCGGTTGTATTTGACCGCCTTTTCAGCCATGCGGCGCGCCAGCTGGACCAGCGTCTCGCGGCACTTTTCGCGGTAGCCTTCCACGTCTATGGAAACGCGGTAATAACCCTTGCAGCCCTTGTTTGCGGTAAGGGTGGCGAGATACTGCAGCGAATCGAGCACGTCGCCGTGGCGGCCTATCAAAAGCCCAAGGCCTTCGCCTTTGACTTCTATGGTGCAGCCGTCTTCTTCCTCGGTGACGGAAGTCTGCGCTTCTATGCCCATGTTCGCAAGCAGTTTAAGCAAAAATTCGTGCGCCTTGTCGGCGGGAGTCGGTTCGTAGGTCACTTTAACTATCGCTTCGGCGGCGCCAAGCCCCAAAAAGCCTTTTGTGGGCTGCTGCATCACTTCGTAAGTGACCTTTGAAACGTCGGCGCCAAGTTCTTTTGCGCCGAGCTCCACCGCAAGTTCAACGGTTTTTGCGTTTTGTATAACTTCTTTCTGCATAACGTTAAACCTTCTTTGTAAATTACGGTCAGTCTTTCTTTTTGTCGTCGTCTTCCTTGAGCGGAGCCCAGTCGACCTTTGATTTCACGTCGGAGTTATCGGCTTTAAGCATATCGTAGCCGGAAGAGCTGTCGGTGTCGGAGCCGGCGGCGCCGGAGCTTTCGCCGGTCTGCTTTTTTACGGCGAGATGGTCGTAGGAAGTATCGTCTTCGTCGACTTCAATGGTAATGGTCTTTTTCTTCTTGGCTTTCATCTGCTTTTTGTATTCTTCCAGTTCGGCCTCGGTGACCACGGGAACGGGATACATCTTGGAAAGCAGGAAAGTCTGTCCCATCTGCAGCACGGTACGGTAGATCCAGTACATGCCGACCGCGGCGGGGAAAGTCGCCCACGCGAGATAGGTCGAAAACAGGGGAAGTCCCCATTTGAGCAGGAAACCGCCGCCGGCGCCGTTGGGATTGGCGCTTGCCATGGGCGAAAGCTTCTGGTTCACAACATACGAAAGCACGCTGGTCAGGAAAATGACGAGCGGTATGAGCAGAAGCAGCGAAAAGCCCTTGTTCTTTGGGGTGTCGAGCAGCGTCTCGCTGCCGCCCAGATAGGTGAAATCGGGCAGCGACGCTTTTACTTCGTCGCCGAAATCCAGCGATTCGGGCATGTTTTTGGCGATTATCTCTTGGCTCACTCCGTTTTCTTCGAGCTCTTTTATGAGCTGATAACGGTAGTTATAAATGATGAACTGAACGAGCGAGAATTCCGCGCGGGAGTTTTCGTTGTAGTTGGCGTTGTCGGCGCTGATATAATCCGGCTTGTATCTGCCGTTGGAATATACGCATTCGTCGCTTCCGCCGAAGGACTTGATAAGTCCGACGTAGCTGTCGCGTATCTGCTTGAGTTTGTCGCGCTGTTCGGCGGAAACGTCCGCCGGGGTTCCGGTTTGCGATATTTCACCCGATACGGCTTCGGATGTTTCGTCGGTCTTGGGTTCGTCTGTGTTTAAAAGCCCCGAGTCGTCTATGGAAGCTATGGCTCCGTCGAGTATCATCGCCGCGGTGTTGTACTGCGCCGTGACGTCGACGTTGCCTTTGGAAGTATAAGTGAGGGGCTGCTGTATAACGCTCCAGAGTATTATGATAATAGGGAGCTGCAGGAGCAGCGGCAGGCAGCCGCCGAACATGCTCGTACCTTCGTTGCGGTAGAGCTCCTGGATCTCCATATTCATTTTCTGCTGAGTCACTCTGTCGGTGCGTCCGCTGTATTTTTCGCGGATGAGCATCTCTTTCGGCTTGACCTTTGCCATTTTTATGGAAGATTTTTGCTGTTTTATGCCGAGCGGGAAGAGAAGTATCTGCATTATCAGCGTAAAGAAGAATAACGCCAGGATATAATATCCGCCCGATATGGTACAGCAGAATTTGAGCAAATAGCCGAATACGGTGTTAATAGGGCCGAAAATTGAACTGCACATGTTAATCCTTTCTTTTTTGCGGAACGGGATCGTACCCGCCTTTGCAAAACGGGTTGCATCGTAAAATACGGTATAGCGTGAGGAAAAAGCCCACGAATGCCCCCCGCGTCTCGAACGCCTCTATCGCGTATTCCGAGCAGGTGGGCGTAAAACGGCAGGAAGCGGGAAGATAGGGGGAAATATGCTTTTTGTAAAACTTTACCAGCGCTATGAACAATCGTTTCATTTTCCAATATCCAGAAGTGCCGCCCTGTTCAATAGTTCGGCAAGCTCGTCGTATATCTGGGCGAACGAGGCGCCCGCGGCGGCCTGTCTGGCGACTGCGACGATAAGGTAATTTTCCTTCATTAGCGGATACAGCAAACGCAGCGATTCGCGCATGCGCCGTTTGATGCGGTTCCTGACGACCGCTTTTCCCCTTGATTTCGAAACCGTTATGCCTATCCGCGTTCCGCCTTCGCGGCGGTCTTTAAGATAATACACGGCGATATAACGGCCGAAACAGCTTTTTCCTTTTGAATAAACGCGGGAAAAGAGATAATTCTCCCGTATGGTGTCGGGTCTGCGGCTCTTTTCCATTTTATTCCTTAATAAGTGAGTCTGGCTCTGCCTTTTGCGCGTCTTCTTTTAAGTACTTTTCTGCCGTTGGCGTCCGCCATTCTCTTGCGAAAACCGTGCTCCTTCTTTCTGTGACGCTTTTTGGGTTGATACGTTCTGAGCATGTCTTATGTCCTCCTGAAAAAAATATATGTCCTTCCGTTCACGTCAAGTGCGCAAAACGCCGTAAATCCCGCGCCGACAGAACGGCAACGTATATTATAACCATATTATGCGCGAAAAGTCAATAGCAAATGCGCAAATTTATTGCATTCCGTGTGTGTTTTTAAGCCAAAAACCGCATATCAACATATCTTTATAAAGTTTTCCACATAATTAACAGCCCGAAAAGACGCGTTTTACGGCTCCGCAGCGCATTGCGCGCGGGCGGGCGCGAATAAATATATATAATATATA